>DATJRE010000127.1:0-44007 GCA_035505095.1 Bryobacteraceae bacterium | reverse complement strand
AACGGCTCGAAGATGCGCGCCCTGACCGCCGGGGGCATACCGATGCCGGTGTCGCTCACGCTGAGCTGGATTTGCCGGGCCGCCGGAAGCACCGCCGTCTCAATCCGCAGACGGCCGCCTTCGGGCATGGCGTCGCGCGCGTTGACTGCCAGGTTCATCAGGATCTGCTCCACCTGTCCGGGATCGGCCTGCAGCGTCCCCGCGCGGCTATCCAGCACCACATCCAGGCGAATCCGGTCGCCCAGGACGCGTGCCAGCATCTTCTGGAAATTCCGCACCAGCTCATTCAACACAAGCTCCTGGGAAGCGGCAGGGTGCGGCCGGCTGAACGCCAGCAGGCGGCCGGCCAGGTCCGCGGCTCGCTTGGCGGCATCGGCAATCTGCGCAAAGGCGTCGTACCAGGGGTCCTGCGGGGCCAGATCGCTCAGGCCCATGTGCGCGTAGCCGGTAATCACGGTGAGCAGGTTATTGAAATCGTGCGCCACCGTGCCGGCTACCCGTCCGACGCATTCCATCTTCTGCGCCTGCCGAAACTGCTCTTCCAGGCGCTGCCGCTCGGCCTCGGTGCGCCGGAGTTCGCGACGGCTCTCGGCGTCCCGTATCTCGCGCAGCACGGCCGGCGCCAGGCGTGCCAGGTTGCTCTTCATCAGGTAATCCTGCGCACCAGCCTTCATCATGGCCACCGCGCGCTCTTCGCCGATGGTGCCGGAGACCACCAGAAACGGAATGTCGCGGCCGCTTTGGCGCACCAGGGCCAGGGCCGCGGGCGCGTCGAACTGAGGCAGGTGATAGTCGGCGATAATCACGTCGTACTCGCCGCCCGCCAGCGCCGCGCACAGCGCGCCGGCGGTTTGCACGCGGTCCGCCCGAACCTCGTGGCCGGCTTTCTCCAGGTGCCGCGCAATCAGCCCCGCATCGCTTTCCGAATCTTCAATCAGCAGAACCCGCAGCAGTTGGCTCATGCGGTCTTCTCCCACCGGGAGACCACCGGAAGAATTTCCGCGTACAGTTGCTGCGGCGTATACGGCTTGGGCAAAAAGCTGCACGCCTCAATCTGGCGGAAGTGCTGTTGCACGTCGCCCTCCTGGAAACCGCTGCTGACAATTACCCGCACCTCCGGCCGGAGTCTGCGGATGATCGGTAAGGCCGCATCTCCCGACATTTCGGGCATGGCCAGATCCAGCAGGACGGCCCGCACGGCTCCTCCGTCCTGGTTGAGCCGTTCGATGGCCTCTTTGCCATTGGCGGCCTCCAGCACCGGGATGCCGCGCTTCTTGAGGAATGCGCCGGCCATTTGCCGGACCATCGGCTCATCATCCACAATCAGGACCGCGCCATAGGCGTTGCTGGAAACAGCCCGCGGCGCCGCGGCCGGGGGCGCCGGGAACGCGGTTTTGGGAACCGGCAGAATGACGCTGATGCGGCAGCCGTGGCCGGCGGCGCTCTCCACTGCAATGCGGCCGCCCGAGGTGCGGACGATTCCTTCCACGGCCGCCAGACCCAGTCCCCGGCCGGTAAATTTGGTCGTGAAGAAGGGGTCGAAAATGCGCTTCTGGGTTTCCGCGTCCATGCCGCACCCGTCATCGGACACTTCGATCTTCACCGCATCGCCGTCCGCGGCAGTGCGCACTCTAACGGTTCCCGTCTGCCCGCCGGGAATCGATTCCACGGCGTTCAGAATCAGGTTGGAAAACACCAGCTCCAACTGGCCCGGGTCCATCAGCAGGGGAGGGATGCCGGAAGCTAAGTCGGCCACCAGGCGGATTCTCTCCGGCAGCGACGGAAGCAGGCGATCGATTGTGCGCCGGGCGGCACTTGAAACCGGCACCGGCTCGCGCACGAAGGCGCCCTTCCCGGCATACGCCAGCAGTTGGCGTGTCAGGCTGGCGGCGCGCTGCAGCGATTCGAGCGCCCCCGGCAGGACGAAAGCCGCCGGACAGTCCGTGCAGGCGTCTTCCAGCGCCAGCGAGATGTTGCCACTCACCACCGTCAGAATGTTATTGAAATCGTGCGCGATTCCTCCGGCCAGCAGAGCGATGCTTTCCAGCTTCTGGGCCTGCAGCAACCGCTGCTCGTCGTGCTTCCGCCGGCTGATGTCGCGGATCAACGTAACCGCGCCGATGATCCCGCCGGCGGCATCGCGCATAGGCAGCGAGGAAGTCTCAAAGGTCCGCTCCGCCGCGGCCAGCTCCAGGTTCACCACCACCGCGCCCGCCAGCGCCCGCTCGGTGGCGCTGAGGCCCGGCCCGCCGGGTATCTGCAGTTTCTCCAATACGTCGGCGATCCTCATTCCGGTCGGATCGAACCCATAAATGCCCGCCGCCGCCGGGTTCGTGCGAATCACCACGCCGGCCGTGTCGTAGACCGCGACGGCATCGGTTTGCGCGGTGAAGACGGCATCCAGAAGCCGGCGGCTCCGCTCGGCCTCTTCATGCGCCAGGCGCAGGCCCTCGGCGGCCCGCCGCCGCTCGCGGCGCACAGCGGCCTCGTGGATTTCCCGCTCCACTGCCGGCACCAGCCGCGCCATGCTGCTCTTCATCACATAGTCGTGAGCGCCGGCCTTCATCATGGCCACCGCGAGGTCTTCGCCCACCGCGCCCGAAACCACGAGGAAGGGTAGATCCAGGCCGCTCTCGCGCAGAACCTTCAACGCCCCGGGAGCATCGAACTGCGGCAGATGGTAGTCCGCAATAATAGCGTCCCAGTCCTGCTTGCGAAGTGCCGCCCGCATGCGCGCCGCGGTCTCCACCCGCTCCCCTTGGACCTCATACCCGGCGTTCTCCAGGAGGCGAACGACCATGGCTGCATCGTTCTCCGAATCCTCTACCTGGAGTACCCTCAAAACGTTACTCATGGTGTGACCGGCTCATGGTTGCGTGACCCTCGGCGGCACCTCGTTCCAAACCAGCCAGTACAGGCCCAGTTGTTCGATGGCCTTGGTGAACTGATTGAAGTCCACCGGCTTGCGGATGTAGCTGTTGGCGCCCAGGTCGTAGCTGGTGGCGAGGTCCTGCTCCTCTTTGGAGGACGTTAGAATCACCACCGGCAGGCGGCGCGTGCGGGCGTCGGCGCGGACGCGGCGCAGTACCTCCAGCCCCGGCACCTTGGGCAGCTTGAGATCGAGCAGCGTCACCGCCGGCAGGTCCGAAACGTCGCGGCCGGCGTAGGCCCCCTCACCCCACAGGTAGTCGAGAGCCTCCTTGCCATCCCGCGCGACGACCATGCGGTTGGCAATGTGGCCCTTCTCCAAGGCCCTTATGGTGAGGTCCACGTCGCTGGAATTGTCTTCAATGAGCAGGATCACTTTGTGGTTGTTCATCGATCGGGTCCAACCGTGAAATAAAAGTTCGCTCCCCGGTCCGGCTCGGCCTGGGCCCAAACCCGGCCCCCGTGGCGGTGAATCACACGCTGCACCGTGGCCAGCCCGATGCCCGTGCCGGGAAATTCCGATTCGTTGTGCAGCCGCTGAAAGGCGCCGAACAGCGTGCCGGCGTATGCCATGTCGAAACCCACGCCGTTGTCGCGAATGGCGAAAGCCGGCTGCCCGTCGCATTCCGCGGCTTCAAATTCAATCCGCGCCTGCTCCCGCGGGCCGGTAAACTTGACGGCGTTTTGCAGCAGGTTGGTGAGCGCCACTTCCAGCAGGCGGGCGTCGCCGAAAGCCGTCAGCCCCGGCCGGATGGCGAATTCCAGGCGCCGCTGCGGATGGCTCTCGCGCAGCCGGGCGGCAATCGATTCGGCGGTGGCGCTCAGATTCACCGCCCCGCGATGCATCTCCGCGCGGGTAATCCGCGAAAGCTGCAGCAGATCGTCAATCAGGTGCCCCATGCGCTGGGTCTCGGAACGCACGCGGTCCAGGTATTTGCGCCCCTTGCCTTCCAGCTTTTCACAGGCGCCGCAGTAATCCTCAAGCAAAGCCAAAGTCCAGCCGTCGATTCCGCGCAGCGGCGCGCGCAGGTCATGCGAAACCGAGTACGCAAACGCCTCCAGCTCCTTATTGGAAGCGGCAAGCTGCGCGGTGCGGTCCAGCACGCGCTGTTCCAGGTCGGTATTGAGCCGGCGGATTTCCTCCTCCGCCCGCTTTCGACCGGTGATATCGCGCGCCACCACCACCGACCCGGCGATGGCGCCATGCGCGTCGCGAATGGGAGCGAAGCTGTAACTTCCCACCCAGCATTCGCCGGTATCTTTGCGCCGCAAAATGTACTCGGCATTGATGGCCGTTTCGCCGCGCAGCGCCCGCGGAACCGCCCACTGCTCCAGTGGCGCCGGATCGCCCCCCGGAAGCGATACCTCCAGAATGGCGGGATAATCGCCCAGGTTCTTGTGGCAATCCGCCTTGCTTTGGAACCGGTGGAATGTGGCGAATGCGTCGTTGAAGTGGAGGAACCGGCCTTCGGCGTCGGAGATGAACACTGCGTCGGTCATGCTGGCCAGCGCCGCCTCCAGTTTCGTCCGGCTCTCGCGCAGGGCTTCCTCGGTCTGGCGCTGCTCGCTGATATCGGTGTTGGTTCCGAACCAGCGGACCACCTTGCCATCCCCGTCGCGCACCGGCATCACGCGGGTCAGGAAGGGGCGGAACACGCCATCTGCTCCACGCAGCGGAAAGACCATATCGAACGGTTCTCCGGACGTGAGGGATGCCTGCCAACGTTCCATCACCCCAGGCAGCGCCTGCGGATCGTGGACCGCTTGCCAGCCCCACCCCTCCATGTCCTTCGGCGTGGTGCCGGTGTACTGATACCACCGCTCGTTATACCAGAAGATCCAGCCGTCTTCATTGGCCATCCAGCACAACTGCGGGATGCCGTTGGCCAGGGTCTCAAACTGCTTGGCGCTCTCGCGAAGTGCGTCTTCGGCGCGCCGGCGGTCGGTGATGTCGCGGTTGATTTCCAGGTATCCGGCCGCCACGCCGGCATCCTCGCGCAGCAGAACCTGGCGGCTCTCGGCCACGATTTGCCTACCATCGGCGCGCGTGTGAACCAGCTCTCCCTCCCAGCGGTCGGCGCCCGCCAGGACGCGGTCGATCTCCGCGATCGCCACATTCGAGCTGGTGTGCAGAAGCTCGTGGATGGTCTTGCCGGCGGCTTCCTCGGCAGTCCAGCCATACATCTGCTGCGCGCCCGTATTCCACCCGGTGATCACGCGCTTGCCGTCCGCGGTGATCACCGCGTCATGCGAGAGATCGATCAGGCGGGCCTGCCGCGCCAGCAGCTTTTCCGCCTGGTGCAGCCGGTAGATATGGCGCTCCAGCGCCGCTCCCGCCAAAAGCAGCAGAATCACCAGCGAACCGCTGCCCAAGCCGAGAATCCAGCGCGTGCGCGAATCGGCCAAGCCGGCCTCCGTAGTGCGCCGGTGCAGCAGCCCCCGCTCTTCATCCTCTATGGCATGCAACTGGGCCCGCAACTGGTCCATCAACTCCTTACCGACGTCGGTGCGCACCACGCCGATGGCGGCCGGCAACCCTTGCTGCCGGCTCACCTGGATGGTCGAATCCAGTACCGCCAGCCTGGTCTGCGCCAGCCGGTCAAAGTCCTTCAGGCGCGCCTGCTGCACCCGGCTGTCGGCCGTGAGGCGGCGGAGCGCCAGGCTGCCCGCCTGTTCAGCAGCCAAAGCCGCCCGGTAGCTCTTCAGATATCGATCATCCCCGGTCAGCAGATATCCACGCTGGGAGGTTTCGGCCACTTCCAGCGACGACCCCACCGACGTCACCGCGTTGAGCACCTGGTAGGTATGTTCCACCCAGCGTTCCGCTTCCATGGAGCGCGTCAAGCCGCTCCACAGCAGCGAAGCCAGGATGCCGATGGCCAGCGCGCCGCCGGCCAGCATGGCGGTCCGCCGCACCGCGGGCACGCCTACCGGACCGCCGGACCGGTTCTCCCAGCGGCCCGCGGCAGCCGTTCCGGATGGTGCCCCGTCCTGGGCTTCGAGAAGGCTGATGCCCACGCCGATGACGCCGAACAGCCCCAGACCGACGAGATCGTAGGGCTGGGTGACCGTGAACGAGAAACGCGGCTCGACAAAGAAATACCAGGCGCTCAAGGAGCCTAATGCCGTGGCGCCAAGAGCGGGTCCGCGCCCGCCCAGCCGCCCCGCCACCAGGACCGCCGCTGCCAGGGGAAGATAAGGGGACTGAGTGCCGAGTAGCGGATCGAGGGCCAGCCGTAGCCCCACTGCGCCGGCCACGGCCAAAAGCGCCAAAACATAGCGCGGTTTAGCCAACTTCTCGATAAACCCAGCCGGGATGCCGAAATCCACAGAACGTCACCTGCCGCAAACCTGGGGCGGTTACCCAATGTGCCCCAAGTACCCCTGGGGCGTATGCACGTGTCGTCCCAAAAGAAAAACTAACAAAATATAAGTATATAGGATCTGTAATTCGATTAACCATAGGACAAACGGGTGGTGAAAGTCGTGAAATACCA
Organism: Bryobacteraceae bacterium; assembly: GCA_035505095.1. Taxonomy (GTDB): domain Bacteria; phylum Acidobacteriota; class Terriglobia; order Bryobacterales; family Bryobacteraceae; genus JOPF133. The sequence goes on along the minus strand of DATJRE010000127.1, from coordinate 37,582 downwards.
CACTGTGGCTGGGGCAAATCCCCCATTGCGGTGGAAAGCCTCGCGTACCGGCGGCTGCAATAAGGGAAGCGAAAGGGGGCTTTTGACGTGGAGACGCGGAGAAGAGAAGCAGAAGGTTTTCTCCTCCTCACTTCGCGCCTCCGCGTCAGATTTTCTCCGCGGTCAGAACCTGCCCGCGGACTCCGAAAAGCCCCTAAACCGACATCTTGAGCAATCCCAGCGGGGCCTTCTGCTGGTAGCCGGGGAAAACTTGCCCCAGGTTGGCGGTGCCCAGATGTCCGCCCACCAGCTCCCCCAGCACCTGGCGGAAATCGGTGGTGACGGCCAGGTCGCGGCCTTCGTAAAGCTGTTCCTCCTCCAGCCCCGGCCACTGCCCGTACACCTTACCGCCGCGCACCGGGCCGCCCAGCACAAACATCACGTCGCCGTGCCCGTGGTCCGTGCCGTTGTCGCCATTCTCCTTGGCCGTGCGGCCAAACTCCGACATGGTCACCAGCACCACATCTTCCATGCGGTCGCCCATGTCGGTGCAGAACGCCGAAAGCGCCCCGCCAAACTGCCGCAGCACGTTGTTCAGTTGCGCCAGCTCATTCTGGTGGTGGTCCCATCCCCCGATTTCGGCAAAGGCCGCCTCCACGCCCGCATCCGCCTTGATCAACTGCGCAATCTGCCGCAAGGCGCGGCCCAATACCCCGCCCTGCCCGTACTGCGCGCCGCCCGAGGGGTTGTACGGCGTGCGGCTCAACGCCTCGATCATGCGCATGGCTGCAAAGGCATCCTTGCCCGCCGTCGCCAATTGTTTGTCCGGCGACGCCGCGTACATCCGCTCGATGATGGCGGCGTTGTCCGCGGCGGCCTTAAACTGCTGCACATCGTTGATGGCGATAGCCGGCTCATCCCCCTGCAGCGTGCGCGGCAGGCTGGCCCGCATGGCGATGGCCCGCAACGGCGAGGCATCCGGTCCGGCCGGGGGCAGCGCGCGGTTCAACCATCCGTCGCGCTTCAATCCTGGCGTCCCCGATTCCATGTAGTCCTGCGCATCGAAGTGCGAGCGCGTCGGGTCGGGCGAGCCGGTGGCCTCCACAATCGCCAGCATCTGGCGGTCCCACAGCGCCTTGAGCGGCTGCAACGAGGGATTCAGCCCGAAGTGCCCGTCCAGGTCGATGGCCGGCTGGGGACCGTTGCCCGCGCCGGGAGCGGGAATGCCGAGCGTAGGCCGCAGCTCGTAGTAGCGTTTTTCGGCGAACGGCACGACCACGTTGAGTCCGTCCGCCGCGCCGCGCTGGAAGATCGCCACCAGGACTTTGCGCCTGCCGCCGGCGTTGGCCGCCGCGCGCCCCAGCCAAAATGGCACCGAGCCGGCTCCGGCCATCACCATCGCCGAACCGCGCAGAAAAATTCGTCTCGTCAGCATCACGCTACCTCCTCTGAAATTCCGGCGAACTCAGAATCAACCCAGCAATCCGCGCCGGCGTGACATGGCCGCCCAATCCCTCTTCCAACGCCGCCCGCGCGTTCCCCGAAAGGTTTCGTTGCAGCAACTCCCGGGCAATCGCCGCGGTATCCTTGCCCTCGAACCGCGACCAGTCCACTTTCACGCCGGGCATGTGGCCGCTTACCAGCGCCTCGGCGAAGCCCATCCGCGCCATCACCGCGGCCGTGCTCAGCCACGCCGAGGCAGTATCTTTGTAACCGCTGGGCGGCTCTTTGCCGTAGAGCGGCTCGCCCATGTCCGCAACTTTTTGCGCCAGCGTGAAGGTGTCGGTGGCATCGGCGTCCAGCGCGCGCACCGCGCCCGCCACCATCTCCAGCGGCGACCGTATCTTGGATTCCCAGGCGCCTTCGGAGAAAAACTCGCGCGACGTGAACATCACCGTCATCACCGCGCGCAGGTCGCCATCGGTGCGCAGGAACGTGCGCGCCATCCGGTCCACCAGCGCCGGCGGCGGATCGTCGGCCACAAAACGGCGCGCCAGTTGCGTCGAAATGAACCGCGCCGTGGAAGGATGATGCGCCAGGATATCGATCACCTCCAGCCCATCCTGCTCGCCGCCGCCGGCCGCGATCTTATGCCCCAACACGATCTTCTCGCCGTCATCGTGCATGAAAGGCGCAAACACAAACTCCGGTTTCTGATTCGGCGCGCGGATGGTCCACCCGGTAAAACAGCGCGCTACGGCAATCACATCGTCCTGGGTATAGCCGCCGTCGACCCCCAGCGTGTGCAACTCCATCAGCTCGCGGCCGTAGTTTTCGTTCAGCCCGTGCGCCTGCCGGCCGAAAAAGCCGCGCCCGCCCATGGCTCCCGGGGGCGGCGCAAACGGCCCCACGTCGAAGAAATCGGACCCCATGGACTCCCAGTTATCCAGGTAAATCAGCATCGCCGGGTGGCGCGCCGTGGCCAGCAGCAGGTCCTTGAATTTACCCAGTACGTTGGGCCGGATGGCGTCGCGCTCGTAGCTGGTGAGCAACATGCGGTCCTGGCCCTTGCCCTCAAACACATTGAAGTGGTTGAACCAGAAATCCGTGAGCACTTCCTCCAACTGCCGGTTGGAATAGATCGCGCGGTACAGCTTGCCCTCGCGCAGATCGCCCATCACCACCTGCTGCGGCGACCGCAGCATCACGCCCATGCGGCGCAATTCCGGCCGGTCGCCCAGAGACTGCGGGGGCAGCGCCGCGGCCACCAGCTTCAGCTTGGCCGGATCCAGCGAGGCGAACAGCGCCTCCCGCTCCGCCGGCGTGCCGTTGCGCGCCACGCGCATCTCCTGCGGGTCCAGCAGTTCGTTCAGCGGCGGGCGCATCATGCGCATCTGCATCTGCCGCTCCTGCTGCTGCTGTTTGCGCGCGTCGGCCTGTTCCTTCTGCAATTCGGGGAAACAATCCACCAGGTTCGGCGGGATCATGGCCAACACTTGCACGCGGATCTCCGGATCGAGCGCCAGGATGGCCGCGCGCCGTTCCTCCGCCGTGCCGTTGAAGACCTTGCGGTAAGTTTCGCCCGGTAGCAGTTGATTGAGCGGCTTCGGCCGCACAAACCCCGGCGGAACCAGCGGATTGTACTCTTTGAGAAGCTCCGCCGAATCCAGGTTGAGGGTGTCGAGCGGCTTCAGCCGGCTGGCCAGCACGGGATTTTCGGCGATGCGCTCCGGGTGCAACTGGAGGTCGATCCACTTCTCGACCCCCATTTTGCGGACCTCTTCCACATCGCCCGGCCGGGCACCGAAAGTCAGCCGGTTGAGTGCCTGCAGGATTCTCTGTTCGGGATCGAGTTTGGCATCGAACCGCCCGGCCGTATCGTCGCCAGGGGAAGCGCCCTTTGCGGCCAGCGCCAGGGCAGCCGCTACCAGCAAGCGTCCGATCTTCACGCCGTACCTCCGATAGTGCTTTAGACTGCGATTGCTCACCCGCAGTTAGGTTTAGTGTATAGAACCCGCCCCCCGGGCGGGAGTTGCGAGTCTTTGGGGCCGTGACTTCGGGCAGGGAGTTTCCCCAATTCCCATGCCGCCACACTGTACGAATCCTGACGCCCAGGCTTCCCCGTGCCAAGCCGCAATCCAAATCTTAGCCAATTGCTGCGACGCGGTATGCCCGCGCCGACGAAAGCAGAGGCCGGCGGCGTACTCACCCCCGGGCGGAGGCGGCCCACGCAAAGAATGTCGTGGACGGTGCGGTCATTAATATAGAGCGGGTAGCGGCGCGCAATCGGGGTGTAGACATCTGCCGCCTGGTTGCCAAAACCAAAACGCGGCCCCAGGATGCCGACGATCGTATGATCCACACCGTTCAAGCTGATATTCCGGCCCAATGCCGCGAGGCTGCCCGCGAACCGGTCCTGCCACAGACGATTGCCGATGACCGCCGCGGGAGCGCCTCCGATCCTGTCCTCCTCTGCCGAGAAACCGCGCCCGGCGGCCAGGCGAACCCCCAGCGTACGGAAGAAATTGGCGGAGACTTCCTTGCCATCCACGTGCTCGGGCGCGCCGGGGCTGGTCAGGTCGAAGCCCTCATCGGCAACCGCAGCGAGTTGGTCGAATGATCAGGAATTCCGCTGCCAGTCGAGAAAATCCGGATAGGAGAGATACGTGGGATTGCCCAGCGTTCGATTATAGAGCAACACCACCACCAGCCGGTCCGGCTGCGGATACGGCAGCGGATCTAAGACCACGCCCTGCAATACGCTGAAGATCGCGGTACTGGCGCCGATACCGAGCGCCAGAGTGACGATGGCCGCGGCGGCGAACCCGGGAGACCTTCGCCAGGAACGGGCAGCGTACCGAAAGTCGCGAAGAAGGCGGGCCAACACGTCCATGCAGGCATCATATCGCTTCACCCCTCGGCTTTCGCGTTCGCAGAGTTCGCCCGTTTTCTTCTCAACCGGCTCAATGACTTACAGGCCACTACCGCCGGAACCCCCCAACCCGCATGCTACCGTCAGCATGTAAGCAAAGCTGCTCGCTCGCCGAGCGCAGCCCGCTTCGTAGAGTACGTACCGGCGCCTGAACTGATCAGAGGCCTTAAAGTCCGGTTGAGATGCGTATTTGAGCTTTCGGAAGGCGGCCGGCAGCGGCAGGCTCCCTCGGGGGAGGGAGTACGGTCGTGGTCGGGCGGGTTACGGAACCGGTTCCCATTTCCCGGCGCTAAGGACGCCGCGCATCGAAGAAAGTCGGCCAACAACGAACTGAATCGGCACTAAATCGGCGTCAATCGGCACCAATTCGCACGAATCAGCGGCCCATACCGTCGCTTTCCATCTCCACTAACCCGACCCTCGCCAGAAATGCATACTCGAAAGCCGTCTCGCGAAACCGGCGGTATCTTCCCGAAGGGCCGAAGTGTCCCGCGCCCATATTGGTCTTCAACAACAGCAGCTCGCCGCCCGTCTTGCATGCCCGCAGGCGCGCGGCCCACTTGGCCGGCTCCCAGAACCCCACGCGCGGATCGTTCAGGCCCGCGGTAATCAATAAGTGCGGATAAGTCGCGGCCTGCACATTATCATATGGCGAGTAACTGGCAATATAGTCATAGTAAGCCGGCTCCTCCGGGTTGCCCCATTCCTCGTACTCCATGGTCGTCAGCGGCAGCGTCGGGTCCAGCATGGTATTCAGCGTGTCCACGAACGGCACCTTGGCGATGGCCGCCGCACACAGTTCCGGCCGCAGGTTCAGCACCGCGCCAATCAGCAGGCCGCCGGCGCTTCCGCCGGTAATCGCCAGCCGGCCGGCAGCCGTGTAGCCCCCGGCCACCAGCCGGTCCGCGCAGGCAATAAAGTCGGTGAAGGTATTGCGCTTGTGCAGCAGCCGCCCATCGTCATACCACCAGCGGCCCATCTCCTCGCCGCCGCGCACGTGCGCCATGGCATACACGAAACCGCGGTCCAACAGGCTCAGCCGGTCCGACGAAAACCCCGGCTCGCTCGAAGCGCCGTACGCTCCGTAGCCGTAGAGCAGCGCCGGCGCCTCCCCGTTGCGCACCAGGCCCTTGCGGTACACCAGCGAAATGGGCACCCGCACGCCGTCCGGAGCTTCCGCGAAAATGCGCTCGGCGGCGTATTGCGCCGCGTCGTAGCCGCCCACCACTTCGGCCTGCTTGCGCACTTCCCGCGTGCGCGCGTTCATGTCGTAATCCAATACCGAAACCGGCGTCACCAGCGAGGTGTAGCCCAGGCGGAGCTGGGTGGTGTCGAATTCGAAATTGTCCATCGGCCAGGCGGCGTACACCGGCTCGGGAAATTCCACCCGGTGGCGCTCGCCGGTCTCCAGGTGTTCAATGGCGATCTGCCGCAGCCCATCTTCCCGCTCCACCAGCACCAGGTGATCGCGGAATGTCTGCATGCCTTCCAGCAGCACTTCCTCCCGATGCGGCCGCACTTCCACCGCCCCTTCCCCATCCACGCCCGTGCGCAGCAGCCGGAAATTGTGCCCCTGGTCGTTGATCCGCACGTAGAAATGCCGCCCGTGGTGCACCACGTCGTACTCCACATCCTGGCGCCGCGGAAACAGCACCCGGAACTTCCCGCCGGGGTTATCCGCCTCGAGGTACCAATACTCGCTGGTCACGTTGCTGGCAATCTCCAGAAACAGGTATGCCCCGCTTTTGGTCCGCAGCACCTCCACCTCGAAGCGCTCGTCATCCTCCTGGTACAGCAACTCGTCCTCTTTCGCGCCCAGGCGATGCCGGAACAGCCGGTAGGGCCGCTTGGAATCGTCCAGCGTGACGTAAAAACAGGTGCGGTTATCGTTGGCCCAGTGCAGCGGAGCGCTGGCGCCGGTCAACACATCCGGCAGCCATTCCCGCGTACCCAGGTCCACGAACCGCGCGGTATAGACCTCGTCCCCGGCCACGTCGGTCGCATAAGCCAGCAGGTTGTGGTCGGGACTGGGTTCGAATGCTCCCAGGCTGAAGTAGCCGTGGCCCTCGGCCAGTTGGTTGCCATCCAGCAGCACCTCTTCGGGGCCGTCCGGCGCGCGCCTGCGGCAGTGGATGGAGTACTGCTTCCCGCTTTCCGTGCGCGTGTAATACAGCCATCCGCCGCGCGCCACCGGCGCCGAAACGTCGGTCTCCTTCACCCTCCCCAGGATTTCCCGGTAGAGCTTTTCCTCCACCGCCTCCATCGGCGCCATCACGGCCTCGGTGTAGCGGTTCTCAGCCTCCAGGTAGGCGATGGTTTGCGGGTCGTTGCGGTCGCGCAGCCAGGCGTATTCGTCCACCCGGCCGCACTTTCCGATCTTAGGAATACGCCGGGCCAGGGGCGGGGCCGGCTGCGACAGTGCGATCATAGGCCAATCGCGATTGTACCTTGGGTTCGTTCCGCACAAATCGCCGGGACCCAACCACCTGGGGGTGGACGCCCTCAGTGGAATGCCGCTTTCGGCCACGGACGCACGTCGGCGGGCCAGAACCGGAGCCACGCGGTGGAGTTTTGCGCGCGCTGTTTGGCCTCCACCAGGTGGACGAGCTGAAACGAGCGCCGCCGCACCCACTCGAGCGTCGGCTCGCGATGCGGCAACTCCATCCGGTCCCACAGCCGGGCCGGAATCTTGCCTGCTTGCAGGAGCGGGACCAGTATCTCCAGCATCGCGTAGGACGCGAAATGAGTGGGCGCCGAGTCGATGAATAGAGACCCGGCTTCGGTTAACCGCGGCAGGTAGAAGGCCAGGATGTCGAGGATGTTGTCCGGCCCATGCTGAAAGTCGCTGAACAACAGGTCGATCGGCTCACCGGGGCTGGGGAACGGCGGCATCGCCTGCGGAAGCCAGGTAATCTGGGCTTCCAACTCGAACGCGCCCACCAGGTAACGGAAGTAGTCTTCGAAACGCTCGTGCCGCTCCTCCGGCAGGAATGCCTCGGGTTCCTTTGCCAGAATCGAGGACCAGTGGCGGCCGTCGTCTACGGTCCACACGTGGCCGGCCCCGTTCTCCTTCACCGCCTGGGCCAACCAAAGCGCCGTCGCAAATGTACCACTGCCCAGTTCCAGGATCACCTTGGGCCGCTGCATCTTCGCCAAAGCATAAAGCCATACGCACCAGTCCTCGCTGCCGTAAATGCCCGCCACGCGGTCAGAGAAAAGCTTCAGCCTGCCTGTTTCCGGCGCTATCACTGTGTAAGTATCTGATCCAGGCGGTGGCTGGACGTCTCAACCATTTGTCGCACAATCTCCTCAGCCCTTTTCGACTCAGCCACAGAATCATCCAGCCGATAGCCCCGGTGATCCGGAGACAAGTCCAACAGAGTCTTGGAGATGAGCCTGCGCACCTCGAAAAACCTGGTTCCCAGCTCCGCATCGGAGTATTGGGCGACTGCACGGTTAAAACGACCGAGATCCTCACTGGCATTCACCGCCGAGAGCGCGCAGCAGACGTGATTCGCTTCTTCTCTGATCAGGTCCATTAGCTGTTGCGGTACCCCGGCCTTCGATCCACCATCGAGACCTTCAGGACCGATCTTGCGGAGAACGGCCTCCACCCGCCCCGCTTCCTTCTCGTAGCGGTCGAGCAGCAAATGAACACAGGCACCCTCGGGAGCCGGAGCCGCATCCAGGGCGTTTAAGATCGACAGCAACCATTCCACGAGATACTTTCCTGCCTGCCCCAACTCTTCCCAGCAGGGTCCTGTTAGTTGCTCGCCCAGGTACCGGGCGCGTTCGAGAGATTTACGGCTCCCGACCATTCCTTGCAGCGGACCGTAAGCCGCCTCCAGCTCCGGCGCGCGCCGCTCGGCTATGGTACAGAGAAGACTCAGGTGTACGTATACATGGAATGCCGCGAGCGCCCGGCTTATATCCCAATTGTGCAACTTACTAGGCTCATTCCATAGCGAACAAACCAGCGGCGCATCTTTTCTCCAGAACGTCGGCGCCAGCAGCGAGTGTCCATGACGAAAGTCATATAACTTTTGATGCAACGCCTCATGGAAGATATGCTCCGCCACATACCAAGGCTCCTCAAGCCCGCCACGGCTTAAGAAGAATGTGCCGGTGATCTTGAATTGCGAGGCCGACGATCTCCCGGTCCATTTACCGACCCTGGGAAACACCGCGATCAGGTGAGCATGGCTGAGCGCGCTCCGCGATAGCGACGGCAGTAACTCTTCGAGCAGGCGTGTTCCCCTTGCCAACATCGCGCACTCATCGGAATCAGGTGTGTATAAGGATATGCCGTAATTCTTCTGCACCACGCTCCGGAAGGACCGGCCGAATATGTCGTCGGAATGTTCTTCGCACCAGATCCACCCATGATAAGGTTCCGGCCCTAACCGGCGAACTGCCGGAGACCCTGATTCCAACGGGCCGCCGCATTTACCGTCCTCCAGAAGACGAATCGTCTCGCGGAACACTTGCGCGCAATCGTCCAGCGGCAGACCGTAAGCCGATCCCGTCTCCACTTGCGTGAGAGCATGTTGGATGGCGCAGCGAACACTACTATCGCCAAGTACCCGGTATCGCGTGTGGCAGTCGGCGCGCGACAGAGCCTCCAACAACTGACCGGCGTCCGGCAGGTGAGCGGCAATCTTGTGAAGGCGGCGTTCCAGGCAGAAGTGTACCTGCCCCCGTATATACTCACTATCCCCGAATGCCCGGTGCTGTGTGAGTTCCAACTCGAGAATTTCCAGCAACTCGTCGGTTTGCATACCACAGTTCTCACAAAGAAAACGAAGACACGAATCCGTCATCCACGGGATTTCAGTCAGAGAACCGAATTGGCTCGATGAGCCGGGCGGGCGCACACTTCCACCTTGACTTAGCCAGGCCAAAATGTGCCACCCGCCATCCGCGTTACAAATAGGTTGTGGCTTATTCGATTGGATCGCCAACTACGTGGTCACCTACGAAGAACTCAACGTCATCGTGGTGGTGGTGCCCACCCTCGGGCAGTATTAGTGCTTCGAGCGCATCGGCTTGCGCCTGTAACGCCTTTACATCTTCATCCGTGAGTTTACGCCCAAAGGAGAGTTGGACGCGCGAGTTAGCAGGTTGCTTCGTCTTTTCTGCCATTGGTAGACACTCCAGGCTCGAACATATGCGAGTTCCAGTTCCTTGTCAAGAAAAATCTGAGCGCGCCCAGGTTCCACTAACACGGTCGTGTGCCGCAATGGAAAACCTGATTGAAACCTAACTGAAACCTAACTGCCACCGTCTAATACCGCCAGCCGCTCTTATACCACCCGCGGCAGCCGTTGCCGCCGGGTGGTCCACTCATCGCTGGTAAACAGCCGCGGTCCCACCTGGATCATCCGCGGCAGCAGTGTGAACAGGTCGCTGGGCGTCCATGCCTTGCCGGCGCGCGTGTTGTAGCCGCGTTGATTCAGCTCGGCGGCCACCCGTGAAAGCGGGCAATCCTCCACGATCATGTCTAAAGCCAGGGTGATGATTTCCTTCTCGTGCGGGTTTTCCACCAGCCCGCCGCAATCCGGCGCCACCCGCAGCCCGTACGGGATTTCCTCGACATAGGGCTCCGCGCCGCCTTCCGGCACGATGTCCCGCTCCCATTCGATCGCCGCCGGCCGCCAGCCCAAAGCCATCCGCTCCAGCAAATACTCCCGGCTGGGCAGCCCCGTCAGCGCCTCGCGAATCCGTTCCTTCTTGGCCATTCGGACACCTCCCCGCCCCGTGCTAGCACGCCATCTGCCGCGCCTCTCTCGAAACTTCGCCCCTCTGCGGCCTCCTCTTGTCTTGGGGTTTCTCCGCGCTTCCTCCGCGCCCTCCGCGTCTCCGCGGTGAAGGGGCCCCCGCCCATCTGCCCGATTCCGGGACGCCACCGTCCCCTCCTGGGACGCCCCTTACTCCCAGCGCAGCGCCACCAGCGGGTCCACTTGGCTGGCCCGCCGCGCCGGCAGGTAGCACGCCGCCAAACCGGCCGCCACCATCAACCCGGCAGCGGCGGCGCAGGCGACCGGATCGAACGTGCCCACTCCAAACACCAGTCCCGCCAGCACGCGCCGGAACGCCCACGCTCCTGCCAGTCCCGGCAGCAGCCCCAGCGCGCACAGCGTCAGCCCCTGTCGGAGCATCATCCTGCATACGCTTCCGCTGCCCGCGCCCAATGCCACGCGAATGCCGATCTCGCGCGTGCGCTGTGCCGCCGACCACGCCATCACTCCGTAAATCCCCACCATCGCCAGCACCACCGCCAGCGCCGCAAACGCCACCAGCAGGGCCATTGTCCACCGCCGCGTGCGCGCGGATTCCGCCAGCACCTGGTCCATCGTCCGCACCTCTGTAATGGGCGCCTCCGCATCGGCCGCGTGGACCCCCCGCCGCACCGCCCCGGCCAGCGCGGCGGCGTCCCCGGCCGTCCGCACGATCAGGTAGCGCGGCGCGAGCGTCGGCGAATACAGGTCGAAGCTGGATTCCGAATCCAGCCCGAACTGCTTCACGTCGCCCACCACCCCCACGATGGTGCCGTAGCTCGGATTCGGTCCCCACGGTCCGGTGATGAACTTCAGCCCCACCGGATCGCGCCCCGGCCAGAACCGCCGCGCCATGGTTTCGTTGATGATCACGGCATCGGACTTCAAGTCCCGTTCGTCGAACACCCGCCCGGAGAGCAGCGGAATCCGCATGCTGTGGAAATAGTCCGGGCTGACCGCCCGAAGCTGCGCCGCCGGCAGCGCATCGCGGTTGATCAGCGGGCTCCCCGGTACCGAGAACCGGCTGGTGTTGGCGCGGCTGGCCACCAGCGGCAGGGCGTTCGCCACGGCCACCGATTCCACTCCCGGCAGCGCCCGCAGCCGCGCCTCCACACGGTGGAACCATTCGGCGCCGTCATGCGAGGGCGGCAGCGATACCCGCAGCGTGAGCAGGCCGTGCGGCTGGAAGCCCGGGTCCACATTCATCAGCCGCAGAAAGCTGCGCGCCAGGATTCCGCCGCCGGTCGCTACCATCATAGCCAGCGCGATCTCGGCCACCACCAGCCCGCTGCGCACGCGCGCCGCGCCGCCGCCCGCCACCGCCCCGGCCTTCATCACGTGGTTCAAATCGGCGCGCAACGCCTGGGCCGCCGGAGCCAGTCCGGCGATCACTCCCGTCGCCGCCGTGATCGCCGCCAGAAACAGCAGCACCGTCCAATCCGTCTTCGCCGGCACATCCGTCAAAGCAGGCCCGGCAAGACTGAGGGCCCAACCGGCCAGCCACAGTCCCAGCAAGCCGCCGGCCGCCGCCAGCAGCAGGCTCTCCGTCACCAGTTGCCGGCTGAGGCGCCAGGCACTGGCGCCCAGAGCCGTGCGCAGCGCCATTTCCCGCGCGCGGCCGGTGGCCCGCGAGAGCAGCAGATTGGCCACATTGGCGCAGGCGATCAGCAACACCAGGCTGACCGAGCCCCACAACAGCAGCAGCGCCGGTCGCATGGCGGCCGTCAAATCCGCCTGCAGGCCGAGCACCCGCATGCCCCACCCGGTGCTGGTCTTGGGATGTTCCGCCGCCAGCCAACGCGCCAGGGTTTCCAGGCGCGCCGCCGCCTGCGCTTCCGTCACGCCGGGTGCCAGGCGCGCCACGAACCCGAGCGAATGCCGCACCGGATTGGTCAATTCGTCGCCTATCAGCGCCGAAGGCGGCAGCCATATTTCGGCCCATTCCGGGAACGCGCCGGCGCGCGGCATCACCCCGGCCACAGTGTACTCCTGGCCGTTGAGGCGGATGGTTTTGCCGGCAATGGCGGGGTCGCCCGAGAGCTGCTCGTGCCACACCTGCTCGCTGAGCAGCACCGAGTTGGGCGGGTCGCCGGCCATGAAGCCGCGCCCCAGCGCCGGCGCCACGCCCAGCAGCCGTCCGAGCGCTGGCGAAACCATCGCCGCGTGTACCACCGCCGGCTCCACGCCCGGCACCGCCAGGGTGAGGTCGAGCGGCACGTAGCGGTACCACGCGCTCTCCGCAAAGATCCCTGTTTGCCGTTGCCAGGTCTCCAGCTCTGCCGGCGAAATCCCCACCTTCGAGAACTGCGGCAGGTAGGTGTCCCAGACCGCGATCAACCGCGCCGGATCGCGAAACGGCAGCGGCTTCAGAATCACCGCCTGCACCAGGCTGAAAATCGCCGTATTGGCGCCGATCCCCAGAGCCAGCGTAGCCACCGCCACCGCCGTGAACCCCGGCGCCCGCCGCAGCGCACGCAGCGCATAGAGCAGGTCGCGCCTCATTGCAATTTTCCCCGCGCCTCCACTTTCCAGATTTCTTCCACGGTGTCCCCGCGCAGTCCGTACACCTGGTCGTGCAGGTTGACGGCCACGCAGATGTGGTTGGGGATGATGTGTACCCGGTCGCCGATCGAAAACTCCGCGCCGGCGTGGGCGATGTCGATGAAGCCGTGCTCCTCGTTCATCTTGTGGAAGCGCGCCGCGGGGGCCTCCACCAGGTAGCCGAAGGTGACTTCGGAGGAATTCACCGGCCGGTCGGAAGAGAACGTTTTCGATCCGCCGTCCACGATCATCTGCCCCGGTTTGGCCGTCGAGACCACCGTCGCCAGAATCGACGCCGCGCAATCTTCCATCCCGCAGCCGCCGCTGCGCACGGTATTCACATCGTTGAAAACGTAAGTGCCCGGCCGGATTTCCGTGAGGCCTTCGAGTTCATGCGAATGAAACAGCGTGGGGGTGGAACCGCCACTCACGATGCCCACTTCCAATCCGGCGTGGCGGAACTGCCCCAGAATCTCGCGCAGCAGTTCGCGGAGTTGCGCCCACGCCGCGCGGCCCGGTTCTTGGAGGTCCTTGATGTGGCCCGGATAAAACGTGATGCCCGCGAACCTGAGGTGCGGCAGGTTGACGATGGTCTGCGCCAGCCGCAGCAGCGGCTCTCCCGGAGCCACGCCCACGCGCCCGAGACCCACATCCACCTCGGCCAGCACCCCGATTTCCACCTGCGCCGCCCGGGCCGCGTCCGAAAGCTGCCGCGCGGCGAAAGCGCTGTCGAGCGCCACCGTGACGTGTGTGTGCCGGGCCACCTCGATCAACCGCGCCAGCTTACTGTGCCCGATCACCGGATACGCCACCAGCAGATCGTCCGGCTCGGCGCCCAGCATCACTTCGGCCTCCGAAACCTTGGCTACCGTCAGCCCCGCCGCGCCCGCCGCCAACTGCCGCCGCGCCATACGGGTGGACTTGTGCGTCTTGGTGTGGGGGCGCAATCGCAGCCCGTGCTCCCGCGTATATTCCGCCACGCGGCACAAATTGCGTTCCAGAATGTCCAGATCGACGATCAGAGCAGGTGTATCGATTTCGGAAACGTGCATGTACACAGGATATGACGCCACTCCGCCGAATGCAGTCCCGGACCACCCGAACACCGCCCGCCGCATCTCCCCCACGCGCGCCGTGCCCCAGACGGCCTCCGCCGGCCGCGGACTGGCCCGGTCCACACCCGCGATACTAACGACTACTATCTGGTACTTTTTTCTGGTGCGCTAGCACACAACTCTGCGATTTCCGGTTAGAATAAGTTTGCGGTCCTGATCTCTGAGTTCTCACGCACACCCTGATCTCCTCCTGATCCTCGAGCCACTTCTCACAGGACCGCCTTTTTCCCTCGTTCCCCCGCCACGGTTCCAGCGCAGGCCGCTCCTCGTTGCGCCACAAGGGCGCCCGGAACTCCGTCCACCAGTCAGCCGGTGACGTGAACCACCGTGTCAACGTGTCCGGCGGGGTTCCAGCACGCACGCGCCTTCCCGATGCCGGCGCTGCCGGGCGCGCTGCCCCCACGCGGGCGCGGGAACGCGTGCCAGATCCGTTTCCAGGAACGATCGGCGGCTGAGGCGCGCCAGTGGTAATGCAATCCTGCTACGCCGTCAGCGGCGGCACCAGCGTCTTCAGGAATTCGTGCGCCACCTCAAAGCCGCGCTTGTAATTCTCGGTAAAGTTGCCGTCGCTGTCGTTCGACGGATAGTAGAACTGGTCCTCGTTTTCGATGTTCATCGCGCCGGTGTAGCCGGCTTCGGCGAGCACCGAGAAGATGCCTTTCCAATCCACCGACCCGTAACCCGGCACGCGGAAGCGCCACCACCGCTGGTTGTTCACCGGCTCAATTCCGCCGCGTCGCACCAGGTGCCACAGGATCTCGGTGTCCTTGAGATGAAAGTCGTAGATTTTGGAGACGAATTCGCGCGCTGCCGCCGCCGGGTCCATGAACTGCCACACCAGGTGCGAGGGGTCGAATTGCAGGCCCACATGCGGGCTGTCGTTGAAGGCCTTGAAAAGCGCCTCCCAGCCGATTGGCCCGGTGGCAATATTGGGACCGCCGGCGTACGGCTCCCACAGGATGCGCACATTGTACTTCTCGCAGAGCGGAAAATACTTTTCGGTGTAAACCTTGACGATTTCGTCCACCTGCTCGGCGAGGGGACGGCCCTTGATGGTGCCGGACTGGCCGCCGATATTGGGGATTCCCAGCTTACCGCACAGCTCCAGGCATTTGGTGGTGTAGGTATTCTGGTGCTCGCGGCGGGCGGGGTCGGGGTCGATGTGGTTGCCGTCAACCGCCAGCGCCGAAACGTAGATGCCGGCTCGCTGGATCTTGTCCTTGATGGCGGCGATCTGGGTGTCGTCCAGGCGGTCGGGGTTGAGGCGCAACTGCATGCTGGTGAAGCCTTGGGCCTTGACGAACTCCAGGTTAGCGTCGGTGTACTGGCACAGCACCCCGAGCTTGGGCTTCCAGTTTGGCGGGCGTTGCCGCTGGCGTTGCGCGCGCGCGGCGGCGGCCGCGGACATAGCGGTGAGAACGGTGCGTCGAGAAATGGTCACGAATCGACAATACTAAGACGCGGGGGGCGGTTGCAAGGGCCCCGCGCCCGGAAAGCTCTTCAGAGGGACGCAGCTGGGCTTGCCGCAAAACGAGCACTCGAATTCCACCGTGAGTTCCTCGAAGTTGAGGCGCCGCGAAAGAGGCCGCATGCGATGCTTGCAATGTTCGCACTCCTCCTGCCACCCCAGAGACTCGGTGAGCGCCTTGTAGCGGAGAAATTCGGCGACCGCCTGCTTATCGCCGCGCCGCCACGCCTCGAAGAGTTTCCGCGCAGTTTCGCGATTCATAGCGGTATTATCGCACTCCCGGACGGAGCGGCGCCTTCACTTACGGGGCGCCTACTCCTGCAAGGCGGCGACGATCGCCGGCTGTCCCGCCTTCTCGGCCCACGCCCGAGGTGTCGCCCACGACTCCGCGTCGGGTTCGACTGGATCAGCTCCCCGCCCGAGCAATAACCTGACCACTTCCAGTCTTCCCCACCGGCACGCCCAGCCCAGCGGAGTGCTCTGGAGCAACTCGTCGCGTACGTCCATTCTTGCGCCACGATCCAGCAACATACCCACGAAGGCCACTCGTTCCTCTGGCGTCACCCAGTTATACGATGCCGCGGCGTAGTGCAGCACGGTGATGCCGAAGCGTCCTCTGATATTCGCATCGCACCGATCCAGCACCAGGGCGAAACAGGGAAGATAGGTGCTTCGGTCAAGATCCCACTTCTCCGAATAAATCCACGGAATGTGATTCCAGAAGCACAGCGGGGAAGCGAGAATACCCCACCAGCGCGAATCGTTGCTTGGCCAGGCGATTCGCTCCAGCGCCATCCGCAGTATGTCGACAGAGCCGGCGCTGGCTGCCGGATCGAGGATCTCTTCGGCGACCGTTCTTCCTGCCCGTACGGTGCCTTTTGGCAGTGTACCGGCGTCCTCCTGACTGAACATCCGCGCGGCCAGTTCGGTATCGCGGAGATAGCCGGGGGTCATGGCGTTCGGCACGCCGCCATACCGCGCCAGCAGTTCGATCATCGCCGCATCCTTCTGCCGGTAGGCATTCCACACGCACGCCCACGCATTCGCATCCGCTCCGTGCGCCAGCAGCATCTCCGCCATGGCGAGTTTGCCCGATTGCGTGCACTCCTGCAGCGGGCGTCCCCAGGAATGCACAATCTCGTCCGCGCCGGCTTCGCGCCTGGTCTCATCCGGATCGAAGCCCAGTTCTAAGAGCAACTCCAGCATGTCCGGACGGTCGTGCTTCACCGCGAGGATCAGCAGACCGTCGCCGGCGAGAGGATCGCGGAGGGAGCCTTCGGCGTGGCGTTCGCGAATCCACGCTGCGTCGCCGCGTACCACTGCGGCAGCCGCCGGTTCCAGGGCAGGCTCTGGCGCTTCGGGCGGCGTCTCCGGCGCCGGCTTCTCCCGCTTCCGTTCCTGGTCGCGGATGATTTCGACGATTTCGCCGTAGCCGCGTTCTGCGGCCATGACGACGGCCTGAGTATCGCGGCGGTACGGCCAGATTCCCCTGCGCGCGTCCGCGCCGTACTCCATCAGCAGGCGTACCATCGCGGCGTCGCGCCGTTCAACCGCGATGTGCAGCGGCAGCCGTTCGGGATAGCCGGTCCGGTCGCGATTGACCAATTCGGGCCGCCGCCGCAGCAGGTTTCGAACGGCAACCGCGTCGCCTCGCTCCACAGCGTCGTGTAGCCGGCCGCCCGTCACACCATCTACGCGCGCTTTGAGTTTCGGCCAACTGTCGAACCCATAGGCGCGTGCCAACACAAGCTGCGCGTCATGCAACGCGAAGGGGTCAACGGGGGCACCGGGGTAATATTGCCGCACTTCGGCCACGGCGCTGGATTCTCTGGCCGCGAATGCCGCGAGCAGCTCCTTCGCCTGCCGTCTCAACTGATCAAGGTCGGGCCGCTCGGGAAGATGCCGGGCGGGTAGATTGGCGTTCACCATGAGCTCCTTTCGAATGCCCGGTGTCCGCTCGCTCGGGCAGAAAAGAGTTCACTGAGACAAGAATACTTTCGGTCACACATCAGGGGGACTCAGTCCTTCCCGCGGACACGGCGGCGCCCTGCACGCCAGTACCAGCCTACCTCAGGCTGGAGCCGGTTGCCACCCCCGGCCAGGTGCTGGGGAGCGATGGGCAGGGAGGCCTCATTCCGCACCGCAACTCGGTGCTGAAGGCGCTTTCGGATTCGCAGCCGGGCGACAGGGCGCCACCGCGTGACGAGGGTTAATCGCCAGATGCAACCGCAGGGCCTGAGCCAGCATCTTGAAGGCGGTTATGGTCGTGAAACCAAGTAAAAGGAGAAGTCGCCATGCGTGTATTCGTAACTGGTGCTACCGGTTTTATCGGTTCTGCCATTGTTCAGGAGCTCATCGACGCGGGCCATCAAGTGCTCGGGTTGGCGCGTTCGGATGCGGGAGCCAAGTCTCTGATCGCCGCCGGCGCCCAGGTGCAACGAGGCGATCTGGAAGACCTGGAAGGCTTGCGCAAGGGTGCGAGCATGTCGGATGGAGTGATTCATACCGCCTTCAACCATGACTTCTCGAAGTTCGCGGCGAACTGTGAGATGGACCGGCGGGCGATCGAGGCTCTCGGCTCCGCGCTGGCGGGCTCTGACCGCCCCTTGGTGGTCACCGCTGGGGCCGCGGTGGTTGCGCCAGGACGTCTGGCGACCGAAGACGATGTGCCCGCCCCGAACCCCTCGTTTCCCCGAGTTTCGGAAGAGGCCGCAGTTTTGGTGGCTGCGCGCGGCGTACGGGCGTCGGTGGTGCGCCTCCCGCAGGTCCACGACCGGGATAAGCAAGGCCTGGTGACGTACTTGATCGCGGTCGCTCGCGAGAAAGGTGTCTCGGCTTATATCGGCGACGGTCTCAACCGCTGGCCCGCGGTGCACCGGTTGGATACTGCGCCTCTCTACAGGTTGGCGCTGGAGAAGGGTTCCGCGGGAGCCCGGTATCACGCCATCGCCGAAGAGGGCGTGCCGCTTCGGGAGATCGCGGAAGCCATCGGCCGCGGATTGAAGGTGCCGGTGGTCGCCAAGTCACCCGACGAGGCAGCCCGGCACTTTGGCTTCCTTGGGTTCTTCGTTGGGATAGACGCTCCAGCTTCCAGCGCGCTGACGCAGCAGCGGCTGGGCTGGCGCCCAACCGCACAGCCTGGGATGATTGAAGACCTCGACCACGCGACCGCCTTCCAAGCCTGAACAGAACCGCTACCGCTGGCGCCGCGGTTCTGTCACTCGCCCACGAACCGGTACCCCACCCAAGGCTCGGTCACGATGAACTTAGGCCGCGCCGGGTTCACCTCGATCTTCTTGCGCAACTGGTTGACGAACACTCGCAGGTACTCCGGCTCGTCACCGTAATCCGGCCCCCACACCGCCTGCAGCACTTCGCGGTGCGTCACCGGTTTTCCTGCGTGCAGCACCAGGTATTTGAGCAGCTCGAATTCCTTGGGGGTCAGGCGCACGTCCGCGCCGCGGACGCGCACGCGGCGGGCGGCGAAATCCATTTCCAGATCCTGGGTGGTGTAGGTGGCCGGTCCGTTTTCGAGCGAGGCCGGCGAGCGCCGCAGGGCCGCCCGGATGCGCGCCAGCAGTTCCTCGATGCCGAATGGCTTGGTGACGTAATCGTCGGCGCCGGCATCGAGCGCCGCCACCTTATCCTTCTCGCTATTGCGCACCGAGAGAATCACCACCGGGATATCCGACCCGGCCCGAATGGCCTGGCAGGTCTCCAGGCCGCCCATGCCGGGCAGGTTCATATCCAGCAGCACCAGGTTGGGAAGCTCGGCGGAGATGGTCGTCATGGCGTCCTCACCCGTGCGCGCTTCCACCACTTCGTAGCTATGCGCCACCAGCGTGGCCTTCATCACCCGGCGGATCTGCGGATCGTCGTCCACTACCAGAATCTTTCCCGCGCTCAATGTTTTCTGTCTCCACTGGCGGCCAGCGAGAAATAGAATACCGATCCCTCGCCCGGCTCGCTTTCCACCCAGATGCGCTCCCCGTGCGCTTCTACAATCCCCTTGGCAATGGCCAGCCCCATGCCCGTACCGCGGGTCGAAAAGCGATGCTGGCGGCCGCGAAAGAACTTGTCGAAAATGCGGCCGCGCTCGTGCTCTTCGATGCCGGGTCCCCGGTCACCCACCCCGATCACGATTTTCGCACCCTTTTGCTCCGCCGAAACGGTCAGCGGCGAACCCTCCGGAGAATACTTCAGGGCGTTCTCCACCAATTGCCGCAGCACCTGCTCCACAAACTCCGGGTCCGCTTCGGCAGCCGGCAGACCCGCGGGCACGGCCACGGTGACGACGCGCCCTTTGAGCGCGGCGGCGTTTTCGTGGAGCACCGCCGCCACCAGGTCTGCCACTTGCACCGGTCCTTTCTCCAGGTGCAGCTTGCCGGCTTCGATGCGCGCCATGGCGATCACCTCCGCGGCCAGGCCATTCAGCCGGTCGGCTTCTTCGTCGATAATGGTCAGCAGCTCGCGCTCGGTGTTCCCTTGCAGCAGGTTGCCCACCGCGGCTTTGATGGAGGTGAGCGGGGTTTTGATATCGTGCGCCAGCGAATCGAGCAGCGCCGATTTCAGCACCTCGCTCTGGCGGGCCGCTTCGGCGTGGCTGGCGTCTTCCAAGGCGCGCGCGCGTTCGATGGCCAGGGCCACCAGGTTCACCATGGCGCGGACACTCTGCGCGGAGGGCAGCGGCCCGATGAGCGCGAGGCTTCCCAGCGGACGGCCGCCCAGGCGCACGGCCGCAGTGGCCAGGCCGCGCTCCTGGTCGATGGTGACGCTTTCGGTCTCCGCCACAGCACGCAGATCGTGATCGGAAACCACCTTGCTTTCCGGCCCCGAGCGCACCACTTCATCGGCCGGGTAGTAGTACAGCGCCGCGGCGCCGCAGCCGAACACCCGGACCACGTGATTGACAAACTCGCGGATGGTCTTGCGCGCGTTGCCGGTGAACAGCATGGCCTGCAGCAGCGCGTAGAGCCGCTCAATTTCCACGCGGCGGGCTTCGGCCTCGGCGGTGCGGCGGCGGGCGCGCGCGGAAAGCTGGCTGGCGGTGACGGCGGTGACCAGAAACGCCAGCAGCGCTACCCAGTTCTCCGGGTCCTGAATGGTGAGCGTGCCCACCGGCGGCAGAAACCAGAAGTTGAACCCCAGCACGGCCACCACGGAAGCGATGGTGGCTTCGGCCAATCCCCACCACGTGGAGAGGCCCAGGATGGCCAGCAGCAGGCTGAGCGCCACGGTGGTGTTGTTGACGGGCAGAAGCCGGTAGAACTGCAAGACCGCGGCCACCAGCAGCACCGCCGCGCCCGAGCGCAGCACGGCGCGCCCGGCAATCCGATTGACGCTCACTTTCCGAATAGCCTGTTGAAGAATTCCCGCGTGCGGCGGCGGATATCGCGCAGCGTGCCATCCAGGCGCTGGTGGTGCAGATGTTCCGGCGTCCAGCGGCGCACCAGCGTGGTGAGGATTTCGAACTGGCTCTGGGCCGTGGGCAGGCTGCCTTCGGCGTGGCCGGTGACGATGCGTTGGCCGTGATCGAGCGCGCGGTAAAAGCTGGCGGCCTCGCGCAGGAAATCGGCGTCCTCGCGGTCCAGGTGGCCCATCTGCTCAATCACGTCGATGCGCTGGGGCGTGTTCAAGACCTTATAGAAGATGCCCGCCCCGCGCAGCCGCAGGTACATCAGCGCGAAATCGATATCGTAATAGCCGCCCGGGCCGGCCTTCAGCGGATTGCGCGGCCCTTGTTCGCGCTCCACGCGCGCGCGCATTTCGGCCAACTCGCGGCGCGAACGCATGCTTTGGCCGTAGCGCCGCCAGTCCACTTCCTGCAGCTCATGCAGGAAGCGGGTGGCGCGTTCCACGTTGCCGGCCACGCCGCGCGATTTCATATAGGCGATGCCTTCCCAGGCCTCGGCCTGGCCGGCGAAATAGGTTTTGTAGGCGCCCTCGGTTTGCACCAGGTCGCCCTCGCGGCCGTTGGGCCGCAGGCGCGTATCGATGGCGAACATGACGCCTTCGCCCGTATAGGAGCTGATGTTGGCCACCATGCGCTCGGCCACGCCGGTCCAGAAATCGTGCTCGGCGGCATCGGCATCGGGGATCACGAAGACCAGGTCGGCGTCCGACCCGAGGTCGAATTCGCGCATGCCCAGGCGGCCCAGCGCAATCACCATCATCTGATCGTGAGGCTCGTAGAAAGCGCCGGCGGGCCCGGGAGCTTCTTTGAGGGCAATTTCGTAGGCCGCGGCAATCACGCTATCCGCCAGCACGGAGGTCTTGCCCAGCGTTTCGAAAATGGGTTCCGGGCCGAGAATGCTGGCGCTTTCCACGCGCAGCATCTGGCGGCGGTAGAAGCGGCGCAGGAGGGCGCCATCGTCCAGCGGGCCGCCCTCCAGTTGGAACGGCTCACCGAGTTCCAGCAGCAGCTCCGGCTGGCGCAGCAACTCATCGGCGAAGTACGGGCTGTGCTCGAAAATGTCTAACACGTCCGCGGCCAGCTTGCGGTCGGCATTCAACTGCCCCAGCAGGTCGGGACTGGCCATGGCTTTTTCGAGGAAATGCTCGAAGCGGGAGCGGCACGCGTCACTGCCGCGCTGCAGGCCGGAGGCGGCGATGGCTTCGGCAAGCTGGGGGGCGCAGTGGTCCAGGAAGCGCGTCAGGTTGCTGGCCGGAGTAAGGGTTTCCTGGTCGTCCGCGAGCGCGGCGGATTGGGGCGCGGGCGTGTAATACATGGGCTTCTGCGCATAGATCACGCGCTCGTAAATTTCGCGCACGGCCGCCAGGTGTTCTTCCAGACGTTGCTGGAGCGTGGCGGCGGTGGACGCTTGCCCAGAGCCGTCGGCGGGCATTTTGCGCGCCAGCGCTTCCAGACGCGCGGCATCCGAGGGCAGCGTGTGGACCTGGCGATCCTCGTCCATTTGCAGGCGATGCTCCAGACAGCGCAGGAACTGGTAGGCCGCCGCGAGGCGCGCGAATTCGGCGGGTGACAACAGCCCCTTGTCGCGCAGGCGGGAGAGCGCCAGCATGGTGCCGCCATGGCGCACCCACGGCTCGCGGCCGCCGTGCAGGCGCTGCAGGCACTGCACCAGGAATTCGATATCGCGGATGCCGCCGGGCGTGAGCTTCACATCCAGGCCGCCGGCGAGGCCGCGCTTGGCAGCCATTTTTTCGCTGATCCGCTGGCGGGTTTCGGAAACCGCCTCCACAGCGCGGAAATCCAGGGAGCTTTTGTAAATCAGCGGCTCGACGAATTCCAGGAGCGCGTTGCCCGGTTCCGGCTCCCCGGCCGAGACGCGGGCCTTGATGAGCATCTGCTTTTCCCAATCGCGGGCGCGCTCGCTGTAATACTGGCGCGCGCCCTCTTCGGAGATGCAGATTTCGCCCAGCGTGCCATCCGGGCGGAGGCGCAAATCCACGCGATAACACTGGCCCTCGGCGGTGTAGCTGGAGAGCAGCAGGGTGTACTCGTTGGCGACCTTTTTGTAGAACTCCTTGTTGCTGACCGGGTGCGAGCCATCGGTTTCGCCGGGGCCGCCGTAGACGAACATCAGGTCGATATCGGAGCTGTAGTTGAGCTCGCCGCCACCGAGCTTGCCCAGCGAGATGACCGAAAGGCCGCAGGGACGGCCATCGGCAAGGCGCGGCTCGCCGTGGCGCGTGACGAACTCCTCGCGGATGCGCCGGTAGGCCACGTTGAGGATGGCGTCGGCCAGGTTCGATAGCTCGCCGGTGATATCGGAAAGGGTGGCCGCGCCCAGCACGTCGCGCAGCACGATGCGCAGCAACTGGCGGCGGCGGAAGCGGGCCAGGTCCACTGCGGAAGGCTCGCCGCGATGCCCCTTGCCCAGGAAATCGTACAAGCGCAGCTCGAAATCCTCGGCCGTGAGGACGCGGTAGAAGCTGCCCGAGTTGGCGACCTGCAGGATCAGTTCGGGGTTGCGCAGCACGGCCTCGGAAAGAAAGCCGGAGTAGGAAAACAGCGAAATGGCGTAGCGCAGGGCGGCCCGCGAGCTGACGATGCGGTCGAATGCCGAGGGCGCTTCCTGCCGCAGACGCTCCAGGTAGCGCAGAGAGGTTTCCGCTTCGGGCGCCGCCGAAAGCAGCAAATGGATGCGCGCTGCGATGCGCTCCGGCAATCCTGTTCCGAGCCGGATTGCGTCCAGCGAGCTTGGCATACTTAGGACAGTTTGGACTCCACAGCAATTATATCCCCCGGCGCCACCGCACCGGGTGCGATGACGCGGGCGTAGAGACCGCTCATGCCCCAGCGCGGCGACGAGGGGTCGCGGCCCTTCACGCGGGCGTCGTAGATTTCGCGTTTCAACGATTCGCCGTAGACGTCCAGGGCCGCGCAAGGCCCGCGGGGCTTGGTGATTTCGATGCGGGCCGTTCCGGCCGAGAGGCGGTCGCCGATGCGCAGTTCGCGGATGGGGATGCCGCGGATGGTGAGGTTTTCGCCCATGGCGCCATAGAAGAGAGGATAGCCGCGGGCGGTGAGCGCGTCGACGGTTTCGGCGGCAATCACCAGGACGGCCTGAAGCGGCCCACCGTGGATCGCCGGGTGCGCATGGCCGTCGCCCTCGACGCCCAGTTCACCGAGGAAGCCGGAGGCGATGGGGCGTTTGGGCAGCCCGCCGCCCGAAACATTTACCTGGAGGATGGTTCCCTGCATAAGCAGCCTCACCGACAGTTTGACTCTACTCCAGCGCTAACACAACTTCCTGTCCCACGATTTCATCCAGCGATAACCGCCGGGACGAAGGGAACGCCGCCGTGAGGACCAGCAATTCCTCGGTCAGTTTCGACTTCAGGCCTGGATTGGCTTTGATGTGGGCAACGAGATCCCGGCGCTGATTTCGTACAGTTTGGTTCCAACCGCGGAAGTTATCGCGAGCTACCTGCCCGCTGACGTGAGCAAGTTTCAGTAAGTGCTCGATCAGGACGGTTAGACGACTGTCCAGCTCAAAGTACGTTTTCATGCCAGTTGCCCGATCGCTACAAGCCGTTGATATGGGTTTTCCGTGATCCGTTCCAATGGAAACGGACATCGGTCAGGTAAGGCCACATCAAAATCCTCAGTTACAAACTGCCGCGCATCCCCATATGCCTCTTCCACGGCCTCACCAAGAATTGCTTTCAGACCGGGAGCGGCGGAAAGCAACAGTTGGAGTTGTCCCTGAGCTTTGACCGACTGGCACTCATTCGCAGTCCGTTCCTTGTCATTAGCGTGTGCGTACTCCGCGACTAACAAAGCTTCGATAACTTGACGGAGGGCGGATACAAGTTCCCGGCGAAGGCCGCTGGCAATCGAGCCGATTTCATTAATCAGCTCGTCGAGGTCGATTCTGGAGAAATCGGCCGCCCGAAGTGCCGCCACCGTGTCTACAGACCACTGGTAGGCATCATCGATATTCTTCAGTCGCTTTTCCATAACCATCCTTATCTCTATCGTTCTTAAACGGCTGCCCGCAACTCCAGGTTCCCTGACCGCCAGATATTGTGCGGCTGCACGACGGACTCTCGCCGAATGGGAACAAATTTCGCAGTCACAACACTAGGATAACTGACCCGCTCACCGCCGTGCGACGCGCGAAATCGCGTGGACCAGCTTGCGGTAGGGGACGGCCTCGGGTCCGTCGAAATCCAACCATTCGCCATCGCACCAACTGGAGTAATACCAGCGCGCCAGCAACGCCAGGGATTCCTGGCGTTCGCGGACGGTCATTTTGGGGGTCTCGGCGCCGGAGATGGTTTCGCGCAGGCGGCGGTCCATCGAAATCGTGACCCCCTCCTGGACTTCGAAACTGAACCGGCGCGGCTCCAGCAGATAGCCCTCGCGGACCAGCCAAAGTTCCACGGCATCGGCCGCCACCGAGCGGGTGATGGCCACGCCGTGCAGCCGGTCCACATCGCGGGCCAACTCATCGCGCAGCTTCAAGACCTCCGTGACTTTCTCATAGCGCTTATGCTGGCGTGCGGCCTCTTCGAAGCGCATCTCTTCGCTCAACTGTTCGCGGGAGCGGCCAATCGAATCGAGCAGCGATTGGCCGCCGCTGCGCAGAAACTCCACCACGCGGCCGACCTCGTGGCCGTACTCCGCCGGACCGACCACTTCCTGGCACGGCCGCAGGCACATACCCATTTCGCCGTACATGCAGCCGGGGTGGTCGGGCGAGGGCTTCAGGTCCTCTTCGCAGCGCCGGATCTGAAACAGGTCCAGGCATTGCGATTCGAACCGCTCGGCCGACGCCCGCGAGCGGAACGGGCCGAAGTACAGGCCCGACGAGCGGGTCAAGTGCGTGGTCAACTGGCTGCGCGGAAATTCGTTGGACAGCACCAGCTTGACATAGGTGGGCATGCGCAGCTTGAGCAGCTCCAGGTAATTTTCCGGAAAGTGACGCCGCGCCCACTGATAATGCACCACGGCGGTTTCGAGCGCCGATCCGGTGAGCCGGTATTCGATGCGCTCGGCGGTCTGGCGCAGGTTCAGGAGGCGCGAGGGCCGTTCGCGCTCTTTGAGCAATCGCAGCAGGCGCCGCCGCAGCAGGCCGGTCTTGGAAAGGTAGGGCCGGCCTTCATGCGGCCACAACAGAAACACGGCCGGCTGATTGGGCAGCGCTTCGATGGCTGCATCGAGCGCCGCCAGGTCGCCCGCCGGTTCGATGGTAGGCATCAGCGATAGAGCCGCAGATACTGGTCGCGTGACGCCGGCGGCACGCGGGCCACTCCCAGGTTGTCCAGCACGTGCTCGCGCCGGCTCATGCCCACCAGGGCCACCGCGATTCCGGGCGTGGAGCGGGTGAATTGAATGGCGCGCTGGGCATCGCTGGTGAGGCCCGGCAGCAACTCCTGCACGGCTTCCGGCATTTCGGCCAGCACGCGGGTCTGCATCAGCGTGGCGCTGGCCACTACGGTGACGTCCAGCCCGGCGGCGGTTTCCAGCAGATTGCCGGGATGGCCGGTGAACGCTTCCACCATGGCCAGATTGAAGGGTAGTTGAATAAAGCGGAAGTGATGCCCGCTGCCGCCCGCTTCTCCGGCGAGGGCGGACAGGCGGCGCAGGCTCAGGCTGTCCTTCTGCCGCAGACCGTCCCAGGTGGCCGCGCCATACCAGCGGATCCAGCCGCGGGCGACCAGCTCTTCCAACCGCGTGAAGGCCCCGCGGATGGCCGCTTCAAACTGCTCGCGCGTGCGGAAGCGAAGCTGCGTTTCGGGGTTGTGCAAATAGAAGACGTCGATGGCGTCCACGCCCAGGTTGGCGCGGCTGCGGGCGATCTGGTCTTCCAGAAAATCGGGCGCCATGGAGTGCATGCGCCCCACCACATCGCCCGGGGTCAGACAATCGGGCACCGCGCCCGGGGTGAGGAAGCCGGCCTTAGTGCAGACCACGATCTGCCGGCGGTCCAGGTGGGGCAGCGCCGCGCCGATGGAACGCTCCGACCGCTGATGGCGGTAGTTGATGGCGCAATCGAAAAAGTTGATGCCGCTTTCGCCCGCCGCGATCAGCGCTTCGGTGTAGGCGCGGTCGGTGGCCTCATCGGCGCCGCCCAGGTAGGTGCCGATGCCCAGGCTGGAAACCTGCAAGCCGCGCACTTCGCGGTAGAATCCGCAGTCGCGGAACTCCGAATGCTGCTCGGCGTAGCGCTGGGTGGCCTCGGCGGTGGCGTGCATGAGCGCCTATTCCGAGACGGCTTTGGAAGCGATCAGCGCCTGGCATTCGGCGATGAAGGCCTCCAGGGTCTTGGCGCCCTGATCGCCGTGCTTGCGATTGCGCACGGCCACCTGCCCGTTCTGCTGCTCGCGATCGCCCAGCACCAGCATGAAGGGGATTTTTTGCAACTGCGCCTCGCGGATTTTGAGGTTGATCTTCTCGTTGCGCTCGTCGAGAGTGGCGCGCATGCCGGCGGCCTCCAGCGCAGCTCGCACCTGGTGGGCATACTCCAACTGGCGGTCGGTAATGGGCAGCACGGCGGCCTGCACCGGCGCCAGCCATAACGGGAACGCGCCGGCGTACAGCTCGATGAGGTAGGCGATCATGCGCTCCATGGTGCTGACGACGGCGCGATGAATCATCACCGGGCGGTGTTCCTTGCCGTCGGCGCCCACATAGTTGAGCTCAAACTGGTTGGGTAAGTGGAAATCCACCTGGATGGTGGAGTAGGTCTCTTCGTGGCCCATCACATCGGCAAGCTGGATATCCAGCTTGGGACCGTAGAACGCCGCCTCGCCGGGAGCCGGCACATAGGGCAGGCCGAGGGCATCCATGGCTTCGCGCAGCATGCGCTCGCCCAATTCCCACATCTCGTCGTTAGCGACGTACTTCGTTTTGTCTGCCTTATCGCGCAGCGAAAGGCGGTAGCGGTATTGGGTGATGCCCAGGTCGCGGTAGGCCTGCTCCACCAGCTTCATCACGCCGCTGAACTCTTCCTTGATCTGCTCCGGGGTGCAGAAGATGTGCGCGTCGTTGAGGGTCATGCAGCGGACGCGGCTCAGGCCGCTGAGGGCGCCCGAGCGTTCGTAGCGGTACATGGTGCCCAATTCGGCGATGCGCACCGGCAGGTCGCGGTAGCTGCGCTGCTTGGACTCGTAAATCAGGATGTGGTGCGGGCAGTTCATGGGCCGCAGCACCATCTGCTCGTTTTCCAGGTCCATGGGCGGAAACATGCTGTCCTGGTAATGTTCCCAGTGGCCGGAGCGCTTGTAGAGGTCCACCTTGGCCAGGTCGGGCGTATAGACGTGCTGATAACCGGACGCGCGCTCCTTTTCCAGGATGTACTCTTCGAGCAGCCGCCGCACGGTGGCGCCCTTGGGCAGCCACAGCGGCAGGCCCGCGCCCACGGTCTCATTCACCGTGAACAGCTCCAGTTCCTTGCCCAGCCGCCGGTGGTCGCGGCGCTTGGCCTCCTCCAGCCGGTTGAGGTAATCCTGCAGGTCTTTGGGGGTGAAAAACGCCGTGCCGTAGATGCGCTGCAACTGCTTGTTATGCTCGTTACCCTTCCAATAGGCGCCCGCAATCGACAGCAATTTGAACGCTTTGATTTTGGAGGTATTGGGCACGTGGGGCCCGCGGCAGAAATCGATGAAGTGCGGCCCCAGGGTATATTCGCTGAAGATTTCTCCGGCGCGCTCGTCGATCAGCTCACACTTCATCCAGGCGTCAGCATATTTGCGCAGCCCTTCCTCTTTGCGGGTGTAGACGCGCTCGTAGGGTAAGTGGCGCGCCTGAATCTCCCACATCTTCTTTTCGATCTTCTCCAGGTCTTCGGGGGTGAACGGCGTGGCGCGGTCGAAATCGTAATAGAAGCCGCTTTCAATAGGCGGTCCGATTCCCAACTTAGTTTCGGGATATAGTTCGAGCACCGCCGCGGCCAGAAGATGGGCGGTGGAGTGGCGGTAAACCTGCAGCGCCTCCGGATCCTTGTTAGTAAGTATCTGCAGGCTGGCGTCTTTCTCGATGGGCCGGTCCAGGTCTACCAGGTCGCCATTGACTTTGGCGACCAGGGCCGCGTCGGCCAGCCGCGGGCTGATGGATTTGGCGATATCGATCGGCCGAACCCCCTCCGGTTCTGCCTTTTTACTGCCATCGGGCAGAGTAATCTCAATGTTGCTCATAGGGAATTTTCAGCGTAACACGCCTGCCGTTCTCCACGCCTGCCCCGGCTCGACGCGGGCGCACCGCTATTTCCTAGGCATGTTGTAGGCGAACTCGAATTGCAGCACGATGCGGTCGCCTTTGAAATCGGAGGGCAGCGGCGGAAAGGGCACCGAAGCGCTGATACCGGCCACGGCGGCGCGATCGAGGCGTCGGAACCCGATTTCCTTCCGGGCACGAACACCAGCTTGGGCACGCCGCCTTCGCGGTCGATGGCGAACTGGATGGCCACCGAGCCGCGCAGACCCAGGCGGGTGACGCTCTCCGGCATGATTGCCTGCCAATGCTGGCGCACGGCGTTGAGCACGCGAATCAGGTAGGGGCGGAAATCCACTCCCTGCGCATCGGTGAGCAACTCCACGGCGCTGCCCGGCGACCCCAGCGCGGGGGGAATCTGCAGGTTTTGGCCGCCGCCGCCCGGGCCGTACATGGTGTCTCCCACGATGAGCCGCCCGTCGGGAGTGTGGGTCACCTGGCGGAGGGCTTCCTCCACGGGGTTGCCGAACGGCGAGCGCGCATTGGGGTTGGGCGGCGGAGGCGAGGTAGGATTCTGGAATGGCGATGACGGCTTGTGCTCTTCGGTCTGGATTTGCGGCGGCGCCGCCAACGGAGGAGGCGTTACCACGGGCGGCAGAACGGAGCCCGCCGGCGGTTTGGGAATGGCATCCACCTTGGGCGCTTCCGGCAGGACGGGCGGGGGCGGCGGGAGCGCGGCAACCCGCTTGGGCGCCGGCGCCGCAGGCAGATGAGCCGGCGCGGGAGCAGCACCGCGCGGCGCCGCAGGACCCTGAGGGGCCTGAATGCGGGGCCGGGGAGTCAGTTCGGCGGCGTTGAATTCCTTGGAAACCTTCCCCTTATTAGGAGCTTTTTGGGTGAGAACCGTGGGCGGCTCCACTAGCGGCGTGACGTGCAATACGGGGGTAGGTTCCGGCCGCTCGGTCATTTCGGCGGGCAGCGAGATGAGCACGGCGATCAGCGCCAGGTGCGCCGCCACCGAAAGCACGGCGGCTTTCCGCGAGCGGGACCGCTCCAACGGATCGCCCCAGTGTGTGAGCAGTTGTAGGTCGGCGTCCGCCTGAGGTGCGACTACGGTTTCCATCCAGCCACAGTCCGCGAAACGAGATGCGAGTGCTCCCTAATCTTATCAAGAATTGACAGAGCAACCCCAAGACTTAGACGCGCCGACGCGCCATCGCATTTCGGCAAAGTGCGGGTTTGGAGCGCCTGCAAAAAAGCCTCCAGTTGGAGCTTGAGCGGCTCGCCCTTGGTTACGGGCGCCTGCTCGAAACCGATCTGCCCCTGGCGCACCGAAAAGACCGCCAGATCCTGCCGGCCGTAATCCAGCGACAGATACTGTTGGGGCTGAAATAACCGTAACTTACGGACGCGTTCGGTGGAAACGCGGCTGGCCGTGAGATTGGCCACGCAGCCGTTAGGGAATTGCAGCCGGACGTTGGCGATATCCACTTTTTCGGAAAGGATGGAGATGCCCGCGGCGCGAATTTCCTGCGGCTCATAGCTCGTAAGGGCCAGTACTACATCGACGTCGTGAATCATCAGGTCGAGCACCACATCCACATCCAGGCTGCGCGGGCTGAACAGGTTCATGCGGTGGACTTCGTAAAACAGCGGCAGAGTGGCGCGCCGCTCCAACTCGATCACCGCCGGATTAAAGCGCTCCAGGTGCCCGACCTGCAAGATACGGCCGTGGCGGGCAGCGGCGTCGATCATGCGGGTGGCCGCGGCGGCATCCGGCGCGATGGGCTTCTCCACCAGCACGTCGATGCCGGCCTCCAGAAGCGGGCAGGCCACGGCTTCATGCGCCACGGTGGGCACGGCGACAATGGCGGCATCCACCTGCCCGGCCAGGTCGGCCACCCTGGTGAGGGCCAGCGCGTGATACAGCCCCGCCGCCTCCACGGCCCGGCCGGCATCCGTATCGACCACCGCGAATAGTTCGGCGCCTTCCGATTCGTGGACCACCCGGCAATGATGGCGTCCGAAGGCGCCGGCGCCAACTACAGCTAAACGAGGTTTGGACATAGGTCAGACTTGCGAATTATCAAGATGGACGCGGTGGCGCGGGGGTGAATTCGCGGCATCTGCTTCATGTCAGCCCCACCATGGCAATTCCGGCCTCATCGGCGGCCTCAATCATCCTTTCCCGGTCCAGCATCAGGGTGCGGCCGGCTTCCACGGCCAGCGCGGTGGCGCCGGTTTCGTGCATCACGGGGATGGTGTCCAGGCCCACCACGGGCACATCGAACAGCAGATGCTCGCGGCGGCGGGCCACCTTCACCAGTGTAAGCCGGCGCCCTTCCACCAGCCCGGCGGCGCGGCGCAGCATGGCGTCGGTGCCCTCCATGGCCTCCACCGCCACGCAGGCGCGCTGGCAGATGGCCACGCTCTGCCCCACGTCGAAGCCTGCCAACGCATTGGCCACGCGCCGGCCGTAATCGATATCGGACTGCTCGTCCCTGCCCGGCTTGCGGCGGGTCATGGCGCCGGGGCTGGCCAGCAGCGGCTTCAGCAGGGCCGTGGAATCGCGCAGGTGAATGCCTTCGTCCTCCAGGATTTTCACCACCCCGCCGATCAGCCCGTCGGTATTTTTCGACGGCAGGGTGGCCAGCAGCTTCACCAGGCGCCAATCGGGGCGAATGTTGGAGAAGATTTTGGCGTGCTTCACCTGCCCGCACATGACCACTTCGGTGATGCCTTCCTGCTTCAGAATCTCGATGAGCCGCCCGAGCTGCCCAAGCGAAATCCAGTAGCAGCGCTGGGCGCGGAGGGCGACTTCCGGCGAGGCCTCTTCCTGGATTGCCAATACCGTGACTTCGTGGCCCAGCCGGGCCGCGCTTTCGAGCGCCAGCAGCGGGAAACGGCCGTTGCCCGCAATCATCCCGTAGCGCATCTATTTGACGACGCCTCTTTGGCTGGAATGGATGAATTGCAGCAGCTCCTCGATTTCGGGACAGGCCGGCAATTCGGCGGTGATTCGCTCGATCGCCTGGGAGGTATTGAGCTGCGAGCGCGTGAGCAGCCGGAAGGCGGTCTGCAGCGCTTCAATGACCGGCTTTTCGAAACCGCGGCGCGTCAGGCCGATGCTGTTGGCGCCGAAAACTTCCACCTCCGGCTTGGCGCTGGTGAGCGAGAAGGGCAGAATATCCTGCTTGATGACGCTGTAGGGGCCGATGAAGGCGTGCCGGCCGATGCGGCAGAATTGGTGCACGCCGGTGTAGGGGCTGAGGTCGGCCCAGTCTTCGATGATCACGTGACCGGCCAGCCCGACGCTGTTGCCCAGAATCACGTGGTCGCCGATGCGCACATCGTGGGCCACGTGGGCATAGGTCATCAGCAGGTTGTCGCTGCCAATGCTGGTGACCAGTCCCCCGCCCTGGGTGCCGCGGTGGATGGTGACAAATTCGCGGATGCGGTTGCGATGGCCGATGCGCGTTTCGGCGCGCTCACCGCGATACTTGAGGTCCTGCGAGGCCACCCCCACGCTGGTGAATGGAAAGAAGAGGTTGTCCTCACCGATCCAGGCCGGGCCTTCCAGGTAATTGTGGGCCATCAGGCGGGTGCGCGGGCCGATTTCCACCTCCGCTCCCACAATTGAGTATGGGCCGATTTCGGCGCTCTCTGCGATCCGCGCCAGTGGGTCCACGATGGCGGTCGGATGGATGGGCATTGGCTAATGGATGGGCATTGGCTAATCCGAGACAGGGACCGGGAGGGCCTCGGGCGCGGCGGCGGGCCGTTCTTCCTTATCCGCGAGCTTGCACATGACTTCGGCTTCGGCCACCACCAGGCCATCCACGGTGGCCACGCCGGCCATTTTGGCCACGCTGGCTTTGCGCCTGATGACCTTCATTTCCATGCGCAGGCAGTCTCCCGGCACCACCGGCCGGCGAAAACGGGCATTCTCCACCGCTACCAGCAAGACCAGTTTGTTGGCGCGGTCGGCGATGCTCTTGAGCACCAACACGCCGGCGGTCTGGGCCATGGCCTCAATGATGAGCACGCCCGGCATCACCGGAAAATCGGGAAAGTGGCCGGTGAAGAACGGTTCGTTGACCGTCACGTTTTTGATGCCGACCACGCGCTCCGGCTCTAATTCCACGATGCGGTCCACCAGGAGGAACGGAAAGCGATGCGGCAGGATCGCACGGATCTCGTTGATATCCAGCATGGAACGGATTATTATCGCACGTTGCGGGATGAATTCTTACACACATGTAGGCCCACCTCAATCGCAGGCGTGGCCCAAAAACCTGCTGAGGGTGTTTCTTCGCCTCGCCGCGTCAGGTTTCAGCGCGTTTCCCGCTACCGCCGGCCTGCGCTCAGCTCTCCCGACTCCTCGGCGGCTTGCCGGATTCCGGCAAGCTTCACCCAACAGCGCAGCACTTCGGCCACGCTCCAGGCCTGGGCGATGCATCCGCGCGGGGTGTGCGGCTCTTCGGCATCGAAGATCTCGCTGATGGACCCTACGCAAGCCTCGTTCAGGTGCCGCTCGAAGCCGCGGAGCAAGTCCAGGCTGCATCGCTCGGGATGCACCTTACTCAGTGCATCGACGTAGGGGCCGATGAGCCAACCCCACACCGAACCTTGATGATAGGCCGCGTCCCGCGACCGCAAATCGCCGTCGTAGCGTTTCTTGTACTCGGCCTCAAACGGCGCCAGCGAGCGCAAACCGACCGGCGTCAGCAGAAACTGCGTGGCGGCATCCACCACTTCGGCCCAATGCGCCTCGTCGAGCACCGGATTCGGCAGCGAAATGGCGAGGAGCTGGTTAGGCCGGCAGGAGGGATCGTTGCCCGGCTTTCCGCCGCCCGATTCCCCGTCCACAACGTCGAACAGATAGCCCCGTTCCGGATTCCAGAACCGGCCGTTGAATGACTCGCGGGCGCGTTGCGCGTACTCCCGGTAAGTTGCCGCTGCGCCGGGACCGCTTTCCTGCTCCACCCAGTTACTCAGAAGACACAGCGCATTGTACCAGAGCGCATTGATTTCCACGGCCTTGCCACGCCGGGGAGTAACCACCCAGTCATCCACTTTGGCATCCATCCAGGTAAGCTGGTAACCCGTTTCGCCCTGCACCAGCAGGCCGTCCCGAGGGTCTACGTGAATGCCGAAGCGGGTGCCGGCTATGTGCGCATTGGCGATCTCATGCAACTTCGGTAGAATCGCGCACAGGGTCACTTGGTCGTTAGTGGCTTCCAGATAACGCGACAAGGCATGGAAGAACCACAGGCTGGCATCGGCAGTGTGGTAGAGGCCCTGGTTCTTACCCTCCGGAAATAAGTTGGGGATCAAGCCGTCGCGGACGTAATGGGCGAACGTACGCAGAATCCAACTGGCCTCCTGATGTCTGCCGGCCCGGAGGGTCAGACCTTCGAGGCTGATCATAGTGTCACGGCCCCAATCGGTAAACCAGTGGTAGCCGGCGATCACGGTGAGCGGCTCATCGCCGGCAGCGCGCGCCCGGGCGGTCTCTTCGTAGCGCCCCTGGGGAGCAATTAGAAACTGGTCCGCGGCCAGAACCAATTCCGGCAGCAGGCCGCCCTCTTGCGGCGCCGCCATCTGAATCAGCGACCGCCGGCGCGTCAGTTCCGCCTGGACGGTCTCTTCGTAAGCCAGCGACTCAACGATTTCCCATGGCTCGGTGGAAGCCGTCAGGACAATCTCCGCGCCCGGCTCCAGGTCCGTCCGGAAGTAACCTGGGCTCCATAACTCGCCCTGCGCGGGATAGCCGCGGTGCGATTCAAACAGGTAATCGATAGTGACGTTCTTGGGGTCGTAAGTGAAGCCCGCATGGGGCGCCGTCTGCAGCCGTAAGACCGGCAGATCGGCGCGGCCGGAGATCTCCAGCCGCAGCCCGGTTGCCCGCAAGACGTAATCGGCGCCCACGGGCTTGTTGACTTCGGCATTATGATTGCGTAAGTGCATGCCGGGCCGCAGCCCCAGGCGGATGGAACCCGAACCATGGGTATACCGGTATGCTATGTGGACGGTATTCTGCTTGTAGGGAAGTAGAATCCGCTTCTCGATCCGGTTGCCCCAGAGATCGTAGATCCACACCGGAAGCCCGCATTCCAGGCGGAATTCCACCGGCGCGAGCGGCGCCTTGCCGGCCGCCCCGATAAAATCCGGCGGTCCCGCGAATAACACGCCCTGGTCGGGCATACGGAAGCGCTCCGACAGCCCATGTAACATCATGAAACGCCCGGCTGGCTTCTCTAATGCCGCGATGAGCAGGCCATGATACCGCCGGGTAATGGGCCCCAGCACGCTTCCGGACGCATACCCACCCATTCCATTGGTCACCAGCCACTCCTGGGTAAGATGCGGGTCAATGGACGCATCGCCGCTGACAAAGTTGGTCAGCACGCGTCTCGGGTCGGGAAAAGGTTCAATCAATGGCTTCCTCCGAACTCATAGCTACCGCGGCATTGCCGGGAATCCGCCAGTTATCGGCCGCATCCGGCGGAAAGGTTCCCAGCCCGCCGTACTTCGGATCTTCGCTGGACCAGATGACTCTCCAGGGCTGGCCCAAAACGGGCGCCAGCAGAGGCTCCGGGCTGGGGTTGAGGTACAGGTCGGTTCCCAGATTCACCACCAACAGGCGGTCCCCTTGCGCCTCGCCGAAAAACCGCAGCACAAACGCGTTGGTGGAGAGCACCGCGCCATCCACCGCCCTTGGCCGCGGATGGGAAAACACCGCGTCGGCGCGCCGCAGGGCGATCAGGTCTTTGTGAAGCTGATAGGCGCCGGCGTTCTTTTGGCGCTCCGAAAACTCCAGCTTGGACCTCTCGAAGGTGTGTGGATTTCCCGGATCGGCAAACACGCTTTGCATTTCGGGAAGGGACAGGCTGCGGAATTGGCCCAGGAATTTGGCGCGCCCGGCCCGCACCTGTTTGCCGATTTCCGCCTTATGGTCGCAGAAATACAGGAAGGGAGTAGTGGCGCCGAATTCCTGTCCCTGAAAAAGCATCGGCGTGCCGGGCAAAAGCATCATCAGTGCCGTCATGGCCCGATACTTACCGCCGGTGGTGAGCAGGTTGGGCCGTTCGCCGCGCGCCGTATTCGCCACCTGATCGTGATTCTGAATGAAGTTCACAAATACGCTGGGCGGTAAGTCGAAAGTCGGAGTACCCCGCGGTTGACCCTGCCACTGATACCACTGGCCCTGGTATAAGTAACCATACTTCGCGGCGGAGACAAACTCCTGTGGCCGGCCCAGGTAATCGGAGTAATAGGCCTCATTGCGGCCGGTGAGCGCCACCAGGGCGCTGTGGTGGAAATCGTCG
Source organism: Bryobacteraceae bacterium (assembly GCA_035505095.1). GTDB lineage: Bacteria > Acidobacteriota > Terriglobia > Bryobacterales > Bryobacteraceae > JOPF133. Next base: position 1,375 of record DATJRE010000127.1, on the reverse strand, counting down.
TTCCAGAGCGCATCCAGCCCGTATCCTCCGGCTTGCCCGGGCCGCACCAGGCGGGTCTGCTGGCGCTCGTTCTCGGCGATCAGCACAATGCTGCGGCTGCCGGCCGCGGCGCGGGCCGCACGTCCTATGTCAAGGAGGATATGCTCCGGCGAGTCGTCGTGAATATCCTGGGTGGCATCCATGCGCAGGCCGTCCAGGTGAAACTCTTCGATCCAGTAACGCGCGTTGCATTCGATGAACTCGCGGACGGGCTGCGCATGTTCGCCATCGAAGCGGATCGCCGCGCCCCAATCGGTGTGGTGCCGGTCACTGAAATACCAGGGCGAGAAGGCGCCCAGGTAATTGCCGTCGGGGCCCAGGTGGTTGTACACCACATCCAGGATCACAGCGATTCCCTGGGCATGCGCCTGGTTCACAAACGAGCGCACATCGTCCGGTTCGCCGTACAGCCAGGTGGGCGCAAAGAGGCCCACGCCGTCGTATCCCCAGCCGAAACGCCCCGGAAAATCGGCAATCGGCATCACTTCGATCATGGTGATGCCGGCCCGGGCTAATTCCGCCAGCTCATTTTGAGCGCCGCGCCAGGTTCCCTCCTTGGAGAACGTGCCGATGTGCATTTCGTAAATGATCTGGCCTTCCGGCGTGGCTCCGGGCCATTGGCTGTCGGTCCAGGCGAATTGCGCCGGGTCAATCACCCTCGACGGGCCATGCGGTCCATCGGGCTGATAGCGCGAGGCCGGGTCCGGATACTGCACCGGATCGTCGTCCAGTTCGTAGCGGTAGAGCGTACCCGCCGCCGCCTCGGCCCAGGATCCGGAGTAATACCCGTCGGCGCCGGCTTCGCGCTCCAGGGCAACCTTGGCGGGGGCGCCGGGCCCAGACTCCAGGATCACCCGTACGCGCTCCCGTAAGGGCGCCCAAACTCGAAAATGAACTCCCCCGTCCCGCTGCAATTCGGCGCTGATCGGCAACCGGCGTTCGGAAAGCCTCAAGCTTTGATTGCAACAGAATGCGCCCTTTTTCGCATCTGGCAATGGTGCGATGGAGAACGTTGGCGTCGCCTTTGAGAGTCAGTTCCCGTGCGCCGGCGGCTGGGACCCGCCGCATAGTTGGGTGAACCCCCGCCCCCAGAGCGGCAATCTTGCGAGGCGTGGCCTGGAGGGGGTGACGTGTCCCCCGGCAGAGCCTGGGGCTTTGGGGTGTGAGCCTCTCAGGACGGCTGTGGACCTCGCGGTGGTAGACCTAGCCGCGGAGCGCGGCCATCACATAGTATGGAATACGAGACCAGTGGACCCAATCCTTTCCTACCTCCGCGGCCGCCAGACTGCCATCATCGAAACCATCCGCGCGTTCGCGGAATGCGAGTCGCCCAGCG
>DATJRE010000126.1:0-14449 GCA_035505095.1 Bryobacteraceae bacterium | reverse complement strand
CGGCGGAAGCGCTGGGCGCGGAAAACGTGCGGGCGGAAATCGAAGGCTTCCCGGAAGTCAGCGAAGTGGAAGCCATCCGCCACTTCACGCGGCTTTCCACCTGGAATTACGCTATCGATCACGGCATGTACCCGCTGGGATCGTGCACCATGAAGTACAACCCGCGGATCAACGAGCTGGTGGCGCGCACCGAAGCGCTGGCCTGGGCGCATCCTTATCAGCCCGAGGCGCTGGCGCAGGGATCCATGGAAGTGATGGCGCGGATGGAGGCGGCGCTGGCCGAGATCACCGGCATGGACGCCGTCACGCTGCAGCCCGCCGCGGGCGCGCACGGCGAGCTAACCGGCATCCTCTTAATCCGCGCCCTGCTGCAACAGCGAGGCAATCCGCGGCGCAAGATCCTGATTCCGGATTCCGCCCACGGCACCAACCCGGCCACCGCCGCGATTGCCGGCTACGCCGTGCAGAATATCAAGTCCAGCGAAAGCGGCGTGCTGGATGTGAGCGCGCTCGAGCAACTGGTGACCGACGACGTGGCCGCGCTGATGGTGACCAATCCCAACACCCTCGGAGTGTTCGAGGAGAACATCATTCACGCGGCCGAAATCCTGCACGCCAAGGGCGCCATGCTCTACATGGATGGCGCCAACATGAATGCGCTGGTGGGCATTGCGCGGCCGGGCGATTTCGGCGTGGATGTGATGCACCTCAACCTGCACAAGACGTTTTCCACGCCCCATGGCGGCGGCGGTCCGGGCGCGGGTCCGGTGGCGGTGAAGGCGGCCCTGGAGCCGTTCCTGCCCACGCCGCGGCTGAAGCGCGCGGGCAAACGCTGGGCTTACGATTACAAGCGCAAGCACTCCATCGGCCGGGTGAAGGCGTTCTATGGCAATTTCGGAGTGCTGGTGCGGGCGCTGGCCTACATCCTGGCGCACGGCGGCCCGGGGCTGCGCAACGCCACTGTGGATGCGGTGCTCAACGCGGTCTACATCCGCAAAAAGCTGGAGCCGTATTACGAGCTGCCCTACCCCTCGCCCAACATGCATGAAGTGGTCTTCAGCGACGAACGGCAGGCGCGCCACGGCGTGCGCACGGGCGACCTGGCCAAGCGCCTGATCGATTACGGCTTTCACCCCTACACCGTGAGTTTTCCGCTGATTGTGCACGGCGCGCTGATGATCGAGCCGACCGAGACCGAGGGCAAAATGGAGATCGACCAGTTTGTGGACGCCATGATCTCGATTGCCCGGGAGGCCGAAACCGATCCGCAGCTCGTGAAGAGCGCTCCGCACGGGACGCGCACCAGCCGCGTGGATGAAGTGGCCGCCGCGCGTAAGCCGGTGCTGCGATGGAAGCCCGCGTAGCACGTAACCAACTGCTATTGGTGCTGGCGCTGGTGGTGGCCTTGCGGCTGCCGTTTCTCAACCAGGCGGTACAGGGCGACGACGATATTTATCTCACCGTGGCGGCGCATGCCCTGGTCGACCCGCTGCACCCCACCAGCACCAGCTACGTCTTTCGCGGTGTGCCGGTGGATCTGCGCGGGCAGCCGCATCCGCCGCTGGATGGCTGGGTGCTGGCCGGACTGATCGCTCTCTTCGGCGACGTGAAAGAAATCCCGTTCCACGCGTTCTACATGGTGTTCTCGCTGATTGCCGCCGCGGCCATGTGGTCGCTGGCGCGGCGCTTCTCTCCGCAGCCGCTGTGGGCCGCGCTGCTGTTTATCGCCGTCCCGGCCTTCGTGGTGAACGGCAATTCGTTCGAAACGGACCTTCCCTTTTTGGCCTTCTGGATGGCGGCGGTGGCGCTGTTCGTGGGCTCGCATCCACTGTGGTCGGTGGTGCCGATGGCGCTGGCGGCCATGACGTCCTACCAGACCGTCTTCCTCATTCCCATCCTGGCGGTGTACTGCTGGCTGTTTTGCCGCCGCGACGTTGTCCGCTGGGCCGCGACTCTTACGCCCGCCGTAGTGGCCGGCGGCTGGCAATTGTTCGAGCGCCTTTCGACCGGCGCGCTGCCGGCCGAAGTGCTGGGCGGCTACCTGGCTGAATACCAGGGCCTTTCCACCAAGCTGGCGAATGCCGCCATGCTCTTCATCCACAGTTGGTGGATCGTGTTTCCGGTGCTGTCGGTGGGTGCGGTGGTGGTGGCATGGCGCAACCGGCGCTCACCGGACGTGCAATTCCTGCTGGCCTGGATCGGCATTTTCTTCGCCTGTGGGGCGGTGATCTTCCCCGCCGGCGCGGCGCGCTACCTGCTGCCCATGGCGGCTCCCGTGGTGCTGCTGGCTGCGCGCCTGCCGCGCCGCTGGCTGGCCGCCGGATTCGCCGCCCAGTTGGCGCTCTCGCTCGGCCTGGCGGTGGTCAACTACCAGCACTGGGATGGGGTGCGCCGCTTCGCCGGGCGCGTGCACGCCGCCGCGCCCGACGCCCGTCTGTGGGTGAATGGCGAGCATGGCCTGCGCTTCTACTGCGAGCAGGAGGGCGCCCTGCCGCTGACCCGCAGCCAGACGGTCCGCCCTGGCGACATCATCGTGACCAGCGAACTATCGCGCTCGTTCGAACCGATGGCGCCCACGGTGCCGCTTCTCGCCGCGGTGATTCGCCCCGCGATTCCCCTGCGCCTGATCGGCCTGGAATCGCATTCCGGCTACTCCACGGTGCAGAAGGGCTTCTGGCCGTTCGGCATTTCGGCGGGCGCCATCGACCGGCTGACCGCCGTCAAAGTAGTGGAGCGCCAGCCGACGCTTTCCTACCTGCCCATGAATGCCCCCGAGGCCCCCGAGCAGATCGTCAGCGGCATTTACGACCTGGAGGACCACCATTTCCGTTGGATGGCGCGCACGGCCGCGCTGGTGCTGAAGAGTCCCACCGCCGCCCTACCGCTGCGCGTGGAATTCAGCATCCCCGCCAATGCCCCCGGCCGCCGGGTGACGGTGCGGATGGACGGCCGCGAGGTGGCTTCCGAGACCTATCCGGCGCCTGGCGCCTACACCCTAAGCACCCCGCCGTTGCAGGCCGCCGGCGCATCGGCTGCGATCCAGATCGAAGTAGACCGCGCCTTCTCCGTCCCCGGCGACCGCCGGGAACTGGGAATTGTGCTGACGGGAGTGGGGTTCCGGTAGGGGGTCGGGCTGTTCCGCCTTGCCACTGCGCTCGCCTTTCTGGAGTGACCAAGCTGATTGGTTCGGCCTTCGGCTATCGGGCATCCTCGTTCTGGGGTTGCGACAGGATGTTGGTGTCGAGCAGCCAAAGGTTAGAGTCCGGCATCAGTCATGATTCCGATACAAATTTCCCCGCGTAAAGGCCTCATCCGGCAGTGCCGGAATCTTGTGCGACCACTCTGCCATTTCGCGTAGGGTCTCTTCGAGTGGCTTCCGGCCAATCGGATTCGCGCTGGCGGGTGGATGCACTGCTTCTTCGATCAGGTATGCGGCATAGGCCTCAACGGCCAGGCCGTGCGCGTCGGCTTGGCGGGCCAACTCCACTTGCACCTCGGCTGAGATATCCAGCGTAATCGTCATCCGCCGCCTTTCCGAGGGTTTCCGCTTCCTATTGCCATCCTACCCCCGCGGTCCGTCGCCCAAGAAGATCAGGCTCCCCGACCGACCGCGCCTTCTCCGGGAAATGGGAATTGTGCTGACGGGGGTGGGGTTCCGGTAGGCGGTCACGACTGGGGCGCCCAACGATCAGATCCCGTCCCAGGGGTTCAGAAGGACGACGCCCAGCTCAATGGCGGTGGCTGCAATGATTCCATCAACAACCGCCAGCGCCACGCCCTGCTTCCTGGCGGTAGCGGCCAAGCGACCCCAACGTTCGGCGATGGCTTCGGTGACGGACAAAATGCGCCCCGCAAGCCAGAAACGTACCTCGCTATCCAGCCACATTTGCAGCTCTCGCCGCTTCTGGCTGACCGGGAGCATCTCGATACCCTTCGAAATTTCGCCAATGGTCATGACGCTCAGGAAGAGAGCTTCCCTACCTGCCTTCCTGATAAAATCGGCTACGCGCGTGTCGGGCTGCTGGTGGGTGAGTTCGGAGGGGATGTTGGTATCGACCAGGTATTCCTTCACAGCCGGATGTCCCGGCCGGGGTCCCTGTCCCTTTCAAAATCGATATTAAGGCCGCGCAATGGAGCGAACAGTTCCACCATGTCCTCTGCGGGCTTCGGCATTCTTGGCCGGGTAGCTTCCTCGATCAGGCTTGCCGCATAGGTTTCCACGGCTTGGCCGTGCGCGGCGGCCTGGCGGGCCAGCTCCGCTTGCACCTCGGGCGAGATCTCCACCGTAATCGTCATCCCATCTCAACCTACCCCGCCGCGATTCGCGCCGTCAAGGAGACCGGGCCCGGCCCTCGATTCCCCCGCTTCCGCTCCTACCGGTGAGCTATCCTGAACAGAGGAGAAAACAAAAACAGATGGGATGCGGCAGCGGCGGTTTCAACCAAATTGCGAATACCATCCGGCCCGGCGCGCACAAGGTGTTCTGCGTCAAGTTCGGCCGCGAGATGGAGGGCCTCGACGAGGTCCCGTTTGAAGGCCATCCGCTGGGGCAGAAGATTTACGACAACATCTCCAAGGAGGCCTGGAAGATGTGGGTGGAGCACATGAAGATGCTCATGAACGAGTACCGCCTCAACCTGGGCACCAAAGAGGCCCAGGAATTCCTCATCCAGCAGATGGACAACTATTTCTTCGGCGAGGGCGCCGCCCTGCCGCCGGATTTCGTTCCCCCCAAGACCAAAGCGTAATCGCGCGCTCTTACTCCCGGCGCAAGGCCGCCATCGGGTCGATATGCGTAGCGCGGCGGGCGGGCAGCCAGGTGGCCCCCAGGGCCACCACCAGCAGGAACAACGCGGCGCCGCCGAAGGTCACCGGGTCCACCGCCTTCACGTGCACCAGCATGTTGGCGATGGCCTGCGAGCCGGCCAGCGCCGCGGCGGTCCCCACGGCCAGCCCCGCCAGCGCCAGCCCCATTCCCTGCCGCACCACCATGCCCAGCACGTCGCTGCTGCGCGCGCCCATGGCCAGCCGGATGCCGATTTCCTGGGTGCGCTGGCTTACCATGTACGACATCACGCTGTAAATGCCCACCGCCGCCAGCACCAGGCACATCAGGCCCAGCGCGCTCATCAGGGTGGCGGCCACGTTCAGCCCCAGCAGCGCCACCTGGGTATATTCGGCCAGCGGCACGGTGTGGAACGCCGAGGCGTTCGGGTCCACCCGCTCGACGACGTGGCGCAGCGTGGCCACGGACTGCACCGGGTCGTGGGCGGTCCGCACAAACATATCTACCTCGCGGCTACCCGAATAGAGCTGGCGGAAGGGCAGATACAGGAACGGGCGCGGGCTTTCCGCCGGATTGAAGTACTTGCTGTCGCGCGCCAGTCCCACCACGCGGAACCGCCGGCTACCGATCTGCACCTGCTGGCCGATGGGATTTCCGCCGCGGAAGTAGCGGCGGGTGAACGCCTGGTTGACCACCATCACAGGCGCCGCGATGGGGTCGTCCGCGGCGGTGAAATCGCGTCCGTCGAGGACCGGAATCCGCAGCGACGCGAAATAACCGGGCGAGACCAGGCACAGGTTGACGCTGGACGATTCGCCCTCCGCGGGAGTGTACCCGTCCACGCGAACCATGGCGTACGGTCCAGCGGTCGTGGCGAGGGGCGTGAAATCCGAGTAGCTGACGGCTGCAATGCCGGGTTGCGCCTCCAGTTCCTGGCGCAGCCGCAGCATCAATTGTTGAATCTGATCGCTGGAATAGCCGGTGCTTTCGATGAAGAAACGGGCGAACAGAACATGCTGCGCATCGAAGCCCGGATGGATGGCGCGGGCATTCCGGAAACTGCGCAGGAACAGGCCCGCGCCGATGAGCGCAGTGGCGGCCAGGGCCACTTCGGCAATCACCAGGGCGCTGCGCGTGCGGCGTGCGGCGGAAGTCGGGCTGGCGCGCAGGCCGCCCTCTTTGAGGACTTCGTTCAAATTCGGACTGAAGCATACCAGCACGGGCGCCAGGCCGGAAAGGAGGGCGCCGGCCAGGCACACCAGCACGGTGAATCCGAAGACGCGGAAGTTCATTTCCGGGTCGCCCGCCAGCGGCAGACCTACGCTGGGCACCAGGGACAACAGCGATCCGGCCATCCACATCAACAACAGAAAGCCCACCATGCCCGCCGCCGCGGCCAGCAGCACGGTCTCAGTGACCAACTGGCGCGCCACCCGCCAGCGCGAGGCCCCCAGCGCGATGCGAATCCCGAATTCACGGTGCCGCGCCACCGAGCGCGCCAGCAGCAGGTTCCCTACGTTGGCGCACACGATCAGCAGCAACAGCACGGCGACCGCCATCAGGATACGCAGCGGGGACAAAAGCAGTTCGCCGACGCCGCCGCGCGCCCGCCATGGCGGCGAGAGGGTAGCCGACACGCCGTGATTCGTCTTGGGATACTGCGCTGCCAGCGTGGCCGCGAGCGCCTTCACCTCAGCCTCCGCCCGCTCCCTCGATACGCCCGGCTTACGGCGCACCACGATGGTGTTGAACTCGCGGTCGCCGCGGTCGGTGAATTCGTTGCGGCCCATCAGGCCGAGATCCGCGCCCATGGACGCCGGCACCCAGATATCCATGAGCAGGGCGGGGATGGTGCCGTGAAAGCCCGCCGGGGCGACGCCGATTACGGTCATCGGCCGCCGGCTCAGACGCACCGTTTTGCCGACGATGCGCCGGTCCGCGTGGAAGTAGCCGCGCCACAGCCGCTCGCTGATTACCACCACCGGGTACGCTCCGGGGCTATCGGCGTTGGGCGAGGCCATCAACAGGCTGCCCAAATGCGGCCGGATGCCCAGGGTTGCGAAGTAGCCGGATGACACCAGTTCTCCCCACACCAGCCTCGCGTTGTCTGCGTCGCCCAGAGCGAAAGCGGCCTCGCGCTGCAAGGCCAGGCCGGAGAGCAGCGTCAAGTGGTCGCGGAAATCGGTGTAGTCGAGCCACGAAAGCGAGGTGCCGCCGTTGGGCGCCGTGGGAATCTGCATTTCGAGCACCGACAATTCGGCAGTCTGGCGTGCGCCCGGGAACGGGTGTAGCAGCAGCGAGTCGATCCAGGTGAAGACCGTCGCGGTGGAGGCAATCCCCAGTGCCAGGGTGAGCGCCGCAACCAGGGCGAAGCCGGGGCTTCCGGAGAACAGCCGGAAAGCAAATCGCAGGTCCTGCCAGATGGTTCGCATGGCTGCTATAAACCTGTGCAATCCGAGGGTAGGCGCTAAGCGGCTCATTTCAGGACCATGCGGGCAGCCGGCTTGCGCACATTTGGAATCCGAATGTCCGAAACCGGACAGCTTCAACTACGAGGCTACCACCGGGCGGTTTGGGCTGTGGGGCGGGGCGAGGGGGCGAGGCGGCTTCAGACGCGCCGGCCGACCACCAAAGTGATGTCGTCCGCTTGGGGCGCGCCGGCGGTGAACTCGGCCAGCGCCTTCTTGACGGCTTCCACAATCGCCGTGGCCGGCTCCGTGCGGTGCGCCGCCAGCGTGTCCATCAGGCGCTGCTCGCCGAATTCGTCGTAGTTCAGATTGGTGGCTTCGGTGACGCCGTCGCTATAGAGCACCAGCATGTCGCCGCGCTCCAGTTGGGTGAACATCTGGCTGTAAGGGGCGATGGGCAGAATCCCCAGCACCGGGCCGCCGCCTTCGAGCATGGTTGCCTCGCCCGAGGAGCGCACCACGATGGGCGGGTTGTGTCCGGCGTTGGCGTACGCCACCTGTCCGGTAGCCGGGTCGAGCACGGAGAAGAAAAAGGTGATGAAGCGGTTGCTGGGGCACTTGGCGCAGGTGGCCTTGTTGAGCCGCGTCATGAAGGCCGCCAGGTCCTTGGGGTCTTCGGCCAGCACCTGCACGCGTGCATGCAGCCCCATGGCCATCAGCGAAGCAGGCATGCCCTTGCCGGAGACATCGCCCAGGGTCAGCCCCACGCGGCCATCGGAGTAAGTGAAGAAATCGTAGTAATCGCCGCCCACCGTGCGGCACGGAACGTTGAAGCCCGCCAGGTCCGCGCCAGCCACCTGCGGAGCGTGCTCGGGCAGCATGTAGCGCTGGATCTGGGCGGCCTGCGAGAGGTCGAACTGCATGATTCGTTCGGCCGCCTCGATTTCCGCCAGGCGCGCGTTTTCCAGCCGAATGGCGGCCACGTTGGCCAGCACCGTGAGCAGGTTCAGGTCGTCTTTGGTGAACTCGCGCAGCACATACGGCGAATCCAGGTAGATCAGGCCGATAATACGGTCCTTGGTTTGCAGAGGGGCGGCCATCATGGTGTGGACCCGCTGCTCCACGATGCTCATGCGGCCTTTGAAGGCGTCGTCAAGCTGGGCGTCGCGCACCAGGATGGAGGATTTCTCGTTGATCACGCGATCGCGCACGGCGGTGGAGATGCGGAAGCCTTCGCCCTTGTGCGCCCGCGGCACCAGTTTCTCGCCTTCGAGCGTGAGCAGCACGCCGCGCTGCGCGTTGACCGCCTGAATGCCCAGGTCGAGAATCACTGGAAACAGCTCGTCCAAGGGCCGGTTGGCCGACAGTTCCTGCCCGGCGCGGATGAGGGCCTGCATGGGCGCGGAAGTCTTGGCGCCACCGCGTTCCAGCACCATGGTCTGGTTGGAAAGCGCGCCCTCCAGGCTGGTGACCACGGTGGATGTGGTGGGCGAGCTGTCGCCGCCCTCAAACACCACCACATTCTGCATGGGACTTTCGGATTCCGGCGAGAACACGATCACCAGGTGGCCCGCGGTGATGCGGTCGCCGGGCTTCAGAATCAGGCGTGCCTTGAGGGGGATGTTGTTGACGAAGGTGCCGTTCTTGCTGCCCAAATCCTGCACCGTCCACTCCTCGCCATGCGATTCGAAGGCGAAGTGCTGGCGCGAAAGTCCGGCGTCTTCGGGAAAACACAGATCGGCCGAGCTGGCGCGGCCCACCGAGAGGCGCTCGCCGGTGAGGGGCATGTTTTTGGTCTGGCCGTCGGGTCCCTGGATCAATAATTCACGCGGCATTCAAAAAACATTATAGCGATGCAGGCAAGTGGGGAACGCGCAAAAGGCCGGTTTGGCGGGCGTGCGGCTCACTATGAGAGAGTGGTTGCCAAACGTATAGGACTATAGTCCCAGGATCTACCACGCGACCACGCCCTCCGCCGATAGCCGCGGCGGTACTGGCTGGTCCCGCCATTTGCACGCGGACCGAGGAACCGCTACAGTCGGAAGTATTCCATGCCGCCGCTCCGAGAATCGGCCGCGTTCCCGGTTTTGCCCGAAGCCCAAGGGCACGCTGGGGATGCCCCACGCGCGCGGTTGCAAGAGGAAGTCGTCGCCCTGTTCGACGAGTTCCGGAATCCTCTGCTGCGGTATTTATCGAGCTTCGGCCTCCCGCTGGCCGATAGCGAAGAACTGCTGCAGGAGGTTTTCCTTGCGCTGTGGCAGCATCTGGAACGCGGCAAATCGCGCGACAATCTTCGCGGCTGGCTGTTCCGCGTGGCGCACAACCTGGCGTTGAAGCGGCGTTACCGCACGCGCCGGGACACCCAGGCGCGCGGCCTCGCCGGGGCCGAAGACCTGGCCATCGACCCTGCGCCGAACCCCGAAGAGCGCGCCGCCGGCCGCCAAGCCCGCGAGCGACTGCTGGCCGTGGTGGATGCGCTGCCGGAACAGGATCGCCGGTGCCTGTTTTTGCGGGCCGAGGGTTTGCGCTACCGGGAGATCGCTGAAATTCTGGGTGTGTCCCTGGGCGCGGTATCGCTGTCGCTTTCCCGATCGCTGGCCCGCATGGGCCGCCCGAAAGCCTGACGCGGAGGCGCGGAGGAAAAGCGGAGACTTCAGTTTTCGGTCGGCACGCGCTCCACGTGGTCCACCACTATAATCTCGATGGGCGCCTTGCGGGTCTCCAGCCTCAGGCCCAGTTGGTCCCGGAGCGCGTCGGGAAGCGTCGGTCCGTCGGCGTTGTCCGCGGTGGCGCCTTTGCCGTCGCCCGAGGGCCGCGACTCCGGCACCCAGTCCAGCTTGATGGCATAGGAGGCCGTGAGGCCGGTCTTGTCCAGCACCGGCATGTCCATTCGCTTTGACAGATATGCCGCGAACTGGTTCATCGTAGTGCACGTGCTCACGTAGTGCGTGTTGTGGCTGTTGCTGTTGGAGCCGGTGCACGCTACCGGTTGGAATTTCGCGCCTTTCTTCCCGACCACCAGCTCATAAACGGGAAAGACCTTCTGATCGCGGTGGACCGCCAGTTTGAACCGCTCCACCAGCATCTTCTGCATCATGGCGCCCATCGCCGCCTGGTACTTGTCGCGGTCGCGCGGCAGCCCCTCGGGAAACTTGGCGGCGATATCGAAGCGCTCCGAATCGAGCCACGCGGGGCCTTCCACCTGGTATTCCTTGACCCCGTACGCCTGTACGATAAAGCTCTTCAGGCTGAGATTGATTCCCGTGAGCATGCCCCGATCGCCGTGGCTGTGCGAACTGCCGGACCCGGAGTTGTTGGGCTTGACGGAAACCACTTCGAATTCCTGGCCCACCGCCGCACCGGCCAACGCCGCCGCCAAACCGCACACCAATATCCCTCGCGTCATGCCCAATGGACGCTCGCCGGCCGCAATTGGTTAGGCTCAATCCGTATGGCCGCGGCGCCGGCCCCCGCCGTCGCCCCTTCCCGCCGCGCAATCGGCGAAAATTGTGTTTATGCTCAAGCCCACCATCTTCCGCGAATACGACATACGCGGCATCGCCGAGTCCGAGCTGCACGACCAGGGGATCGAACTGCTCGGCCAGGCTTTCGGCACCTACTTCCAGCGCCACGCCGGCAATCGCATCAACCTGGGGCGCGACACCCGCCTGAGTTCCCCCCGCCTGCGCGATGCGCTCCTGCGTGGCCTCATGGCCAGCGGCTGCCAGGTGACCGACCTCGGCGTGGTGCCTACGCCGGTGCTGTACTATTCCGTCTTCCGCCTGAAGGCGGATGCCGCGGTCATGATCACGGGCAGCCACAATCCGCCCGAGTTCAATGGCTTCAAAGCCGTCTGCGGGCCTTCTACGATCCACGGCGAGGCCATCCAGCAGCTTCGCCGCATGGTCGAAACCGGCGACCTGGCGCGCGGCGAGGGATCCGAAGATTCGGCCGATATGGTCACTCCGTACGTGGAAGAGGTCGCCGCGCAGTTCCATTTCCCGCGCAAGATCCGCGTGTCGATCGACGCCGGCAATGGCACCGGCGGCCCCGTCATGCATCGGCTGCTCGAACGCCTCAACGTGGAAGCCACCGAGATGTTCTTCGAAATGGACGGCCGTTTTCCGAATCACCACCCCGACCCCACCATTCCCGCCAACCTCGCCCCGCTCATCCGCTCGGTGCTCGAAACCGGCGCCGACCTCGGCATCGCCTTCGATGGCGACACTGACCGCATCGGCGCGGTCGACGATCGCGGCGCCGTCGTCTATGGCGACCAGTTGATGATCATCTACGCCCGCGAGATCCTGACGCGCAAGCCCGGCGCCACCTTCATCAGCGAAGTCAAATGCTCCGAGACCATGTACGACGACATTCGCGCGCACGGCGGCAATCCCATCATGTGGAAGACGGGCCACTCGCTGATCAAGGCCAAGATGCAGGAAACCCACGCGGAGCTGGCCGGCGAAATGAGCGGCCACATGTTCTTTGCCGACCGCTACTACGGCTTCGACGATGCCCTGTACGCGGCCTGCCGTCTGATGGAGATCGTGGCCCATTCCGGCCGGCCGCTTTCCAGCCAGCTTGCCGACCTGCCTGCCACTGTCGCCACGCCCGAGATCCGCTTCGATTGCCCCGACGAGCTGAAGTTCGCCGTCGCGCGCGAAGCCGCCACTGTCCTCTCCGCGCGCCACGAGACCATCACCGTGGATGGCGTGCGGGTGCTTTTTCCCCGCGGCTGGGGCCTGGTGCGGGCGTCCAACACGCAGCCGGTCCTGGTGATGCGTTTCGAAGCCGCTACCGCCGAGTTGCTGGCCCAATACCGCGCTGAGGTCGAAGAGGTGGTGGAGCGCGCCCTAGCCGCCGCGCACAAAAAAGCCGGCTCCGGAGAGCCGGCAAAAGGGACAGCCGTCTGAAGACCGTTCCCCCCGAAATCAGCCTTCCGGCCGGTCCAGACCGTACGATTCCGCGGGTCCCATTCCGGTTCCAGCTTCGTTGAGAGGCCCTGTTCTGTTACATACAGTTCGCGGGGCCAGTGCTAATGCCCGCCGGCCGTGCCTACTCCGTGCAGCGATTCCGCATGGCTGAACCGGGACCAGTTGAACCCGTAAAACGCCACGAACGCGAAGCACACGGCCGGCACGATGAAGCCGCGCGACATATCGAACTGGTCGGCCACGTAGCCCATCAGCTTGGGCAGAATCGCTCCGCCCATGATGGCCATCACGATGAACGCGGAGGCCTTTTTGGCCCGCGCGCCGAGACCGAAGATTCCCAGCGCGAAGATCGTCGGGAACATGATCGACATGAAGAAGTAAATCAGGAATACGCAGATTACGCTGATCCAGCCGAGCTTCAAAAAGACCACCAGGCAGGTGACCACATTCATCACGCCGTACAGCGCAAGCACCCGGTGGGCCGAGAATTTTTTCAGAATCCCCGCACCGCTGAAGCGGCCCACCAGAAAGCAGATCAGCCCCAGGGATTGCAGGTTGGCGGCGCCGCTGTCGCTGAGCCGCACCATTCCATGCGCGGTTTCGAACCAGCCGGCGAGGCTGCCGGACGCCCACGAGGCCGGCAGGCCGGGCACTTCCGAGGTCATATAGTTGATGAAGAAGCTGAAGACCCCCGCCTGGGCCGCCACATAAAAAAACTGGGCCAGCACGGCGGAGGAAAAATGCGGGTGCGACCAGACGCTGTGGTGGCTGATTTTCCGGGTGGCCGGCGCCAGCAGGACGGCCGCGGCGGCCAGCGAAACCAACCCGAAAGTCCAGAGCACCGTGCTCATGGTTGCATCGCTGACGTGCAGCGTCCCCAGAATCACCCACAGAATCATGCCGCACGCGCCGATCAGCACTGCCGCATTGAAAAGCAGCAGGCCGTATACCAGCGGCCGGTTGACCTGCCGCTCTTCGATCTCCGCAACCGGGTTGCCCGCATCCTGGGCGTCCAGGTGGTAATCGTCCTTGGTTTTGATATCGGGGATGTTGGAGAAGCGGAAGATCGCGGCGATCACGATCACCGCAATAGCCACCGCTACGTAAGGGATGTAGAGCGTCTGGTTGCCCGTGGAGACACCCGCGGCGTTCTTGGAATAAAAGAACGCCCCGCCGGCCACCGGTCCGAGGATCCAGCCGACTCCGTTGCAGGATTGCGCCAGGTTAATGCGCGTGGCCGCGTAGCGCGGATCCCCCAGCACGGTGGTGTAGGGATTGGCCACCGTTTCCAGAAAGGTCAGCCCCGAGGCGATCAGACAGACTCCGGCCAGGAACGCCCAGAAGGCGTTGATGTGGGTGGCCGGGATGAACCAGAATCCGCCCGCTGCCACAATCAGCAGCCCGGACACGATGCCGCCCTTGTACCCCAGTTTGCTGGCCAGCCATCCCGCCGGCATGGACATCAGGAAATAGCCCAGGTAGTGGGCGAACTGCACCCACGCCGATTGCGCCTTGTTGAGGTTCAGCTCCTCCTGAAAATGTTTGTCCATCACGTCGATCATGCCGTTGCAGAACCCCCAAAGGAGGAACAACGAGCTGACCAGGATGAAGGTGAACATCAGGTTCCGGCCGTCATCCGTAGTGAAAATGCTCTTTTTGTTGGTGCCCATGTGGCGGACTACGATTCTATCAGCGTTACCGGCCTCGCAAGGGCTCCTCGGCGCGGGTCCGCTTACACTGGCAGAATGACGGACTCTTACAACCGCATCGCCGGCCAGAGCGTCGAGCGCCTCGCCGCCCTCAGCGACGGTGTGTTCGCCGTAGCCATGACGCTGCTGGTTCTCGACTTGCGATCCCCAGCCGCAGAGGCGATTCATAGCGAGCGGGACCTCTGGGCTGGGATGGCCGCGCTCGCGCCGCGCCTGCTCATGTACATCCTCAGCTTCATGGCCCTGGGGATTTTCTGGGTGGGCCAACAGACGCAACTTAACAACCTGGATCGCTCCGACCGCGGCCTCTCCTGGATTCACCTGGTCTTCCTGTCCGCAATTTCCGTGATGCCCTTCTCCACCAGCCTGCTGGCGCAATTCACGGCCTACCGCTTGGCGCTGGTGGCGTATTGGGTGAACATCCTGTTGATCGGCGTCACACTTTATGTCAGTTGGGTATGCGCGCTCGGCTCCGGGTTGGTGAAGGCGGATCTGGCGCCGGAGATCTCTTCGGCCATCAAGCGGCGCATCCTGATCGCGCAGGCGCTCTATGCGTTCGGCGCGCTGTTGTGCCTCATCAATACCTATTGGAGTATCGGGCTCATCCTA
>DATJRE010000125.1:0-6060 GCA_035505095.1 Bryobacteraceae bacterium | reverse complement strand
GTTGCGCTGGCGCCGGCGGCGGTGGAAGCGATGCGGGCTTCGCGCGCGCTGATCGAGCGGCTGGCCGATGGCGACGCTCCGATTTATGCGGTGAACACGGGCGTGGGGCTGCTGGCCAACGTCCGCATCCCGCGCGGCGATCTGGAGCAGCTTCAGCGCAACGTGATCCGCTCGCACGCGGCAGGTGTGGGCGAACCGCTGGCGCGCGAGGTGGTGCGCGCCATGATGCTCGTCCGCGCCAACGTGCTGGCCAAGGGCTTTTCGGGCATCCGCCCGCTGGTGGCCGGGCGCATCTGCGATCTGCTGGCGCGCGGGGTCACTCCGGTGGTGCCTTCGCAGGGCAGCGTGGGCGCTTCGGGAGACCTGGCGCCGCTGGCGCACATGGCGCTGGTGCTGATGGGCGAAGGCGATGCCGAACTGGCGGGTGAGCGGATGCCCGGCGGCGAAGCCCTGGCGCGCGCGGGTATTCCGCCGGTCGAGCTGCAGCCCAAGGAGGGCATCAGCCTGATCAACGGCACGCAGGCCATGCTGGCCATCGCCTGCCTCGAACTGGAAGCATCCGAGATTCTTGCGGAGAGCGCCGACGTGATTTGCGCGCTGTCGCTGGATTCGCTGCGCGGCACGCCGCGGGCCTTCGACGCCCGCATCCACCAGGCGCGCCCGCATCCCGGGCAACTGGCCAGCGCGGCGCGTTTGCGGCAATTGATCGAGGGCAGTGAGATCCGCCAATCGCACCTGATCTGCCGCCGCGTGCAGGACGCCTATTCGCTGCGATGCGCACCACAGGTACACGGGGCGGTGCTGGACACGCTGGCCGAGGCGCGGCGGGTGTTCGCCATCGAAGTAAATGCGGCCACCGACAACCCGCTGGTGTTCGGCGACGAAATTCTTTCGGGCGGCAATTTCCACGGCGAGCCGGTAGCTTTTCAACTGGATTTTCTGGCGGTGGCGCTCACCGCGCTGGCGGGTATTTCCGAGCGCCGCATCGACCGGCTGGTGAACCCGGCGCTGAATGAGGAGCTGCCGGCCTTTCTGGCGGGCAATGCGGGTTTGGAATCGGGGCTGATGATGTGCCAGGTGACAGCGGCCAGTCTGGTGGGCGAGAACCGCGTGCTGGCGCATCCGGCATCCACCGGATCGATCACCACCAGCGGCAACAAAGAAGATTTCGTCAGCATGGGGATGACCTCCGCAGTGAAGTTTCAGCGCATCGTGCGCAACACGCGGGCAGTACTGGCGATTGAGGCTCTGGCAGCGGCGCGCGCGCTGGACCTTCTGGCGCCGCTCAAGACCAGCGCGGTCCTCGAAGAGAAGCGCGCGCGCATCCGCGAGGTCTCGCCGCCGATCACGGGTGACCGGCCGTTTCACCGGGACATCGCCGCGCTGGAAACGCTGATCGCCGCGGGCGGGCTGCGGTAGGCTGGGCGCGTTCCCTGGAATCGAGGCTTCCGGATTGGACGCGGAGACACGCGGAGAAAAGAGGCTGAAGCATTCTCTGGCCCCCCACCGAAAATTCATGGAATTGTAGTTTTGCCGGCAGGGCCCGGCGGGTAAGATGGTGGGAGCGTGCGCCGCGGCCTCTCTCTCACCGCCGCGGGCCGATCCCGCACCCCGGTTGCCGCTTTCGATGAAGCTTCGCCTACAGTTTCGAATCCTGCTGGCCCTCGCCGCGCCAGCCTTCGCGCAGACCCCGCCCGCGGCGGATTCGGCGAGCGCTCCCACGCCCGATCCCGAGCGCTGGAACTTGTATTACCAGGCCACCTCCATCGGCGATGAGCATGGTACGTTCCCCTCGCCCTATAGCGGACCGTTCAGCTTGCAGCCTTATCCCGAGCATGACGCTTCGCTGACCGCGACTTTGTATTTCGGGCTGCAACTGTTCTCCAACACGCAGCTCTACGTGGACCCCGAACTGGCGGGCGGCCGTGGTTTCAGCGGCGTGGACGGTCTTGCCGATTCCCCCAACGGCGAGTTGCCGCGGGTCGCTTCGGCTACTCCCAAACCGTACCTGGCGCGCGCTTATATTACCCAGGATTTCGGCTTCGGAGACGGGCGCGAATCTTTCGAAAGCGATGAAAACCAGCTTGCCGGCTCGCGGCCCATGACGCGCTACAGCATCTCCATCGGGCGTTTCTCGATGACCGATTTTTTCGATGACAACGCGTTTTCCCACGACCCGCGGACGCAGTTCATGGGCTGGGCCGTCATGTACAACGGCGCCTGGGATTATCCGGCGGATACGCGCGGCTACACCTGGGGCTGGGTCCACGAATTTCATACCCGCAACTGGTCGGTGCGCTACGGCAGCGCCGCGGAGCCCAAAGTGGCCAACGGCCTGCGCTTCGACCGGCGGCTGTTCCGCGACCGCGGCGATATGTTCGAAGGCGAGCGGGATGTTTCCCTGCACGGCCACAAGGGCGCCGTGCGCCTGCTGGGCTTTCTGCTGCACACCGATTCGGGCAGCTACGCCGAAGCCCTGGCGCTGGCCCGCGAAACGGGCACGCGCCCGGACGTGATTGCAACCCGCGAGGTGGGGCGGCTGAAGTACGGCACGGGCATCAGCGCGGACCAGGAAATCACCAAGGATGTGGGCGTGTTTATGCGCCTGGGATGGAATGACGGCAAGACCGAAAGCTTCGCCTTCACCGCCATGGACCGCCTGGCCGAAGGCGGCATCTCAGTAAATGGCAGGCGCTGGCGGCGCCCCAACGACACCGTGGCGACGGCTTATATCGCCGGCGGCATTTCGGGCGTACACGCCTCCTACCTGGCGGCCGGAGGGTACGATTTTCTGATCGGCGACGGACGGCTGAACTACGGCCCGGAGCTGGTTTGGGAGAGCTACTACAGCGCCAGGGTGTTTAAGCAACTGACCGCCAGCTTCGACTTGCAATACGACACCAACCCGGCCTACAATCGCGACCGCGGCCCGGTGTGGATTGAAAGCATCCGGTTGCACCTGGCGGGGGCGGCAAAGAAATAAACGGCGCCGCGCCGCGCCTTACCGGCCGCCCATACCGCGCAGCCAACGGAGCAACACCGGCAGCGCTTCCAGTTGGTCCACGTGGTCGGGCGCGGAGTTGCCGGCGTAGCCCAGCAGCAGGAAATGGCCGGCCCGCAGCTCGCTGAGCTCCTGCATTCCCATGGGACCCCACTTCACCACGGCGTTGGGGTGCAAGCCGAGCTGCGCCGTCAGGTAGTCGGCGGTTTCGGTGGTGCTGGCGAAGGTACCCGGGAAAATTTCGGAATGCGTGATGATGGCGCGCTTGCGGCCGGCTATGGCGTCGCGGGCCAGCTTGAGCCAGATTTCCAGGTTGGAGGTTTCGAGTTTGGATTCGAGCGGACCGGGTTTACCATCCACGTAATCGGTATGGATGCCATCGATCATGAGCGCGCCATCCACGCGGGCGTAGGATTCGGGCGATTTGAGGATCTGGCGGATAGCGCCGCAGCCGGCACTCCAGCCACCCAACAGCACGGGGGAGAAGCGCATGCGGGCCTTGGCTTCGGCCTCACGCAGCAGGGCCAGGAAGCGGCCAGCGTCCTCGAAGGCCTTGCCGTAGGCTTCCGAGATGGCGCCCACCTGGATGGTGATGACGGCCATGTGATTGCGCGCCGCCGCCACTTCGGGCAGCCAGTCACCGGCGCCGTGAAAGAAAAACAGGAGCGGTGGATCGGAGGCCGTTTCGAGAGCAGCCGGAATGAAAAGCGTGCCCAGTTCGAGCTTCTCGCGGCGGCCGGGCGGAGTCTGCTCCGGCAGGCGGAGATGCTCGCGGGTGTGTTCCACCATGGGCGAGGGATTCTGCTGAGCACCGAACGCCGCGGCCATCAACAGCCCGGCTAGATTCACCCCTTGGAGAACACGCCGCATCAACCCTTCTTGAGTGCCAGATGGCTGTGATGGCGGCCGTACAGGAAGTAAACGGCCTGCCCGACCACCAGCCAAACGATCAGCCGGAGCCAGTTAGTCCAGCCCAATGAATACATCATAGCGAAGTTCCAGACCATGCCGAGGATTGGCACCAGCGGAACCAGCGGGGTCTTAAACGGGCGGTTGGCGTTGGGGTTCTTGACGCGCATGATCCACACGCCGCCGCAGACAATCACGAAAGCGAAGAGCGTGCCGATGCTGGTCATGTGGCCCACGATGGAGAGCGGCAGAAATGCCGAGAAGGGCGCCACAAAGAAAAAGAACAACAGATTGGAGCGCCAGGGGGTTTGAAAGCGAGGGTGGATTTCGGAAAACACTTTCGGCACCAGGCCATCGCGCGACATGGAGTAGAAGACCCGCGACTGGCCCAACAGCATTACCAGCATCACCGAAGTGAAGCCGCAGATGATACCGAACTTGATGAGGTTGTTCATCCAGATATAAGGCGTTTTGTCGATGGCGAGGGCTACCGGCGCGGCCACCCCAAGCTGGGTGTAAGACACCATGCCGGTGAGAATGAACCCGAAGAGCACGTACAGCACCGTACAGATGACCAGAGAACCGATGATGCCGATAGGCATGTCCTTCTGCGGGTTCTTACATTCCTGGGCGGCCGTGGAAACCGCGTCGAATCCGATGTAGGCAAAGAAAATGGTGCCGGCGCCCATCATGATGCCGCTGAATCCGAAGTGCCCGAACTCGCCGGTGTTGGCTGGAACGAACGGCGTGTAGTTGTGGGTATCGATGAACTTCCAGCCGACCGCGATGAAGGTGACCACCACCAGGAGCTTGATAACCACGATGACGGCATTGGTGCGCGCGGATTCCTTGATCCCCACCATCAGCAGCATGGAAATCAGAAACACGATGATCACCGCCGGGATGTTGGCGATGCCCTGCACCAGCGTGCCATCGGGCAATTTGAGCGCCTCGAACGGACCGGCGCAGAACTGCGGGGGCAAATTGATGCCGAAGGTATGGAGCAGGGAAACGACATAGGCCGACCAACTAATGGAGACGGTGGAGGAGCCGACGGCGTATTCCAGCACCAGGTCCCAGCCAATGATCCAGGCCAGCCACTCACCCATGGTGGTATAGGCATAGGTATAGGCGCTACCGGCCACCGGGATCATGCAGGAAAACTCGCTGTAGCACAGGCCGGCGAAGGCGCAGCCGATAGCGGCCACCAACATGGAGAGGGCTACGCCGGGGCCGGAATTCTGCGCCGCGGTGATGCCGGTGAGGGAGAAGAGTCCCGAGCCGATGATGGCGCCGATGCCGAGGGCGATCAGGTTGCCCCAGCCGAGGGTGCGCTTCAGATGGACCTTGCCGCCTTCCGATTCGGCGATGATGTATTCGACGGATTTGGTTGCGAACAGGCTGCTCATAGTGCCGCGATCCTCCAGGACAGGTGGACCTGCAAACCCGGCAGTCGGAAGGACGGGGCCGGCCAGGCAGTCAGGTCTACGAAAGGTAAAACGGAAAAGATAGCACATTGGGATGGCGCGCGGAGCCGCTGGTCCGGTTCACCGCGGAGGGCGGTCCCTTTCACGGCCGAGGGCGGTCCCTTTCACCGCGGAGACGCGGAGGGCGCCGAGGAAGCGCGGAGAAAACCAAAGAGAAAACCAAGAGAGAGGATCGCGTCAAGGGAATGTCGTTAGAGACGCAGGGCCAGGTTGCCGGCGGAAACGCGGGCTGCGGCGGCGGCCGCTGGGGTGGGTGAGGCCTGGAACGATCAGGCAACACCTTTTGCGGGCGCCCACCATTGTTGCCTGGGATCTCAGCGCCCTCTGCTGGCTCGGCATTCCGCTCGGCCGCTGCTTCAACCGGGTACAGTCTAACCGTAGTGGATGTGCCACGGCATAAACTCACGAAATTAACATCCGCATTGATCGACCCTCCCATTTTCGGACCATAAGATCAACTTAGATTGTATTCACTCTCGCAGCCGGCGGCGCCAGCTAACACTCCAAGGACCGGTCGACCAGCCCGGAGCGACAGAATTGGGTTCCGTTTGCCTCTCTTGACCAGCAGGGGAGCACAATGTCTGGCATGGCCGGCGGGGGGCTCTGGCCGATCCACACAGGCCACGTACGGAGATTCCGGAGGTAGACGTCCAACCCTGGGTT
>DATJRE010000124.1:0-4716 GCA_035505095.1 Bryobacteraceae bacterium | reverse complement strand
GGGAACGGCGGTCGGCCGAGGCCCAGGCCATTGCGACGTTGATCCGTGAGCCGGCTGTGGGCTAATTTCGACTAAGCGGGCGTCTCGGGTACCTCGAACTGGTCCACTGGTCGGCCTGCACGCGATTCCAGCGAGCAGGCGCGGGGCCGCAGATGCCGTGCGGTTGGGGTTGCGGTGCCAACTTACCGGGATCCAGATGCGCGGGCTTCGCAAGCTGCCGGAACGGGCCGGCAATCCCCGACAGCGTGCGCCAACCCTCAGCACTTGTCGCCGCCGGCCGCGGGCTGCCGGACCAGAATGAACCAGAGGGAAGCCGGCAAGCGAAGCGTGGACGCCGGGAAGACGAATGCCTCGCGGCTGGCACTGCGGAGCCGAGTTGATGGCCCGCCCGATGCGAATGCACTTCACGGGATGTTGGAAACGGTTGCCGTTCTCGCCCCACCAGGGGCTGATATCTTCACCCGGCCCAAGCCACTCGTTCAGCCACCTGCTTTAGCTGGCTGCCGGTCCCCGGCGTTTGCCCCTGGCCCGCCGATGCGTTATCCTGGAATCTCAAAGATTTTGCTAAGGATTCGATCGACTTAAGATGGCCAATACGTATTCCGCGCTCAAGCGGGTGCGCCAAACCGGGCGGCGCACGGAATTCAACCGGAAGCACAAAAGCGAACTGCGCCACCAGATTCGCGCCATGCGGCGCGCCATCACTGGTAAGGATGCCAAAGCGGCGGCGGAACTGCTGCCCAAGACTTTTTCCATGATCGACCGCTCCGCCAAGATCGGTGTGATCAAGAAGAACACCGCCGCGCGGTACAAGTCCAAACTGCACCTGCGCGTGAAAGCCCTCTCGGCGTAAGCCCGCGCGCGGCCGCCCTATCGCACCAGCTCCAGAATGAACTGCTCCATCACGATGCGGTCGTCCGGACGGGCATCGCGCAGGCCTTGGTCGGCTTTGTAAATCACCCGCAGGGCGCGTTCCAGTTGCGGTTTGCCGAACTTGGCCACAGTCTGGTAAATCTGGTCGGCGCGCGACGCCCACATCGGAACGCCCATTCTGGTGAAGTGGGTCTGGATCTGCTGCGGGCCTTTCAGGCCGGCTTCGCGAGCGGCCAGCGCCATGCGGAATTGCGTGGAAAGAAAGGCCAGCGCTAGCGGCAGGTATTCGCCTTCGCGCACCAGGGCGTCCAGCATGTCCAGCGCACGGGCGCGGTCGCGGCGGCCCAGCGCATTCACCAGGGCAAACACGTTGCCGGCCCGCGCATCGGCCACCAACGCGGAGATATCGTCCACCCCCACTTTCCGGCCGCCCGCGTAGAGGGCCAGCTTTTCGATCTCCACGGCGATGCGCGCGATGTCGGCGCCGAGCGAATCCACCAGCAGATCCAGCGCCTCCTCGTCCATGCGGAATCCGGCGCGCTCCACCAGCACCTGGGCTTCGCGGTGGGCGTCCGCGGGGGAGAATTTGCGCAGTTCCACCACCTCTGGGACGGCGGCGTAGAACTTGCGCACACGCTCCAGTTTGCGCTTGTCGTCGCCCTCGAAATCGAAGCGGCTGGCTTCGAACACCACACTCACTCCCGGGGTGGGGTCCTTCAGATAGTGGTTGAGGGGCGTGGAGTCGCCGGCGCTTTCGGTTTCGCCTTCGGCGTCGGCGGCAGCCCCACGTGCCCGCGGCAGGGCGGCCTCGGCGTTCACCACCCAAATCAGGCGTTCGGCGGCGAACAGCGAAAGCGCCCGCGCATCGTCCAGGACTTCTGCCAGGGAAACCTCCGCTAAGTCGTGCCGCGCCACGGCGTCTTGGGGATAGAGCGCCAGCAGGGCGTCTTTGATGCGGCGGCGTTCGTAAGCCTCCGGCCCCAGTAACAGTGCCACCGCAGGCGGCCCCGAGCGTTTCACGCGAGCCTGAAATTGCGAGGGCGTGGCCACCCTAGAATTTCTCCAGGATGGCGGTGACGATGCCTTGCGCCAGGTCGCGGCTCAGCCGCTCCAGGGCCGTGTCGCTTTCATCGAAATAAGTCTTCGGATCGATGGAAATCTCGTAGCGCTCGCGATACTCCACGCCTACCTCCGAAAACAGAACCTTGCCAGTGTGCTGGTCGGTCAGCAGAACATTCATTGTGACTACGCAGCCCGCCCCGGTGGCGCGGCCCGAGGCAGGGTCCGCGATGGTTGGGAAATTCACAAATTTGGCGATGGTGGCTTTGAGAACGGCATCCGCGTGCGTGGGGTCGCTGACGATGGCGTATTTGGTGCGCGCGTGAAACTCGTGGGTGAGGCCGCTGGCCAGCAGCGCCGGCAGTTTCGGCCGCATGGTGTTGTTGGCGATGGGTGGGATAGCGATGGTCTTGATCGTGGCCGGCATGGCGTCGGTGTGGCCGCCCACGTGATATCCGCAGGCCGCCGAAAATGCCGCCGTCCACGCCAGCGCCAGTAGGAATCCGCGCTTCATACCAGCTCCCGCGCCACGCGCACGGCGTTTTCCGCCGCCAGCCGCAGATTGTCGCACACCACCCAGAACCAGCAGGCGTCCGGGTCGTTGCGGTCCTCGGCAATGGCGCCCACGGCAATGCCGCTTTGCCCGGCGTGGCCTACATTATTGGGCGGTTCGAACTCCCCGCCGCGCACTTCGATGTGCGCCGCCACCAGACCGCTCTCAATGGCTTCCAGGCCGGGGTTGCCCTCGAATTCCACCCAGGCCGAAAAACTATACCCATGAAAAACCGGCGCCTGGAGCACGCGCAGAGACGGCATCAGGGCCCCTTCGCCGTCGCCCGGCAGCGCCAGCAAAGTGGCCAGGTGACGCTCGATGCGCAGTTCGGTTTCTTCCAGTGGGGTGGGTGCTTCTTCGCCATAGCGGGCCAGCAGATTGAAGCTGGCCTGGGTGTCGAAAACCGCGCGCGGCAGGCTCTTGAACGACAGCAGGCTGATGGTCTGCTGCTGCAACTCTTCCACTCCAGGTGCGCCGTGTTCGCTGGCCGGAACGAAAATCTGGATCACCGAGCGGCGGATCGGGTCGTGCATCTGCAGGCGCCGCAGAAACAGCGCCAGCGCAATGGCTGCGGGATGCGCGATCACATGCACGCCGGCTGTCCCGCCGTCCTCACCGCCGCCCTCATCGGCATCGCCTTCCTCTGCGGGCGGATCCCCGGATTCCACCATGGGGGCACGCACGCGGGCGTCGGGCCGCTCTTCAGCCGCGAAGGAAAGGTCAATCAGCGGGATCTCGCCCTCGGCCAGCTCGATGGCCTTGCGATTGGCCTCCGGCGACCCGGCGAGAAACACTCCGCGCGTGCCCGACAGGCTTTTGGCATTGAGGGCCATTGGGAGGACCGGGGCTTCGTGTTCGGCGGTGGCCGCGACGGCCGTGCCGGTTTCAATCAGCCGCAGGTCGATGCCCGGCGCGGAAGTGCCCACCAGGTCGCGAATCTCGCGGCCGATCAGAGTCTCGCTGCCCACCAGGGCAAAAGCCGTCGCGTTATCAGCCAATTTGATGCTCCGGAGCAGGAGGATGAGGATGCGGGCGCAGGCGCCGCCGCACGATGCCGCCCACGCGAATGGCGATTCCGCTGCCCACATAAGCCGCCGCCATGATCAACAGCGTGGGGCGCGAATAGTTGCGGATGAAATAAATGAAGGCGCCCAGCAGGATCAGGATGAGCGGCGAGTAGGCGCGGTTGAGATTGATGCCCTTGAAACTGTAGTAGCGCCAGGTGCTCACCATGAGGAATCCCAGCAAGGCCAGCAGGATCAGCCATGCCACCGAGAGCGGCCACCAGGCCAGCGGCTGTGCGTCTGAGGCATATACCACCGCGGCCACCATGCCTGCGGCGGCAGGGATGGGCAGGCCGACGAAGTATTTGCGGTCGGGCCGGCCGGGGTTTTTGGGAATGGGGTTCTTCTGCACGTTGAAGCGCGCCAGGCGCACGGCGCCGCACAGCAGGAAGAGGAAGGCGACGAAGGATCCGAAGTTAAAGAGCTGGCCCCGAATGGTCTCGCCGAAGCCGGGGTCGACAAACTGCACTCCCCAGGCGAAGGCCAGCACGGCCGGGGCGATGCCGAAGCTGATGACATCCGCCAGCGAATCCATTTCGCGTCCGAAACTGCTGACCGTGTTGGTCATGCGGGCGATCCGGCCATCCAGGCCATCCAGGAACACGGCCGCGCCGATCGCCTGGGCGGCCACCGCGAAATTCTCCGGCGCGCCCAAACCTCCCGAAGCCGCCAGCATGGAGCCTCGGAAGGAGCGCATGATGGAAATGTAGCCCAGGAAAATATTCCCGGCGGTAAATAGCGTGGGCAGCACGTAGGCCGCGCGGCGCGGGCGGCGGTCCGGCGAGCGGGGATCTTCGAGCCGTTCTCTAAGCCCCATCGGGCACACCTCGGTCGCGGCGGCGGGCGATCACACTGGAGCCGGCCGAAACACGCTGGCCGGGGCGCACCGCGATTTCCCATTCCGGCCCGAAGAGCACGTCGACGCGGGACCCGAACTTGATGAGGCCCACGCGCTCGCCGGTGGCGACGTGGTCGCCCGGCTGCTTGCGGAACACGATGCGGCGGGCAATCAACCCGGCGATCTGCTTGAACACTACGCGCGAGCCATCCACCGCCCCCTCGCCCTCCATGGTGACGACGTTCTGCTCGTTTTCGTTGGAGCAGGCTTCGCGGCTGGCCACATGAAAGCGGCCCTCGCGATATTGCACGTTGGCGATGGCTCCGGCG
>DATJRE010000123.1:0-8753 GCA_035505095.1 Bryobacteraceae bacterium | reverse complement strand
AAACGCCGATCTCGGAAGTCGTCACCACGCGCGAACCCGAGATTAGATTACGCGCAGGCGAGGTCGTCTTGCCAACCAAACTTTCTGGCCGCGGCCGAGGGCTTAGGTTCCGGTCACCGCCGCGCCGGGCACCCCAAGAGGGCCGGCGGGGGATGGCGCATGGCCGGCGGTGAGCGGCGCGGCGCTCGCGGCTTCGGCGCATAAGATCACCAAGGAGATCCAGATCAGGTCGGCCAGCAGAAGGTGCAGGATCTGCATCCACAGGGGAGCCAGCAACAGCAGGTTGGCTGCGCCGGCCGCGAGTTGGAGGGCCACCAACCCCAGCAACACCACGGCGCGCGGGCGCAGTTCGAGATGGCGGGCCATGTTCGAAAGCGCGTAGTAGCCCAGCCAGACTGCCACCGCCGCGGCAATCATGGGGTGGAACAGGCGCAGGCGCAGCCAGAAATTGGCCATCGGAGAGAAATCCTGCGCCAGGCCGGCGGAGAGCGATGCGGAGGGGTACAGCGTGTCGCCCAGGGCGGTAATGGCCCCGCTGATCCCCAGTAACGCGACGGCAACAAGGCTGACGCCGGCTGCCAGCGCCGGGCGGCCGGTGAAGCGCGCCGGCCGGTAGCCCGCGCCCCACCAGGCGGTCAGGGTCAGGACGCCGAGTAGCGTGAGGGTGTTCAGCAGGTGCCCGGAAAGCCACCACGCACGGCTCGGAGAGGCGTTTTGGGCCACCTGGTCGAACAGCACGAGGCCCGCGCCGATAAGGGCTTCGGTCACCAGAAAGACGGCCGAAAGGACCGCCGTGGCGCGCACGGGGTGGCGCCGGGGAAACAGGCGGAAGGCCCAGAAGACCAGCAGTCCGACCATGGGCAGGTCGGCGCCGGTCATGGCGCGGTGGGTGAACTCGATCAGCGTGTGGAGGGTGGGCGACGTGGGGATGACCTCGCCATTGCAGCGCGGCCAGTTGTTGCCGCAGCCGGCGCCCGACCCGGTGGCGCGCACCAGCGCTCCCCACAAGACCACCGCCACGTTCAAAGCCACCACGCCCCAGGCATAGCGCGCGAAGCGGCGGGAGGCGGTTGTCGAGGGTTGCATGAAATTTCATTGTAGAAGAACCGGGTCAAAGGCGCGGCCGATGCGTCGACGCCGGGGAGGGGTTCGGGCGTTGCGATCTCGACGCGTGGGCAATGCCGCAAGCCGCGACGTCGGCCAGCACCGGCACGCGCACGCGACCGTCCGGCAAGCAGCGCCATCGGCGCCCTGCGGCCCAGGGAATCGGCGACCGCGGCGGGGGCGGTACCGGCGCCAGCCCGGCCGCGGCCTTGCCTCGTGTCCCGGTTGTCCTCGTCTTGCCCGTTTCCGCGCAATCATGCTAGCGTGGAAATACGGAATTTCGGGTATTTTTAATACGGTTAAGGAGAAATCAATATGCCATTAGTCTCGATGCGGCAACTGCTCGACGAAGCTGCTAAGGCCGGCTACGGGGTTGGCGCGTTCAACGTCAACAATATGGAACAGATTCAATCCATCATGGAGGCGGCTCGTGAAACCAGGTCGCCGGTGATCGTACAGGCCAGCCGCGGCGCGCGGGCTTACTCGCAGGACCGGTTCTTATATCACCTGATGCTCGCGGCCACCGAAATCTATCCCGAGATTCCCACCGTGCTGCACCTGGATCACGGCAACAGTGTGGAAACCTGCAAGAGCGCCATCGAAATGGGCTTCACCAGCGTGATGATGGACGGGTCGCTGATGCCCGACGGCAAAACGCCGTCGTCGTTTGCTTATAACGTGGACGCCACCAGCAAAGTGGTGGAACTGGCGCACGCCAAGGGCGTCACCGTGGAGGGCGAAATCGGCTGCCTGGGCGGCATTGAAGACGGGCATGGCGCGGGCCTCGATGGCCTCAGCCACCTTACCGATCCCGAGCAGGCGGTCGAGTTCGTGAAGCAGACCGGCCTCGACGCGCTGGCCATCGCCATCGGCACCAGCCACGGCGCTTATAAGTTCACCAGCAAGCCTACCGGCGAAACACTCAAAATGGAGCGTTTGATGGAGATCCACCGCCGCCTGCCGCAGGTCCACCTGGTGATGCACGGCTCTTCCAGCGTGCCCAAGGATCTGCAGGACATCATCAACCAGTACGGCGGCAAGCTGAAGCCCACCTGGGGAGTGCCGGTGGAGGAGATCCAACTGGGCATCCGCAACGGCGTGCGCAAGATCAACGTGGATACCGACAACCGCCTGGCCATCACCGGGGCAATCCGCAAAGTCTTCGCCGAAAAGCCCGAGGAGTTCGATCCGCGCAGTTACCTGAAGCCCGCCCGCGAGGCCATGAAGAAGGTGGTGGCCCTGCGCATGACGCAGTTCGGGCAGGCGGGCCACGCCGGCGATTACGCGCCCATCCCGCTGGCGAAAATGGCGGAGCGCTACGCGGCCGAAACCGTGGCTGTGTAGCCCAACCCACTGTACAATTGAATGGTGAGCGTCCAGACCTTGCTTTCGGAACAGGAGTTCCTGGCCTTGCCGGAATCCCCGGGCAAGCAGGAACTCCTGGATGGAGAACTGATCGAATTGCCGCCCGCCCGACATTCTCATGACGAGTTGGCCAAGCGCATCGCTCTGCTACTGGCGACCGTCTTGGGTTGGTCTCGCGTCTGGATCGAATCCGGCTACCGGCTCGGCCCGAACCGATGGTTGACTCCGGACGTCAGTGTTTCCTGGCCCGATCAACCCATCGAGGACGATTGGCCCCAAGGCGCTCCCATGCTGGCCATCGAGATCGCCTCCCGCGGCAATACGGCGGCCGAGTTGGAACGGAAGCGGTTGCAATACCTCGCGGGCGGCGCCGGGGAAGTTTGGATCGTCTATCCCGAGACCCACAGCATGCTGGTCTCCCGCCAGGATGGCACCGTGACGGCCGTCGATCCGGCTGCCGATTACCGCTGCGAGCTGATTCCCGTGGTGGTGACGCCCCCGTACCGCACGCCGGTTGTCTGACGCCGTCTTGAATTTCACACCACCTGCGTAACCTTTTCGGCGTAGCGCAGTATAACGGTCGATGGCCTCGATACTGCAGGATCTCCGCTATTCCCTGCGCACCCTGCGCAGGTCGCCCGTCTTTCTGGCCGTCGCTGTGCTGTCGCTGGCGCTCGGAATCGGCGCCAACACGGCGATCTTCACTCTCATCCATGAACTCATCTTGCAGCCGCTTCCGGTGAAAGATCCCGAGCGCCTGGTGATGCTGGCTGGCCGCGGCCGGCATTACGGCGGCAACAACGGCAGGGACAAAATCTCCTATCCCATGTACTACCAAATCCGTGACCAGAACCAGGTCTTCAGCGGCATGTTCTGCACCTACCCCACTACCGTAAGCGCCACCTTCCAGGGCAGCACGGAATTGGTCGGGGCCGATCTGGTATCCGGCAACTACTTCCCCGTGCTGGGCGTCGGCGCGGCGGTGGGGCGTGTGTTCACTGCCTCCGACGATCTCATTCAGGGCGGCCATCCCCTGGCCGTGCTCAGCTACGGCTACTGGCGCGCGCGCTTCGGCGCCGACCCCGGAGTGGTCGGCAAGCAAATCGTGGTCAATGGCCGTTCGCTGACCATCATCGGCGTCAGCCGCTCCGGGTTCGACGGCGTCGAGCCGGGCCGCGCGCCGCAAATCCGCATCCCCATCACCATGTCCGACTACCTGCCGCGCACCGATTACAGCCGTATGAATGACGACCGCTTCCGCTGGACCGAGGTCTTCGGCCGGCTCAAGCCCGGCATGACCATCCAGCAGGCGCAGGCTGGACTGCAGCCGCTGTTCCACCAGATCCTCAACCGCGAAGTGACCGAGAAACCCTTCGCCAAGGCATCCCCGCTGGTGAAGCAGGAATTCCTGAAGATGTGGATGGAGGTGATGCCGGGTTCGACGGGCCGCTCGAACCTGCGCCGCGCCTACGCCAAGCCGCTCTTCGCGCTCATGGGTATCGTGGGACTGGTGCTGCTGATCGCGTGCTCGAACCTGGCCAATCTGCTCATCGCGCGTGCTTCGGCGCGGCAGAAAGAGATTGCCCTCCGCGTGGCGCTAGGCGCGGGCCGCTGGCGGCTGGTGCGCCAGCTTCTGGTGGAAAGCCTCATGCTGGCCGCGGCGGGTGGAGCGCTGGGAGTCGGATTGGCGGTGCTCATCGACCAGGCGCTGATCGATTTTCTGCCCTCCGGCCACACGCCGCTCTCCCTTTCGAGCACGCCGGACTGGAACGTGCTGGCCTTCACCTTCGCCCTCTCGCTGGTGGCCGGGACGCTGTTCGGGCTGATTCCCGCCCTTCAGGCCACCCGGCCCACCCTGGCGGACACCCTCAAAGATCAGGCCGGCGCGGTGATTCGCGGCGGCTCCGCGGGATTGCGCAAGGGCTTGGTGGTGGCGCAGGTGTCGCTCTCGCTGCTCCTGCTCATCGGAGCGGGCCTGTTCCTCCAGAGCCTGCGCAACCTCAAGACGCTCAACCCCGGCTTCGATGTGCGGAACGTGGTGGCCTTCGATGTGGACCCCACCATGAGCCGCTACGATCCCGCATTTACCAGGGATTATTACCGCCGCCTGCGCCAGCGCCTGGACGCCATGCCGGGCGTGGAATCGGACGCGCTGGCAGTGGTGCCGGTGCTCGAAAACAACGAGTGGGACAACTGGGTCACCATCGAAGGCTACTCGGCAAAGCCGGATGAGCGGCCCGATCCGCACGTGCAGTATGCCAGTCCCGATTTCTTCAAGACGCTCAAGATTCCGGTGCTGCTGGGGCGCGACTTCACCGACCGCGACACGGCCGGCGCGCCCAAGGTGGCCATCGTGAACCAGAAATTCGTCAAGCGGTATTTCGGCGACGCCAACCCGATCGGCCGGCACTTCGGCATGGGCATCGATCCGGGAACCAAGCTCGACATCCAGATTGTGGGCGTGGCGGCGGACACCAAATACGAAAGCATGCGCGACGAGATTCCCGAGGAAATGTACATTCCGTATGACCAGAAAGGGTTCGCCAACGGCTGCACGGTCTACCTGCGCACGCGGGGCGACCCCGACCGGCTGTTCAACACCGTGCGCGCGGCCGTTCGGGATGTGGATGCGAACGTGCCGATGTACGACATCCGCACGCTCGAAAACCAGGTGGAAATTTCGCTCCTCACCGAGCGTTTGCTGGCCACACTTTCAACCGTGTTCGGATGCCTCGCCACGCTGCTGGCCGCTCTGGGCCTGTACGGCGTCATGGCCTTCATGGTGACACGCCGCACGCGCGAGATCGGCATCCGCATGGCGCTCGGCGCGGGCCAGGGCTCGGTGGTGTGGATGGTGCTCAGCGAGACCCTGACCCTGGCCGGGATTGGCGTGGCCCTCGGCCTCGTCGGCGCCTATGGCGTGACGCGGCTGATTCAGGCGCAGCTTTTCGGCGTGAATCCCGCCGACCTGCTCACCATGGCGGCAGCCTCGCTGGGAATCGCCGCGGTGACCACGCTGTCAGGCTATCTCCCGGCGCGGCGGGCTACGCGCATCGATCCCATGAGCGCGCTGCGCTGGGAATGAGGCCCAGCCACGCGCCTCCGCTAACCCGATTGCCCGGTCTTCAAAAACGTCCCTTTTTCCAGTTCCAGGAACGCCTCGCGCAGTTCGGCCTGGCTGTTCATGACAATGGGACCGTACCAGGCCACCGGCTCCTGCAAAGGCTGCCCGGAGACCAGCAGGAAACGGATGCCGTCTTCGCCTGCCTGCACGGTCACCTCGTCGCCGCGATCGAACAGCACCAGCGAACGGTTCTCGGCCTCGGTCGGGGGCGCGGTATCCAGCCACCCCACGGACTCCGTTGGCACGGCCAGGGGACCGGAGGCGTTGCAGAACTTGCCGGCTCCGCCGAAGACATACGCGAAGGCATGCCGGGTGGTCTCCACCGGCAGCGTCTTGCGGCGGCCGGGCGGCACGGAAACGTCCAGGTACATGGGGTCGGCGGCGATGCCATCCACGGGGCCTTTGGCGCCCCAGAAGTTGCCGCAAACCACCCGCACCTTGGCGCCGTCGTCATCCTGAATCTCGGGAATATCGGGCGACTTGACTTCCTGGTAGCGCGGCGCTGTCATCTTGAGAGACGACGGCAGATTGGCCCACAACTGGAAGCCGTGCATGCGGCCGGTGGCGTCGCCTTTGGGCATCTCCTGGTGGATGATGCCGCTGCCGGCGGTCATCCACTGCACGTCGCCGGCGGCAATGGCGCCGTGGTTTCCCATGCTGTCGCCGTGCTCCACGGTTCCCGCCAGCACGTAGGTGATGGTTTCAATTCCGCGATGCGGGTGCCACGGAAAGCCCGCCAGGTAATCGGCGGGAACGTCGTTGCGGAAGTCATCCAGCAGCAGGAACGGGTCGAACTCGGAGGTGCTGCCGAATCCGAAGGCACGGCGCAGGTGCACCCCTGCGCCTTCGAGCGTGGGCTTGGAGCGGACCAGCCGTTTGACGGGCCGAAGCGACATGGAGAACCTCCCGCTTGCAGTCTACCAGGAAGGCCAGAAACCGGCGAGGATCGGCGAAAGGTCTTTGACGCGGAGACGCAGAGACGCGGAGAAAAACCAGTCTCTCTCTTCCTCCGCGCCTCTGGGTCTCCGCGTCAGGTTTTTGGCTTGCGCGCCGGGTTACAATCCGGGTGATGCCGTTTCCTACTCATCGACTCCGCCGCCGGCGCTCCTCGGAGGCCATCCGCAGCCTGGTTCGCGAAACCCGGCTGTCCCCGGCGCAGTTCATTTTGCCGCTTTTTGTCTGCCCGGGCGAAGGCATTCGCCACGAGATCGGCGCCATGCCCGGCAACTACCAACTGTCGGTGGACGAGTTGGTCAAGGAGTGCGTGGAAGTGCAGGCGCTCGGAATCGGCGGCGTGATCCTGTTCGGCCTGCCCGAAACCAAGGACGAGATGGCCACCGGCGCCTACGACGAAAACGGCATTGTGCAGCGCGCCATCCGGGCCATCCGCCGCGCCACCGAGGGGCTGCTGATCGTCACCGACGTCTGCAACTGCGAATACACCACCCACGGCCACTGCGGCTACATCAAAGACGGCGATGTGGACAACGACACCACCCTCGAATGGCTGGCCAAATCGGCCGTTTCGCACGCCCGTGCGGGCGCCGACATCGTGGCCCCCTCCGACATGATGGACGGGCACGTGTGGGCCATCCGCAAGGCGCTGGACGCCAGCGGCTATGAGCGCACCCCGATCCTCTCCTACGCCGCCAAGTTCGCCTCGGTGTTTTACGGTCCCTTCCGCGAGGCGGCCGAATCGGCGCCCCAGTTCGGTGACCGCCGCAGCTACCAGATGGACCCCGCCAACGGGCGCGAAGCCATGCAGGAGATCGAGCTGGACTTGCAAGAGGGCGCCGACATGATTATGATCAAGCCCGCCATGCCCTACCTGGACCTGATCAGCCAGGCGCGCCGGCGCTTCGATGTGCCCGTCGCCGCTTACCAGGTGAGCGGCGAATACTCCATGATCGTGGCCGCCGCCCGCAACGGCTGGCTGGATCACGATCGCGCCATGATGGAGAGCCTCACCTCCATCGCACGGGCCGGAGCCGGAATCATCCTGACCTATTTCGCCAAGCCCGCCGCGCGGTTGTTGGGATAGCCGCCGCAGGTCTGCGCCGCGAGCACTCGGGTATCGACGGCATGCGGCCGATCGGTGCACCAATCCCCAAGTCACGCGCATCGAATGACTCCAGAAGGAGATGTTTATGAAAGCTGCAGTCGTCCCCGCCGCGAGCAGTGCATGGCAGATCAACGACGTTCCGCAACCGCAACCCGGCCCCAATCAAGTGCTGGTGAAGATGCATGCCAGCGGCATCTGTTATACCGACGTGCACCTCACCCTTGGACATATCCCTGGTGCATTTCCCCGAATCTTAGGCCACGAGCCTGTCGGCGAGATCATAGCCGCGGCTCCTGACGTAACCATGCGGCACGTGGGCGACCGCGTGGGTACGGCCTGGATCCAATCCACCTGCGGACGTTGCGAGTGGTGCCAGCGCGGACGCAGAATGTTCTGTCCCTATTTGAAGGGCACCGGCGTCGATGTACAAGGCGGTCACGCAGAGTACATGCTGATGAATGCCGACGCTACCTATCTGATTCCCGACAAGGTCTCCTACGAACAAGCCGCCCCGATCTTCTGCGCCGGTTACACAGTTTATAGCGGGCTCCGCTGGGCCGATCCCAAGCCGCACGATCGCGTGGCCGTGCTGGGGATTGGCGGGCTTGGGCACCTGGCCGTGCAATACGCCAAGGCTGCGGGTTTCCAAACCATCGCCGTTTCGCACTCCCCCGATAAAGACAAGATGATCCGCGATCTGGGCGCGGATGAAATTGTTCGCGATGGAAAGAGTCTGGCTGCGGCGGGCGGCGCAGATGTGATCCTCAGCACCTCCAATTCCACCAAGTCCATGGTGGACAGCATTCAAGGGCTGCGTCCGGACGGCCGGCTTGTCACCATGGGAGCCGATGCGGAGCCGCTTTCGATTTCTCTGCTGGACCTCATCGTGAAGCGCATTCGGATAATTGGCAGTCAGCAGAACGGCCCCGAATACCTCTACGAGGCCCTCGATTTCGTGGCGCAAGGCAAAGTTAAAACCATCGTCGAGACGTACCCATTGGCTGAAGCACCCAAGGCCTACGAGCGCGTTGCGGAAGGAAAGGCCCGCTTCCGCGCCGTTCTCACCATGTGATTGCCGGCGTGCGCGCTCATCGCGGC
>DATJRE010000122.1:0-5221 GCA_035505095.1 Bryobacteraceae bacterium | reverse complement strand
AACCCATGCCTGGCAACAATTCTCATTGGAAGTGAGCATTGGCGTGCGGCCACCAGTTACAATAGATCGGTTTGGTCGAAATGGGGAACTTAATCATCCTGGGATCCCAGTGGGGAGACGAAGGCAAGGGAAAGATCGTCGATCTGTTCTCGGAGCGCTTCGATATTGTGGCGCGGTATCAGGGCGGGCACAACGCCGGCCATACCGTTTTCATTGGCGACAAGAAATTCGTTTTGAAGCTGGTGCCGAGCGGCATTCTGCGTCCCGGCAAGCAGGCGGTGATCGGCAACGGACTGGTGCTCGATCCGGCGGCGCTGCTGGAGGAGATCGATGCCCTGGAATCGGCGGGCGTGCCGGTGCGGGAGAATCTTTCGATCAGCGACCGCGCGCACGTGCTGTTTCCGGCGCACCGCATGATGGAGAAAATGTCGGAGGGGCGGCCGGGGCGGGTGTCTATCGGGACCACCTCTCGCGGTATCGGGCCGTGCTACGAAGATAAGACCGGCCGCCGCGGCATTCGCATGGCCAGTCTCTTCGACCGCGAATTTTTCCGCGCGCAGTACGATTCGGTGATGGAAGAGAAGGCCATCATTGCCAAGTGCTTCGGCATCTACGAAGAGCTGGACTGGGCAGCCATCCGCGACCGGTACGAGGCCTTCGCGGAGCGCATCCGCCCGATGGTCTGCGATACGGCGCTGCTTCTGGCCGACGCCATGCGCGCCGGCAAAACGATACTGTTTGAGGGCGCGCAGGGCACCATGCTGGACATCGACCACGGCACCTATCCGTTTGTGACTTCGTCGAGCGCCAGCGCGGGCGGCGCCTGCACGGGAACGGGCGTACCGCCGACGCGGATTCACGGGGTGATCGGGGTGGCCAAGGCCTACATCACGCGGGTGGGCGGCGGGCCATTTCCCACCGAGGCGCTGGATGGCGCCGGCGAAACCATCCGGCAGCGCGGGAAGGAATATGGCGCCGTGACGGGGCGGCCGCGGCGGTGCGGATGGTTCGACGCGCCCCTGCTGCGCTACACCGCGGCGATCAACGGGTTCGACAGCCTGGTGGTGACCAAGCTGGACGTGCTGGACGCGTTCGATCAG
This sequence comes from Bryobacteraceae bacterium, assembly GCA_035505095.1. Lineage (GTDB taxonomy): Bacteria > Acidobacteriota > Terriglobia > Bryobacterales > Bryobacteraceae > JOPF133. Next base: position 4,121 of record DATJRE010000122.1, on the reverse strand, counting down.
ATCCCCGTCTGCGTGGGCTACCGGGTGGGTGGGAGCGAGATTGCCGGGATGCCGCCGACCGTCGAACAACTCGCCCGGGTGGAGCCGGTGTTCGAGTGCGTGGCGGGCTGGAACAGCTCCACGTTCGGGCTGACTACCTACGACGAGCTGCCGGCAAAGGCCAAGGACTACCTGGCCTTCCTCGAAAGCCGCACGGGCGTGGAGGTGGGCTGCGTCTCCACGGGGCCGGAACGCAACCAGACGATTCTGCGGCGCGGCTCGCGACTGGAGAAGTTGGTCACGTAGGGGAGACTGTGCGGGGATCCACGAGTTGAAGCCGTGGCGGGAAAACATTGGTGCGACCGGCCGGGCCAGCGAACCCGCCTTCGGGAGGATGCGCGACCTCGCCGAGATCCGCGCCACTCGGTGCGAACGACGACTCGCGGGCGGGGCATCATGAATGGCAACCCGACCTATTCATAAATGATTGAGGCCGTTGTAGCCGGACTCGCCTGACTTTGCTGCGAAGGGGGGCGAGGCATGTAGACGCGGCCTCCGTAGATCTCTCGCCAAGCAGCTAAGGCGCAAAGAACGCAAGCGAGAGGGGCTGGGATGGCTAGTGCCGCGCGGTTTGCGCCGCAAGGGCCTTCAGCAGGCGCTGGGCCTTATCGTACTGCGCATCGCCCGGCGGGATGGCCAGCAGAATCTCGCGCGCTTTAGGGTAGTCGCTCTGTTCCACATAGGCGCCCGCCAGCAGGTACTGCGCCGGCGCCGTCGGATCCAGCCGCAGCCCGTCGCGCAGCGCGGCGATGGCCCGCGCCGGGTCGGCGGCCAGCAGATAGAAGCGGCCGGCGGCCACCTGCTGTTCGGCATCGTCAGCGTTGAATTGCGCTCGCGCCTGGAACATCTGCATGGCGCTCTGGAGCCGCTCGCCATCCTCGCCGGGCAGTTCGCGAATCCCCATATTCACCAGCGCCAGCATGGCGGCCAACCGCACCGTGGCCACGCGATCGGCCAGCGCCTTCACCAGCGCCGCGGCGGCCGTGGCGCGATCCTGGCCGGCCTTCAGCGAGAGCACCGCTACCGCCCGCACCAGGGGCTCCGGGTCGGCCGTGGCCCGCACCAGCGCATCGAAAACCGCCTGCCCCTCGAAGCGCCCCAGGTGGCCCGCCGCATTCGCCCGCACCAGTTGCCCCTCGCTGGAGTCGCCCAGAATCGCCACCAGCGCGGGAATTGAGCCGGCATCGCCCTTGCGCGCGGCGGCAAACGTGTCCGCCCGACGGATGAGCTTCTGCCGCGAGCGGTCGCCCCACCACTGGTCCATCGTCGCAAGGGCCCACTGCGCGTTGCGGTCCTTGTGGCACAGGTTGCAGGCGTTGGGAATGTCGTGGTGGATGGTATTTTCGGGAACCGGAATGCTCATGGAATGGTCGCGAATCTGCGCCTTGATGCTGTACACCGTGCGCGGCATGTGGCATTCCACGCAGGAACTGCCGGCGCTTTGAGTGGCGTGGTGGGTGTGCGCGGCAATGTCCTTTCCGATGGCGGTGTGGCACTGGGTGCAGAGCGCGTTGGCTTCCGGGCGAAGTTGCGGGTTGCGATCGATGTTGGTATTGTGCGCCACCACGTGGCAGGTGAGGCAGGTGGCGCCGCCCTTCAGGAAACATTCACTCTGCCACAGGCCGAAGGCGTCGTTGGAGAAGCGGCGGGTGCGCCCGTCGGCCCAATACGCGGGGTCGCCATCGTCCGGCAGGCCGTATTCCAGTACCGGGAAGAAGTAATCGTAGTAATCCGCGCCCGCGGTGTAGCCCAAGGCATAGATGTCGCGGAAGGAGTGGCACTGCGCGCAGACCATGGTGTTGCGCGAGGCGTCCAGGCGGGTCTGCATAACGATATCGTCGGCCGGGCCGACGCCCGTTTTGGTGTGCGCCGCCGCCGCGGCGGAGTAGCGCGCGATGTGCTGGCTGCCGGGGCCGTGGCAACGCTCGCAGTTGATGCCGAAATCGAGCCACGAGGTTTTGTAGAGGTCAGTCGCCGGGTCGAAGTTCTTCTGCTGCTGACTGACGTGGCAGGAAAAGCAGTTCTTGTTCCAGACCTGCACCTGGATGCCGGGAGCCTCTTCGGGGTCGTCGATATCGAGATTGTGGAACCACTGTTTGCGCAGGATGTCCCAGCTTGGCGGCAGCACGATCACCTTGCCATCGGGCAGCCGGGTGAGGTAGTGCTGGATGCGCCGGTTGCCGAGGGTGAAATCGACGCGGTGCTGCTGCGGTTTCCCGGTGAGGTAGGATTCGGTGATGTAGAACGCACCGTTGGCCTGGCGCAGCAGGTAGGGCAGCCCGCGCAGCACCACGCGTCCGGCGGCGAAGTTGCCTTGGACGGCCTTCACCGTGGCAGGCTGCACCATTTTACTGTGCCGCGATTGCGACCAAACGCTATGGGCCTCGACATGGCACTTGGCGCAGGCCGCCGCGCCGGCATAGGCCGCGGTGCCCGCCGCTTGGGCGGACCCCACCGCCGCCAGCATCAGGACCCAGGCGCCTCTCCCAGACATAACGGTTTTTTCAGGTTATCACGGCGGGATGATCGGATTGGCTGGAGTGCCCGATCCGGAAAAAAGGCTTCGTTTCTTCATCTCCCGTGCCGGCGAGGACGCCAGGTGGGCCAGGTGGATTTCCAACGTGCTCGAAGCGGAGGGCCATACCACTGAGCTTCAGGACTTTGACTTCAAGCCAGGCGACAGCATTCCCCATCGAATGAAACTCGCGCTGGAGCGGGCTGACCACGTGATCGCCCTGCTCTCGCCGCACTATATGGCGAAGAAGCTGACGCTCGCGGAGCTTTACGCTGCGTTTTTCGCCGATCCCAACGCCGAGAGACGCTTCGTGATCCCTGTACTCGTCGAGAGGCACGATAGGTCGCCCCTGTTTGATCAGTTCGTGTATATCAGCTTCGTCGAGAAAGACGACGCCACTTGCAAGCAACTCCTTCTCGATGGAATCCGTGAAGAGCGTCTCGTGAGGCAGGAACCATTTCCTGGCGCCGGCCCGTCGGCCGCCCCCCGCACCTTCATCCGCAAACTGCCCACGGTGGACCCGCACGTCTTCGGACGCGACCGGGAGGATCGCTGGCTTGAACAAGCATGGACGAATCCGGAGACTAATTTCGTGCAGGTGATTGCGCCGGGTGGCGCCGGAAAAACGGCGCTGATCACGGCGTGGTACCGCAACCACCTCAAGGACGTCACGGTTTTCGGCTGGTCCTTCTACAGCCAGGGCACGCGAGAGAAGAGCCAGACCTCCTCCGACCCCTTCTTCGCCGAAGCGCTGCCCTTTTTCGGCATAGCAGCGCCCGCCAGCGAGTCGATCTTCACCGAGTTGGACCGTCTGGTCGACCGACTGCGCCAGGAGCGAGTGCTGCTAATCCTGCATGGCACCGAGCCGCTCCAGGACCCCGAGGGAGGCCTGCGCGACCTCGCGATGAAAGCGTTGGTCCAGGAACTCGCGGCTCGCAATGCGGGGATGGTGCTCTGCACTACGCGCCTCCGGCTGACCGACGTTCCGGACGAGGAATCACGCGCCCTTTCTCGCGACCTCAACAACCTGGACCCCGACGACGGTGCGCGGTACCTCCGGTTTCTGGGCGTGCGCGGTCCGCAGGGCGAGCTGTGCGAGGCGTCCGAGGCTTACGGGAACCACGCCCTCGCCCTCACGCTGCTGGGCACCTACCTGGTGACCTTCCGCGAGAGCGACATCCGGCATTGGCCGGATATCCGCGAGCTTCAGGATGAGGAAATCGGACCAGGCAGGCACGCGCGCAAAGTGATGGGCAGCTACGCCAAAATGTACCACGGTCGGCCCGAGTTGGACGTCCTGCGCGGGCTGGGATACTTCGATCGTCCCGCCGAGCCTGAGGCTCTCAGACTGGTGTTGCCGCCGATCAAGGACCACAAATATCGGGCCGCGCTGAAGCGTCTTCGCGACGCCCGCCTGATCCTCACTGCGGACCCGGCGCAACCGCTCGATTGTCACCCGCTGATCCGCGAGTACTTCGCGCGGGACGCGACCCAGAAGGGCCACTCGCGGCTCTACGAGCACTATAAAGGGCTAGCAGTCTGTGGTAATAGTCCGGAAAACATGTGA
>DATJRE010000121.1:0-16648 GCA_035505095.1 Bryobacteraceae bacterium | reverse complement strand
TCACCGGCGTCACCGGCAGATTCATTTGGAACGGCTGCCAGTGGGCGCCATCGTCGAAGGAGATGTACAGTCCGAACTCGGTGCCGGCGTACAGCAGACCTTCGCGCACGGGGTCTTCCCGCACCACGCGGGTGGGTTCATCCTTGGCGATGCCGTTGGTCCCATCGGTGAGGCGCGTCCAGCTCTTGCCGAAATCCTTGGTGCGGTAGATGTACGGGGAGAAATCGCCCAGCAGATAACGGTAGATGGCTACGTAGGCGGTGCCGGCGTGGTGCGGGCTCGGCTCGACATTCTGCACCCGTCCGCCAGGCGGCAGGTCTTTGGGCGTGACGTTCTCCCAGTGGGCGCCATTATCGCGGGTCACCTGCACCAGGCCGTCGTTCGATCCCGTCCAGATGACGCCCTTCTGCACCGGCGATTCGCGAATCGAGTACAGCGTGCTGTAGACCTCTTCGCCGGTGGCGTCGCGGGTGATGGGCGTGCCGGAGGGTTCCTGCGGCTCGCCCGGCGGATCGGCCGTGAGGTCGGGGCTGATCTTCTGCCAGGTCACGCCGCCATCCAGCGTGCGGTGCAGGTATTGCGAGCCGTAGTACACGGCGTACGGCGGAAACGGCGAAACCTCCATGGGGGAGACGCGCTGGAAGCGGTAAATCAACGTGGCGCCGCCGTTGCCGTAAAGCGACTCCGCGCCCACCCAGTAGCGCATCTCGTCGGTGGTGGCCAGGTTCTGCACGGAGAACTGCCCCTTGCAGCTTCCGTAGACCACCTCCGGATTGGCCGGGTTGGGGATAATCGGCCCGGTTTCGCAGCCCGGCCCCACGCGGAATTCCTGGCCATCGCCCAGCGGCAGGCTGGGCACGATCACCGTGGTGTTGTCCTGCTGCGCGCCATAAACGCGGTAGGGATACTGATCGTCCACCGCCACCTGGTAAATCTCGGCGGTCGGCTGATTAGTCTGCGGGCTCCAGGTGCGGCCCCCATCCAGCGACACATTCGCGCCGCCATCGTTGGATTGGATCATGTACTCCGAATTCTTGGGGTTGATCCAGATGTCGTGGTGGTCGCCGTGGGGCGCCTGCGCGCGGCGCACCGTCTTGCCGCCATCGGTGCTCTTGAACCAGCTTTCGTCGCCAATGAACACCACGTCGGCGTTGTTGGGGTCCACACCGAGGGTGTCGTAGTAGAAAGGCCGGGTGATGATGGCGGACGAGCCGTTCACCAACGACCAGGTGGCGCCCGAATCCTCCGAGCGGTACAGGCCGGAGCCGGGCTTGGCCTCGATGAGCGCGTAGATGCGCTCGGGCTTGGCGGCCGAAATGGCCACGTTGGCGCGCCCGAACAATTCGTGCGGCAGGCCGCCGGCCAGCTTCGTCCAGTTGTCGCCGCCATCGGTGCTTTTGTAGATGCCGCCTTCGCGGGCGCCGCTGATAATGCTCCAGGGCTTGCGCTGGCCGTGCCACATGCAGGCGAAGACGACTTTGGGGTTGCCCGGCTGCAATTCGAGATCGGCCGCGCCCAGGTCGTCGGACAGGTAGAGGACCTGTTTCCAGGTTTTGCCGCCATCGCTGGAGCGGTACACGCCGCGCTCCTTGTTGGGCACGAAGGGATTGCCGAGCGCCGCCACGTAAACCAGGTCGGGATTGGTGGGGCTGACGCGGATGGTGGAGATTTGCCCTGCATCGCGCAGCCCCAGGAAAGTCCAGGTCTTTCCCGCATCGGTGGATTTATAGATCCCGCGGCCGATGGAGACGTTGCTGCGAATCTTGGAGGACCCGGTGCCGGCGTAGACGATATCGGGATTGGAAAGCGACACCTCAATGGCGCCCATCGAGGCAACCGCGAAAAAGCCATCCGAGATGTTGGTCCAGGTGTGCCCGGCGTCCACCGTTTTCCAGACGCCGCCGCCGGTGGATCCCATATAAAACGTATAGGGCTGGGAGGGCACGCCGGTCACCGCGGTGACACGTCCGCCCCGTTCCGGGCCGATCATGCGGTACTTCATACCGCTCCAGAGAGCCGGATCGTAGCCCGTGTGCTGGGCGTTCGAAATTGCGCCAACGGAAGCGAGTGCGAGGGCGGCCGCGGCCACCAGGATCACTCTGAGTTTAATCATTCGTAACATTTTACGATATGGAGGGTTGGGTGCGCCGGGGGCGGTGGGATCACTGCGCCGTGCTCCCTTTGAGGCAGCGCACCCCTCTGCCGGATACTTACTTCTTCATTTCTTCGTCGCTGGCGTTGGCATCCATGTGCATGTCCATGCCGGCCCACACCCCGTTGGGGGATTTGGCGTTGGGGTAGACATGCGTCATCCATCCGAAGACCACCGGAATCCAAAGTCCGTGCGCCTCCTGGCAGGCCTCTTCGGTGTGGATACTCCCTTGCGGGCCAAACCGCGCATGCGGCCCGGCTCGCTCTTCGAGAGGCACGCTTCGCGGTCCGCCGCAGAAATCCACATGGCGGTGCCAGGTGGCGATGCTCAGCGGAGCGACTGCATTCAGATGGTCCGGCGTCGAATCCTGCGGAGCGGTGTACATGACGCCCACGGCCCGCATGCCCTCCGGCGTGCGTTGATAAAGGATCGACCCCGGATGGTCGTAGTCCACCTGGCGCTGCTCCAGCCGGTGGTAGCGATTGCTCGTGTAGTGGACCTCCTCACCCAGTACGCCGGTGGGATGAAACGGCCGGTAGCCGTCTCGCAGCGCCGTGTTCACATCGGAGTAATGGGCCACCACCCGCCGCGCGGCCGCCACAATCCGCTCGGCGCGCTCGGCATCTCCCGGTTGCGGCGCGCCTTTGAGCGACATCTGCATGTGATTGCCCATCTTCATGGAGGGCACCGGCGTGGTGTCGGTTTTGCCGCCGTAGTAGCGCAGCAGGCGCTCCCATAACGGAAATTGCTGCGCCATCACGGCGGTAAGAAAACAGAGCAGGCCCAGCAGGACAATCATCTTAAGACTTGTTGCCACGAAACCCTCGCCTTCGTAAGGTAGCTGACGGATTCCCGGTCCAACTTGTTCCGTGGCCGTCGTTCACCGGCCCGGCTGCTGTGGCATAATAGCCAGACTAACTATGGTGGCGTGGCGGATGCCCCGAAGCGTCGTAGCGGTCCTTTTGCTGCTGATCGCTACAACGGAAATTCTCGCTTGTGCCGCGATCGCGTCGCCGGATTGCCCATTTTCCAATCACACCTCACGGGATTCCGACGACGGTTGCTGTGCCGATGGCTGCCTGTGCTGTTGTGCGCATATTGTGGTGGTCGCGCCAATCGTCCCAGTTGCGCCTTTGGGAGCCGTCACCTGGGCGGTCCCCTTGGATGCCTGCCCAACGCCTGACGTCCCGCCAAACCGAATCGAACACCCTCCGCGCTCTTAGGCTCTCCTCACATTCTGAATTGACTTTAGCCTAAGGAGATTTCTATGAAGAGGATGTGTGTCGCGCCTCTCTGCATCGCCGTGCTCGTAGCATGTCATGCGGCAAGTGCGCAGGAAAACGAGTCCATTAAATCAGGCCAACTCGCCGGTACCAGCCTGGATGGTAACCGGCAGACTTCGATTCTTTGTCAGCCTGTCGCCCAGGCTCAACGCATTGGTAGCCAGCCCGAGTTACAACCCGGCTCAACCGGCGGCAACCGTCCGCGCGCCGCTCCGGATCTGGAAACACCGCAGACGGCCCCAGCCGCAGCGGCCGATTCTCAGCTTCCACCCGACTCGCCGGGATCGCAACCGCCAGGAAAGGAGGCGATCGCAATCCTGGAATTGGGTGCCGACCCTGCCCGAAGCCTCAGCGGGGGCGGATGGAGTCTCAGCCCCACCGTGGCGGCGGAAGTCACGCCCATCGAGGATTGGCTGGAACTGGAGTTCGGAGTTACCCCAACCTTCAGTCATCGCTCGACCGAGTGGGATACCGACTTTTTGTTCAAAAAACCCTGGACCCTCTCCAGGAAAGTCGAATTCATGTTCGGCGTCGGCCCCGAGTGGGTTCACATCCGCGAGAACGGCATCACCACCAATTCAGTGGCCGGCGAAATCGCGCTGGACTTTATGTTTTGGCCGTTCCCAACCCGCAAGTTCGGCTGGTATCTCGAGCCGGCCTACGATTACACGTTTGCACGCGCCCACGATCAGGCCATCGGCGTCAGCATCGGCCTGCTGATCTCGATTCGCTAACACCCGTTGCAGGCAACCGGTGCGCTCCTTCCGTAACACAGGCAAGCAAAGCTGGAACCTTGCTCCTCGGAACGCGTCTGTACTTACCTATGGTGCCCCTCTCCCGTGCTGTGGCACTCCTCACTCTCTATATGCTCCTGCTCCCGGCGCAGACGCCGCCGCAAGAGGTCGCCATCCACAGCCACCCTTACACCCCGCCTTCAATGGTTCTGCACGCGGAAAGCAATCTGGTGGAGGTCGGACTTACAGTCCGCGATCGGAATGGCCAGTCCGTGGCCGGCCTCCAGGCATCCGATTTCGAGGTCCTCGACAACGGTGTGCCGCAGACCATCACCGCGTTCTCCGAGTTGCGGAGCGAGGGCCGCCCATCCGCAACTCCCGCCGCCCCGGGATTCATTACCTTTTTCTTCGACGACCTTCACGTGGGCGTGCCCGGACCTGGCATTTTCATACTGCCGGAGGTGAAGCAGGCTGCCCGCGCCTTCGCCACCCGGTTCCTCAAGCCGGGAGACCGGATCTCCATCGCCACCACCTCCGGCCTCGGCGTTCTCGACTTCACGGACGACGCCAGGCGGTTCGCCGAAGCGTCGGACCAATTGAACTTTCGCGGGCATCTTCCTCACTCTGTGGCGGAGTACCAGGCGGACGTAGTCACCACTCTCGACTCGCTCCGCATGGCGGCAAAGAGATTGTCGGAAGCGCCGGGCGCCCGCGTTCTGGTGTTTGTCTCCGCGGGCTTCGTCGCCCTCGCGCAGCTTCCAGGCGGTCGCGGGCGATCACCGGCTTACCTTAACGTCGAGCCCCAGGTTAAGGACGTAATCGAGACGGCCGTCCGCGGGAGCGTTACCATTCACGTGATCGACGCGAAGGGCCTTAGCACCCGCCGCGGTGCCTGGATATTGAACCAGGCGCTCCAGGAAGTCGCCGACGGGACGGGTGGTCACTTCTTCCGGAATTCGAACAACCTCGTGGAATCCATGGAACGCGCCGCCCATCCCCAGGTCGCCTATTCGCTTGCCTTCACGCCGGCCCGGCGCGACGGCAAATTTCACACGCTTAAGATCCGGTTCACCTCCAAACGGGCGGACTTACTCGAATTCCGCCCCGGCTACATCTCGCACAAAGATGACCATGCCACGGCGGCGCCGGCAGCGCACACCGCGATGGACGAGGCGGTGTTTTCCAAACAGAACTCGCAGGATGTTCCGTTCGCGGTGGCGTTGCAAGCGGTCCAGGCGAAGCAAGGTGTGGTTCGTGTTTCCGTCTTTGTCACCGTGGATGTCAAGCCCTTACCGTTCGCAACCAGTCACGGACGCCACATGCAGCAACTCGTCCTGCTGACGGTGCTGCTCGATCCCAACGGCGGCTTCGTCACCGGTGTGGAATCGACAATGGATCTGGCGCTCACCGACTCCACCCTTACCTCGTTCCGGAAGGATGGCTTGAGAACGGTCGCCAGGCTGGATGCGGCGCCGGGAATCTACCACGTGCGCACGGTCGTCCGCGAAGGGATGAAAGGAAACCTGGGGGCATCCACCGCGGCAGTGGAACTTCGCGCGAGGTAGCCGCTGGTCGAGGACAAAAAAGCGGAGGCCAGTATCGTAGAGGCGATCCGCCCCGCCTCAGTGCATGGCCGCCCGGCCGCGCCCGTGGTGCGTGGGCCGCTTCATCACCAGCAGCAGCGGCAGCATCAGCAGGAACACCGCCGACAGGGCCCGGAATGTGTCCACAAAGGCCTGCATGGCGGCCTGCTGCTGCACCATTCCCCAGATCGCCCCGTAGGCCTGGTGCGTGGCCGTAGTGGGGTCGGAGCCGTGCGCCAGCATGGCCGCCTCCAGTCCCTTCACCTGAACCATCGTCGCCGGATTGAAGGCCGTCACTCGCGCGCCCAGCAGGTGCGTGTGGAACTGCTGGCGGCGGAACAGAAAGGTGGTCGCACTGGCGATCCCCACACTCCCACCCAGGTTGCGCATCAGGTTGAACATGCTGGTGGCGTTGCCCATCTCCTCCTTCGGAATGGGGTCCATGGTGGCCGTGGTCAGCGGCACAAACAGCATGGCCAGCGCCGCGCCCTGAATAAACTGCGGCCAGAAAATGTCCCAGTAGCCGGCTGTCAGGTTCAGGTTGGAGAACGCATACAGGGTCCACGACGCCCCCACCAGCCCCACCGCCAGCACCTTGCGCGGATCGAACCGGCCCAGCACCGTGCCCACCAGCGGCATCATCAGAAACGATCCCAGGCCGCGCGGCGCCATGGCGATCCCGGCATTCAGCGCCGGATACCCCATCAGCGTCTGTAACATCAGCGGCAGCAGCAGCATGCTCCCGTACAGCACAAAGCCCAGCACCGTCATCAGAAACACACCCGCGCTGTAAGTGCGGTCTAAGAAGACCCGTAAGTGGACCACTGGGTTATTCGCGAGTATCTCCCGCACGATAAACGCAATCACCCCGATCCCCGCCACCACCGCCAGCACCGCGATCCAGTTGGATTCGAACCAGTCCGCCTCCTGCCCCTTGTCCAGCACAATTTGCAGCGAGGCAATCGCCACGGCTAACATCCCGATGCCCCAGTAATCGATGCCGCGGTTCGATCGCCGTATGTACGGCGGGTCGAAGATAAACAACCGCGTCATAATCACCGACGCCAGCCCTACCGGCAGGTTCACATAGAAAATCCACCGCCAACTGTAGTTATCCGTGAGCCACCCGCCCAGCACCGGACCGAGCATGGGGGCCACCACGATCCCCAACCCCCAGAAGGCCATCGCCTTGCCGCGATCCTTGGGCGGAAACGCCTCCAGCATCACGGCCTGCGAAAGAGGCTGCAAACACCCGCCGGTGGCCCCCTGGATCACGCGGAAGACGATCAGCATCGGCAGGTTGGGCGCCAGCCCGCACAGAAACGACGCGCAGGTGAAGCCGAAAACCGCCGCCGTCAGGGTGCGCTTGCGGCCGAAGTAATTCGCCAGCCACCCGGTAATCGGCAGCACGATGGCGTTGGCCACCAGGTAAGACGTCAGCGCCCAGGCGGCTTCATCCACACTCGCCGAAAGGCTGCCCGCGATGTGCGGCAGCGACACGTTCACCACCGTCGTGTCCAGCACTTCCATGAAAGTGGCGAACATCACCGCTACGGCGACAATCCATGGATTGACCTGTGGCTGTTCCAGCGGCGTTGACGGCATCCGGCTGCGGCAATCCCCTCTTTATCTATGATGCCCGAAAAAAAGGAACGGTGCTGGAACGTGCATTCCCGCCGAAAGCGTCATTCGGCGGCGCGCAGAATCGCGTCCGCCGCCGTCTTTACGCCGTCCTCCGCCTGCACCTGCGCGGCAATGCCCGCCCCCTTCTGCCGGTACCGCGCGTCGCCCAGCAACCCGCGCAGCAAAGGCTCCGCGCTGCGTGCGTGATACCGGCTGCGGTACAACACCTCCGCCATGCCCAGCCGTTTCAGGCGGTCCGCGTTATCGAACTGGTCGTGCGAGAGAGGCGTCACCAGCATCGGCCGGCCGCAGCGCATGGCCTGTGCGGCCGTCCCGATCCCGCCGTGAAAGACGACCGCCGCCGCGCGCGGAAACAGTTCCGAATGCGGCGCATACTCCACCGCCATCGCGTCTGCCGGCAGCCCCTGCCCATGGTTGCCCGTAAGATACACCGCCCGCATGCCGAGCCGCCGCGCCACCTCCAGGCTCTCGGTGTAGAAATCGCCCGCCGCGCCCACCGCCGCCGTCCCCAGCGAAAAAACCAGCGGCGCGGGACCCTCCGCCAGAAACCGCTCCACTTCCGCCGGCATGCCCTCCTGCTCGTGGTGCCGGTCGTAGAACGGGAAGCCCGTCACCACCGCGCCTCGCGGCCAGTCCGCCTGCGGCGGCCCAAGACATCGGGAAAACAGCGCCAGCACCAGCCGCGGTGAGTGTTGGCCTTCGAACAACGGATGCGCACCGGCCGCCATCCCCAGTTCCTGGCGCAGTCTCTCCACCGGTCTCACCCACAGTGAGGAGTGCCGTTTCCCCATCCTGGTCACAGCGCGCGCCACTCCGGGACCCAGCCGCTGCAATCTCACCAACCACGGCGCAGCCGGCAGAACCACCGGGTCGAACGCCGAGCTCATCGAGGCCGGCGCCAGCACCGAGGAAACCCACGGCACACCCGCCTGTTGGGCCGCCACCACCGACCCGAACACCAGCGGGTGGGTCACCACCACGTCCGCCCTTTGGGCCGCCGGCAACGTGTCCTCATACCCTTCGCGCGCCGCCTCCGCCACAAAGCGGATCACCCGCTCCGTCCCCCGCCGCGCGTCCATCATCTGGGCCAGCCGCTCGCCGTCGATCGCCGAAACGTCCGGCCGCAGGGCTAAAAATTCCAGCCCCTCGCTACGCACCTTCTCGGCGTACACGGCGCTGCTGGCCACCGTCACCCGGTGCCCGCGGCGCAGCAACTCCATGCCGATCGCCATGTACGGATGCAAATCCCCATACGACCCGAAAGTAGCGAGTAGAATGCGCAATCCTCATCTTAGCCCGGCGGTAGATTTCGGCTCCGCCCGGCGCGGAACTCGAAGAACCGCAGCAGCGCCCGCCGAAGCCGGCTGGTGCCCTCCCTTCGTACCAGGGTCCGGCCTCCCCTCAGGCGCCCGGGAATCCGAACATCAACCACGACTGATTCGCTACCCAATGGGGGTAAAGCTCCGTCATCTGGTTGAACAGCTCTTCGTCGGAGGTCGCGGTTTTCTGCAGCCGGTCAAAGTCCAGCAGATAGCGCTTCGTATCCTCGATCGCCGACGGCGAGTCGGGCGCGCCCGGCTTCTTGTGGCCGGCCACAACAATCGACGGCTTGAGCGCCGCCAACCGGTCCAACGCCGCGATCCAGTTCTTCCGGCTCTCTGCGGTGGTGTCGCCGACGTACATGTGGCACTGGTTATACACTACGTCGCCGGCGGCCACCAGGCCGATCGATGGAACGTACAGAGACGTCGTATCGGCGCTATCGGTGTGGCCCTGCTCGATGATCCGAAGTTCCTGGCCCTCCAGAGTGAACGTGTTGTGCTCATAGGGTTCCGGCGCAACGAACTTAGCGGCCATTTGCCCAGGAAACAACCGGCGGGCTAATCGCTCTACAGGCGGAGTGAAAGACATCTGCATGGCGTTCACCGTCTTGGGAGTGGCGATCGCCCGAGCGCCCGGGAAACGGTCGAGCAGAATGCTCAGACCGTAGAAGTGGTCGAAATGGGCGTGCGTTATATAAATGGTCTCCAGGTTGCGGTTGTGCAGCGCAATCCAATCCCCGAGCGCCTCTGCTTCCGCCACAGTCGTCATTGCGTCTACCAGCACCGCATCGTATTCGCCGAAGATCAAAGTCGACGTTATCGGGTCAAACCCGAGCGGTTCGCCGAAAGGCTTCGGCCGCTCGCCGGCCATTATCTTTCCCGGGGCGGTAAATACATTGACACCGAGCGTGCTCGACGTGCTGGCGGCACTCACCCGCGGAGTCTCCTTAGTTTCATCTCGTGCTCCTTGCCTGAAAGTAGGACGCGTGCCAATGCAGAGCCTTGTGTGGGGCCGGGCGTTAGCCGTATTTCAGGTCGGTGCTCTGTCCCACTTCGATAATGTAACCGTCGGGATCGCGGATGTAGCAGCGAATCTCGCCGTACTTGGGTATCGGCGCTGTGAGGAACTCCGCTCCACGGCTGGACCATAATTCATAGCACGCTTGAATATCCGCAACGCGGAAATTCATAAAGCTGTTGATGTGATTCGGGTCGGGGACGCTCAGCGTAACGGTCGGCTTATCCGCGGTCGGGCCGCCTCCAACGTTCAGAATCATCCAGATATTCGCAAGCTGAAGGTACCCAGGCGCGTTGCCATCTCCCAGGCTCAGGATGCGGGCGCCGAAGACCTTTTCGTAGTAGCGGGCCGATCGCTCGATGTCCGCCACCGTGAGAAACTGCGCGATGCTGATCCCCTCTCGCGGGGGCATCTCGTAGCTCTTCTGTTCAATTTGTACGCTGCTCGTTGATAACTGGGATTCTTTGCTCATTTCCGATCTTCCTTTCTTCTCGTCTGTTTGCAAAGTAATGTCAAGCGACCAGCAGGATCTTCCCGGCGACGCCTTTTTCTGCCGCGGCTTGAGCCGCGGCCGCTTGCCGGAGTGGCAGGGTCTCGCTAATCGGGATCACCAGCTTGCCATCTCGCACGGCTTCGGCCATGAACTCGAGCGTTTTCCTGTCGAATTTCGAGAATACCGCCGCCACCTTCACCGCTGGGTACTTCGCGGCGTTCTGCGGCGCCTTCAGAACCGTGGCAAACACTCCTCCGGGCTTGACCTTGGCGATCAGCTTCTCGGCGGTTCTTCCGTCCACCGTATCCGCCACCGCGTCGAGCGCCGGAAGATTCCCAATCGCTGTGTCGTCGTCGGTTGCGGCGGCCTGGTCCGCGCCGGCAGTCCTCGCCTCATCTACCTGCCTCTTCAAGACCCCCGCGATCACAGTCGCCCCGCGTTCCTTGGCGGTGAATACCGCCGAACGCCCGACATTTCCCACCGCGCCTGCGACCAAAACCGTCTGGCCCGCCTTGATTCCCGTCGCCGAAAGGAGCTGGTTGCCCGTTATCGTCACGAGCGGCAGCGCCGCCGCCTGGATCAAATCGAGCCCTTTGGGGACCTTCGCCAGGATCGCCGCACGGACAACACAAAGTTCAGCGTAAGTATTGTCTGCCATGGAGAAGACCCGATCGCCGACGGAAAACCCTTCCACCCCCGGCCCAATCTTCACGACGGTTCCCGCCAAATCCACCCCTAGGAGGCCCGGGAAATGGATCGGATAATAATCGTCCGTTAACCCGGCACGCCGCTTGCAGTCGAGCGGGTTCACACTCGCGGCGGCCACCCGCACGAGCACCTCGCCGGCGCCTGGCGCCGGATCCGGATAGTCCTCGAACTTCAGAACTTCCGGACCGCCATACCTGTGGACGACGACTGCCTTCATTTCATGCCTCCGCGGTTCCCGTCACAGCGCGTCTGGTGGCGCTTTTCTTCCCTTCCGCCGGTGGATGCCCAGATCGTGCCACGACCCTTCCGAGAGCTTGACACCATAGTGCCGTGCAGCCTTCTGGATGTTCGCGAACGCCAAATCACGATCTTCATCGGAGACGTCGATGACTTGATCGAACCGGGCGACGGCGTTACGCACGTGCTCTGCGTCGGTCAGCGGTTCTTTGCGCTGTTTGGGAAATGCATAAACGCTGGCTGGCAGTTCGCTCTCCGTCGTGAGCTGTCCGTGGTTCTCGTGAGGTTCCCAAGTCGCTCCACGCATGTCCTAACCGTTCTTCCTCTGACGTTCCGCGGCTGCAATTGAATAGCCGTCTTAGCCGTCTTTCAATCGCGCAAATTCCAGTCTCAGAACGCCCCTCGATAATCGTGTGTCGGCAGTTTGAGTCGACCGGCCGGCGCAAACGCCCGGACGATGCCGCCGCTGCACACTCGGATTACGAACGCGTCACGGCGTGCACAGTCGCCGCGCTCGAAAACGGCGTTCGCCCATGGTTCCACCTTGGAAGTCTTCGACCTGAGCGCCGTCTGCCCGCTCCGTCACGAGGGTTTTCTTTGCTGGGAAGCGCGCGTACGGATTTTCGGTCGGATCGCTATTGTAAACCGGCTTGCATCGAAAGAATATAACGTAAGTGACTTAGAGTCAAGCAGATTGGCGGCTCAAAAGTGCTTATCTGGCCCAATCTCTGCACGCGCCACATTCCAAGGAAGTTAACGCCGCGCGGGCACAGGGATCATCGCTTCGTATACGGCTGGCCCCAGCAAGGGTCTCGTCTAAGTAGGCTTGGTCGCCGTTACCCTAAAGATACCCATTCACTGGCTAGCGCAATGGCCGGCTCCGGCGCGTCTTCGCTGCGCACTCCGTGCAATCCGCCCCAGGCTTCAATCTGGTCGTGGTGAATGGTGTCTATCTGTTCGCGAGTCAGGAAGTACGGTTCTCCGTCCAAGCCCCCGACGCGGTGGCCTCACCGCCTCCGCGGAACCCGGCGCCCCTTCCGCCCTTTCACAAAATCACCCGCTCCTCGCCCTCCCGCCGCGTCACGTGCTCGCGGTCCAGAAACTCCAGTAGCGGGATGGCGTACTTGCGCGAAATCCCCGTCCACTCCTTAAACGCGCCCACCCCGAATCGCGCCGGCCGCCGTTCCGCCAGCATCTGCCGCAGCCGCGCGATGGCCGTCTGGTGAAACACCAGTTCGTCTCCCACCCGCACCAGCCGCTTCTCGCGCAGCAGAATCTCCAGCAGGCGCCGCGCCCGTGCCGCCTCCACGCCCGATTTCGCCAGCACCTCCGCCAGCGCCGGCGTCGCCAGTCCGGCCTGTTCGAAGGCCCGCTCAATCGCCGCGCGCGATTGCTCTTCCTCCTCCTTCAGCACCACCTGGTGCCCGCGCGAGCGCACCGTCTCCCCTTCCACCACCAGTTCCCGCGCCGCCAGCAGCGCATCCACCAGGAACAACGGCGCGCCCGGCAGTTCGCGGCTCCGCAAATCCTGCTTGGCGATGCCCGGCGCCAGCGGCTGCTGGCTGTGGAACAGGCGCACCGCTTTCACCAGCCGGTCGCGTGCCGATTGAAACCAGGCGCGGTCCACGTACCACGGCTGCGGCTGCGCCACCGCAATCAGCCCTGCGGCCGCCGCCGCAATCTCCCGCTCCGCCATCCCGGTGCGCGCCACCAGGTCGGCCATTGCGGCTCCGAACGGCGCCTCCTTCACCAGCCGCGCCACGCGCGCCTCCGGGCCGCTTTCCAGCGCTTCCAGCCGCGCCGCCGCGCTCTCGGCCTTCCGGTATCGCCGCTCGCCCAGGTCCACCACCACCCCGCCGCCAATCGTCACCACCGGCGAGAACATGCGGATGATGAAGCGGTCCCCGGGCAGCAGCAGGGCCGCCTCCCGCAGCACCAGGCGCGCGTATGCCCACCCTCCCGGCTCCAGCCGCGCCGCGCCATCCAGCAGACGCACTTCCGCTTCAATCTCCGCCGTCCCGCAGTGGAAATGCACCGGCGCGCGATGTTTCAGCGGCTTGGCGGAGGCCAGCAATTGCAGCCGGCAATCCACCGCTTGCACCGCCCGGAAGCGCCCCGGCTCGGAAAGCACATCCCCGCGCGCCAGTTCGGCCGGTTCAATATCCGCCAGGTTCAACGCCGTGCGCTCGCCCGCCACCGCCCGCTCGGTTTTCGACCCGTGTACCTGCACGCCGCGCACCCGCAGCCGCCGCGCGCCCGCAGGCCGCGCCGGGTAAGCTTCCACTTCCTGCTCTTTTTGCACCGCGCCCGAAATCAGCGTGCCCGTGGCCACCGTGCCGAATCCCTTCACCGAAAAGACCCGGTCGATGGGCAGCCGGAACCATCCCGCGGCATTCTTCGCGGCCGCCTCGCCGGCCACCCGCGCCAGTTCCTTGCGCAGTTCTCCCAGTCCCTCGCCGGTTACCGAACTGACCGCCACAATCGGCGCGCCCTCCAGAAACGACCCGGCCGCCATCTCCTCCGCCTCCAGGCGCACCAGCCCCGCGATCTCCGGGTCCACCAGGTCCGCCTTAGTCAGCGCAATCACGCCGCGCGGAATCCCCAGCAGGCGGCAGATGTCGAAGTGCTCCCTGGTCTGCGGCTTGATCGATTCGTCGGCGGCAATCACGAACAGCACCAGGTCGATGCCGCCCACTCCCGCCAGCATGTTCTTCACAAACCGCTCGTGCCCCGGCACGTCCACGAAACCCAGCCGCAGGCCCGGCGTCAGGTCTAGGTGCGCGAACCCCAGGTCGATGGTGATGCCGCGCCGCTTCTCTTCCTCCAGGCGGTCGGCGTCGATTCCCGTGAGCGCCTTCACCAGCGCGGTTTTGCCATGGTCGATATGCCCCGCCGTGCCCACAATGATGTGCTTCATCCGCTTGTTACAGTGTAGAGGTGTTGGCCGCAATCCTGCTGGTGCTGGTGGCCGGTTCGCTGATGTTCTGCGTTCTGGCGGTGGCCGCCGCGGTGCGTTACCGCGCGGTGCGCCCCGCCCCTCTGCGCCCGCCCCACTGGGCAAGCGCCCCGCCGGTCAGCATTCTCAAACCGTTGTCCGGCGCCGAGGAGGGCCTCGAAGACAACCTGCTCAGTTTCTTCGAGCAGTGCTACCCCGCTTTCGAAATTCTCTTCGCCGTGCGCCATTCGCAGGATGCCGCCGTCCCCATCGTGGAGCGCCTGCGCGCCCGCTATCCCGCCGTTCCGTCACGCCTCATCGTCACCGGCGAGCCGCCCTATCCGAATGCCAAAGTCTTCAGCCTGTCCTGCATGTTGGCCGCCGCAAGCCACCGCCTGCTGGTGATGGCCGACAGCGACACGCGCGTCTCCCCCGCCATGCTGGCCACCCTGGCCGCCGAATTTCAAGACCCCAAACTCGCGCTGGCCACCTGTCCCTACTGCGCCGTGCCCGGACCCAGCTTCTGGTCCACCCTGGAAGCCCTCGGCCTCAATACCGAGTTCGCCGGCGGCGTGTTGGTGGCCCGCATGTTGGACGGCATGAAATTCGCCCTCGGCCCCACCATCGCCGTCTGGCGCGAAACCCTGGACGGCATCGGCGGGCTGGAGGCCCTCAAGGATTACCTGGCGGAGGATTACGTCCTTGGCAAGCGCGTGGCCCAGAGCGGCGCGCGGGTGATCCTTTCGTCTTACGTGATCGAGCACCGCATTGGCGCGCAGGGCCTGGCCGCCAATCTCCGCCATCGCCTGCGCTGGAATCGCAGCACCCGCCGTTCGCGCCCCTGGGGCTACGCCGGCCAGCTTTTCACTCACCCGCTGCCCCTCGCGCTCCTGCTGTGGGCCGTCCAGCCGGACTGGTGGCCCGTAGTCCCCCTGGCCGCGATTTTCCGCGCCGCTGCCGGCTGGGTAACGGCCATGTACGCCCTGGACGACCCCTTGACCCGCCGTCTCTGGTGGCTCGGCCCCATCCAGGACATCGCCAGCTTCCTGGTCTGGCTGGCCGGCTTCTTCGGCAACACCATCCTCTGGCGCGGCCGCACCTACGCCCTCCTCCGCGACGGCCGCTTCGAGCTGGTGCGGTAGCGCGGGCAGGCCTCCGTTCGCCTCCGAGCGGTTACGGCGCCACCTCGCACGCGTTCCAAACCATGTGCTTCACCACCTTCAGCACCCCTTCCCGGTGAAACGGTTCCTTCTTGAGAATCGCCTCAACCTCCGCCCAATCCTTCGTCGCGAAAACCATCGCCGTCGTATGGTTGTCGGTCATGGGGCCGGCGGTAATCACCTTGCCGGATTTCATTAATCCTCGCATGTAGTCGAGATGCTCCGCCTGAAATCGCGCGCTGTTCGCCGCATTCTCACCGAATTCCGAAAGGACCAGCGTTCGTTGCGGACATCGCATGCCAGGCGGGGACGGCTGCCCCCGCGCAAGAGCAACCAAACTGAGCAGAATCACGATCGTGCGCATGTTCCGATCATAACGCCCACGCGTGCCCGCGAAACTACTTCCGCGTCATGCGCAGTTCGATCATCAGCCGCTCATGCCCTTTGTCATCGATCGCGAAATGGCGATGCAGCAGAAGGCGGCCGTTTTCCTCAAGGTGCGCGCGCGCCACGGTCTTGCGCCCGGGACGGTCGGGGTCGAGAGGCGTCGCCCACAGCACGATGTTCTTGCCGTCGAACGTGCCGTCGCTCTGGCGAATCGACATCGTCGTCTGCCGCGAGTCGAACCACACCGTAGTGAAGCGATTGGTTTTGGAATCGAAGCCCGAGATTCCCGTGCCGGTGCTCTTCGTTCCGTCGGGATTGACGAAGGTGAAATCCGACTCCAGAAACTTGCCGTCCTCCACCATGTGCTGCTTACACGTGCCTTTCGTCACAATCGGCTTGCCGCTCGCCGGGAAAAACGTCTTGACGACGTCCCAGTCCCCCGTAAATTGCGCCAGCAACTTCTGGCCGGCGCCCGGCGCGTTCGGCGGCTCATATTCATTGTGGGTTTGCTGCGCGAGCACCGCGGGGACCATCAGCAATGTCGCGGTTATCCATTTCTTCATGGCACTCGGATGATATCCGAAAATCCCGATCGTGTCAGCACCCGAAGCGAGCCCAAACGTTTTCCTCCGCCCGCTTCCTCCGCCCCTCCGCGTCTCCGCGTCGAATGGGCCCCGGCGCGCCTCTGCCCTGTCGGCCCCTCGCGCCATTTCTTCATGCACCCGGATGTTTTTCTCCGCGCGCCCCCTCCGCGACCTCTTCTTATCTTGGGTCTTCTCCGCGCTTCCTCCGCGTTCTCCGCGTCTCCGCGTCGAATGGGCCCCGGCGCGCCTCTGCCCTGTCGGCCCTCGCCCCATTTCTTCATGCACCCGGATGTTTTTCTCCGCGCGCTTCCTCCGCACCTCCGCCCCTCCGCGTCGAATGGGCCCCGGCGCGCCTCTGCCCTGTCGGCCCCTCGCGCCATTTCTTCATGCACCCGGATGTTTTTCTCC
>DATJRE010000120.1:0-4824 GCA_035505095.1 Bryobacteraceae bacterium | reverse complement strand
TCAGCTCGCCCTGGCAGTAGACGGTGCGGCCGAACTCGCCGCCCCAGATGACCAGGGTGTCCTCCAGCAGGCCACGCTGCTTGAGGTCCATCACCAGCGCGGCGGATGGCTGGTCCGTGCCTTTGCATTGCAGGGCCAGGTCGCGCGGCAGGTCGTGGTGCTGGTCCCAGCCGCGGTGGTAAAGCTGCACGAAGCGCACATCGCGCTCCAACAGGCGGCGCGCCAGCAGGCAATTCGCCGCGTAGGTGCCGGGCTGGCGGGCCTCCGGGCCGTAGAGGTCGAAGACGTGCTGCGGCTCTTTCGAGAGATCCAGCAGGCCGGGCACGGAAGTTTGCATGCGGAATGCCATCTCATACTGGGAGATACGGGTGACGATTTCGGGGTCGCCGAACTGCTGGTAGCGCATCTTGTTGAGCTGGCCAGCGGCGTCCAGCATGTCGCGGCGCGTCTCGGCGTCGATGCCCGCGGGATTTTCGAGGTAAAGCACCGGGCTGCCGCCCGCGCGGAAGCGCACGCCCTGGTGGTTGGATGGCAGAAAGCCGCTGCCCCAGAGGCGCGAAAACAGCGGCGGCTGATCGGTGTTGAGGGCCTCGGGCTGCGAGACCATCACCACGAAGGTGGGCAAGTTGTGGTTTTCGCTGCCCAGCCCGTAGCTCACCCATGCGCCCATGCTGGGCCGCCCGGGCTGCTGGCTGCCGGTCTGCATGAAGGTGATGGCCGGGTCGTGATTGATGGCGTCCGTGTTGACGGTCTTGACGATGGTGAGATCGTCCACGATCTTGGCCGTGTGGGGCAGCAGCTCGCTGACCCAGGTGCCGGACTTGCCATATTGGCGGAACTGGAAGACGGAGCGCGCCACCGGAAAGCTGGTCTGGTCGGAGGTCATTCCAGTGATGCGCTGGCCCATGCGCACGCTCGCGGGCAACTCCTGGCCGGCGTATTTGTCGAGCGCGGGCTTGTAATCGAGCAGGTCCATCTGCGAAGGGCCACCGGATTGGTGCAGGAACACCACGCGCTTGGCCGTGGGCGGAAGATCGGGCATGCCCGGCAGGCCGCCGGCGGCGCTGGCTTCGGCGAGACCGTCACGCGCCAACAGCGAGGCGAGCGCGGCGATGCCGATTAAGGTGCTGCTGCGCGAGAAAAAATGCCGCCGGGTGATGTCCATGCTTGCCTCCGTTATTCCTTGGTAATGGTTTCGTCGAGGTTCAGGATGGTGCTGGCCACTGTGGTCCACGCGGCCAGTTGGGTTGGGTCTACCTTGGCCGGCGGGATTGCGCCGATCGCGATCAGTTGGGCGGCATCCGCGGGCTGCTTGCGGTAATGCGCCAGGCGCCGTTCGAACAGATCGAGCAGTACGCGGGTTTCCTCCGGGGAGGGCCGCCGCATGGTGGCTTCGCGAAAAATCCAGCCGATGCGCGCCCGCGTTTCGGCGGGGCCTTCCCGTAATGCCCGCTCGGCCAGCACGCGCGCGGCCTCCACGAAAGTCGGATCGTTCAGCAGCACCAGCGCCTGCAGCGGGGTGTTGGTGAGGATGCGCCGCGCGGTGCACTTTTCGCGATCGGGCGCGTCGAAGGCGCTCAGCTCGGGCGGTGGAACCGTGCGCTTCCAGAAGGTGTACAGGCTGCGGCGGTAGAGGTCGGCGCCCTGGCTCGGGTGATATTCCTGGGCGGTGTAGATGAAGCCGCGCGAAAGCTCTTCCCACAGGCCCGGCGGCTGGTAGGGAAAGACGCTGGGGCCGCCGATGGTTTTGTTGAGCAGGCGGCTGGCGGCCAAGGCATTGTCGCGCACCATTTCGGCGGGCAGACGGAAGCGCGGGCCGCGTGCCAGCAGGCGATTCTCGGGGTCGCGCTCCAGCAGCGCGGCGCTGACCTCCGACGACTGGCGGTAAGTGGCCGAGGTTACAATCAGCCGCTGAATGGCTTTGACGTCCCAGTTTTTCTGGAACTCGGTGGCCAGCCAGTCCAGCAGGTCGCGCTGGACCGGCGTGTCCCCCTGGGAACCGAAATCTTCGGCGGTCTTCACCAGCCCGATCCCGAAGAAGAGTTGCCAATAGCGGTTGACGGCCACGCGCGCGGTCAGCGGATGCTGCGGGCTGAAGAGCCATTCGGCCAGGCCCAGGCGGTTGGCGGGGGCGTCCTTAGGCAGCGGAGGGAGCAGCGCCGGAACACCGGGGGTCACCTTCTCGCCGGGGTTGCGGTAATCGCCGCGCGCCAGCACGAAGGTGTCGCGCGGCTTGGCCATCTCAGACATGACCTGCACGGTGGCGATCTGGTCTTGGACTTTGGCGAGGCGCGATTCCAGCGACTTCAGCCCGGTGTACACGCGGCGCAGTTCGGGCGGCGCTTCGCAGGTGAAATAGTGCTTCTTGAGACGGCGCTTCTGCTCCTTGGTGCGGTCTTCCTTAGCGATCGCCAGGATGAAGCGCACCGGCTCAGCCTCGGCCAGCGTCTCCGCTTCGGCGGCGGAAAGAGTGCGCCCATAGATGCGCAGATCGCCGAAGCCGCCCTTGAACGGCTGTCCGAATTGCGGATCACCGATGGCTACCGGACCGGCGGCCGTGCGCGCGGCGGTACCCACGGGTTCGAGAGCCGCGGGCTTGCCATCCAGGAACAGCTCCGGCTGAGCGCCGGCGAAGTTCACCGCGACGTGCTGCCAGCGTTCGCCGAAAACCAAGGCTTGGCTGTGCCACCGCCGGCCCTGGTATTCCACGTACAGCGGCGAGCCGCGCTGGAGATCGGGCTGGGGATGGGATGCCTCGACGCCGATTCGAAATCCGGGACCGCCCGCCAGCAACGTCATTTCGGGCATGGCTTCACTGCGCATCCAGAAGGCTACTGCGAATTGCCGGGCCGGCAAAGCCGGGAACTCCACCTGCGTTTCGCCATCGAAGGCCGCCGAGGCGACCGGCCCATCGGTGGCGAACGCGGTGGTTCCACGGACGGCGTGCGCATCGCGGCCCTCACCGGAGGAGTCCGCCAGGCTGCCGGCGAAAGCATAATGGGCCAGCAGTCCCTCGCGCGGCGCTTCGGGCAGCGTGGAAAGCGCGCTTTTTTCCCAGGCCGCTCGCAGCAGCTTGGTCTGCTCCTTCGGCATGGCGTCTTTGTGGTCGGCGATGGCCTGCTGCAGCCACGCCACCTCGCTGGCCTGCTCGGCGGTGGGCATTTCGAGAATCGGCGCGGCGTTGCCGGATTTGCCATCCAGGCCCTGCTCGGCGATGGTGTTGAAGAAGGCGAAGAAGCGGTAATAATCCTTCTGCGAGATGGGATCGTACTTGTGGTCGTGGCAGCGCGCGCAGCCCAGCGTGAGACCCATGAAAACCGTGGCCGTGGTATCGACGCGGTCGGCCACGTACTCCACCTGGTATTCTTCGGGGATGGCGCCGGCCTCGTAGTTGATCATGTGGTTGCGGTTGAAGGCGGTGGCCAGCCGCTGTTCCATGGTGGCGTTGGGCAGCAGGTCGCCGGCCAGTTGCTGGATGCCGAACTGATTGTAGGGCATGTTGCGATTGAAGGCCTCGATGACCCAATCGCGCCACTTCCACATGTCGCGCGCGGAGTCGATGTGGTAGCCGTGCGTATCGGCGTAGCGGGCCAGGTCGAGCCATTCGGAAGCCATGCGCTCGCCGTACTGGGGCAGGGCCAGCAGGCGGTCCACCTGTTTTTCGTAAGCGTCCGGGGACTTGTCGGCGAGGAAGGCATCCACCTCGGCAGTGGTGGGCGGCAAACCGGTCAGATCGAAGCTGAGGCGGCGGAGCAGGGTGGCGCGGTCGGCTTCGGGCGAAGGTTTGAGGCCCTCGCGTTCCAGGCGCGCCAGAACGAAACGGTCGATCGGGTTGCGCGGCCATTTTTCATCGCGCACCGCCGGAAGCGCGGGCCGCACCGGCGGCACGAAGGCCCAGTGGCGTTCCCATTTGGCGCCCTGCTCGATCCATTCGCGGATGGTGGCAATCTGCGCCTGGGTAAGCGCGGGACCGGCCTGCGGCGGCGGCATGCGCGGGAAGCCCGTGCCACTGACGCGCGCCAGAAGACGGCTGCGCACCGGGTCGGATGGGGCGATGATCTCGTAAGTGCCGCGATGCGCGAAGAGGCCGTCCTGCGTGTCCAGCCGCAGGTTGGCCATGCGGCGCCGCTCGTCGGGCCCGTGGCAGGCGAAACAGCGGTCGGAAAGGATGGGCCGCACGTCGCGGTCGAAATCCACCGGCTTGGCGGCTGCGAAACACAGCGCGCCTGCACTCAGAACCAACAGCAAACGGGCAACCAAGGACCCCTCCGAGCAGCTACCATTATGCAACGGGGCCGGAGCAGGGCGGACGAGGCGCCAGGAACCGGAGAACTCACCCCCATCTCCGAGCGTCCCGCCGCCGTTCGGGCGGCTCGTGGCCGTGGGCCTTAATGCGGTTCTCCGCCTCTTCCTTCGCGCCTCTGGGTCTCCGCGTCAGGCTTTCCCAGCACCGCGCGCCTGCACTCAAAACCAACAGGAAACGGGCAACCAAGGACCCTCCGGGCAGCTACCATCCCGTTCGGACGGCTCGTGGCCGTGGGCCTTAATGCGAATGCGGTTCTCCGCCTCTTCCTTCGCGCCTCCGCGTCTCCGCGTCAGGCTTTCCCAAGCACCGCTCGCCCGCACTCAGAACCAACGGCAAAAGGGGCAACCAAGGACCCTCCGAGCAGCTACCATCCTGTTCGGACGGCTCGTGGCCGTGGGCCTTAATGCGGTTCTCCGCCTCTTCCTTCGCGCCTCTGGGTCTCCGCGTCAGGCTTTCCCAGCACCGCGCGCCTGCACTCAAAACCAACAGGAAACGGGCAACCAAGGACCCTCCGGGCA
>DATJRE010000119.1:0-4629 GCA_035505095.1 Bryobacteraceae bacterium | reverse complement strand
GGGCCGAGCCGCTCGCGGGTGTGCGCGGCAAGCTGCTCCATCTCGGCCGCGTGCGAAGCGTCGCAGCCTTGAATCTCGATGGGCAGGCCTTCCTGCGCCAGCGCCTTCTGCAAGCCCAGGAGGCGGTCCTGGCGGCGCGCTGCCGCCATCACACGCGCGCCTTCGCGGGCAAACAAGATCGCGGTTTCGCGCCCAATTCCGCTGGAGGCGCCAATGATCAGTACTACCTGGTTCTGTAAGGTGACGGGCATCGCTCTTCACCAAGTATACTTTGGTTGTTGGGATTGAAATGGGCGGATACGATAGCGAACTTTCTAAAATTGTCGCCGAATTGAATCGCGCGGCGCCCAGCCAGAAGACGCCGGGCGCCGGGTTGCGGGCCACGCCGCAATCCACCGCATCGCTCGACGAGCTGCTGCGGTATGCCGGCGCGCGGGGCGCTTCCGACGTCCTGGTGATCGCGGGCGCGCCCGCCATGTTGCGCGTCAACGGAGCGCTGGTGGCCAGCGCCGGCTCGGCCATGGACCCGGAGGACGTCCGCGCCATGGTGCTGCCGCTGCTGGAATCCTGGCAGTTGGATGAGCTGCAGAAGAAGAAGTCGGTGGACCTGAGCTTCATGCGCGAAAACCTGGGCCGCTTCCGCATCAACATCCACCACCAGCGGGGCACCCTGGCGGCCAGCATCCGGCTGCTGCCCTCGCGCATTCCCTCGCTCGAATCGCTGCACCTGCCGGCGTCGCTGGCCAAACTGGCCGAACGGCGGCAGGGCCTGGTGTTGGTGACCGGCGCCACCGGCTCCGGCAAAACTTCCACACTGGCGGCGCTCATCGATATCGTCAACACGCGCCGCGCGGCCCACGTGGTGACCATCGAAGACCCCATCGAATACCAGCACTCCAACCGAAGCTCCATCATCGAGCAGATCGAAGTGGGCCGCGATACGCCCGATTTCGCGGTGACCCTGCGCAGCGTGATGCGCCAAACGCCGGACGTGATTCTGGTGGGCGAGATGCGCGACGCCGAGACCATGGCCACCGCGCTGACCGCCGCCGAAACCGGCCACCTGGTGCTCTCCACCCTGCATACCAACGACGCCGTGCAGGCCATGGGGCGCATCCTCGATTCGTTCCCGGCCTCCAACCAGCCGCAGATCCGCCAGCAGCTCTCGCTGGCCATGGGCGCCGTTCTGGCACAGCAGCTGGTGCCCGGCGTGGACGGCGTCTCGCGCTGGCCCGCCACCGAGATCATGATCGCCACCGATGCCGTGCGCGCGCTGGTGCGAAAGGGCGAGGATCACCAGCTTCGGTCGCAGATTTCGGTAGGCCGCGCCGACGGCATGATGACCATGGAGCAGTCCCTGGCCGATTTGGTTCGCGCGATGCGCATCAACCGCGAAACCGCTTTCGCGCACTGCTTCCGCACCGACGATCTGCAACGGTACCTGGGGTGATCAGCGCCGCGCGGCCCAGGCCAGCCCGTCCGGCCCTTTGCCGGTCTTGACCTGGTCAATCACGGTCATGGTCGAGAGATCGATGACCGCCACCGAATCCTGCGTATTCAGCGTGGCGTAAGCGCGCTTGCCGCCCGGTTGCATGAGTAAGCCCTCCGAGGGTCCGGGCATAAAAATCCTGCTGTACTCCTTGCGCGTGGCCGCGTTGATCACCAGCACATTGGGGCCATCCATATCGGATACGAACACGAATTTTCCGTCGGGCGAGATTTTCAGGCGGTTAGCGGCGGTGGTGGAGGGGATGGTATCGACTACCTTCCTCTCGGCGACGTCGATGATTGAGATGGTGTGATCCTGCGCATTGGCCACCCACAGTTCCTTGCCGTCGGGAGTGAGGTCGAAGCCCTCCGATCCGCGGCCCACGGGAATGTTGGTGATGTTCCAGTCGGGAGCGCCGCGGCCGCCCGGTCCCCGGCCGCCTGGGCCGCGCCCGCCCGGCGGAAGGCCGCCGCGGCCCGGGCCAAGCGGCGGACCGGTGGGCCCGCGCCCGGGTCCCCTTGGCCCCGGTCCCTGCATCTCAACCTGCTGGATGACGCTGATGGTGCCCGAGCTGACGTTGGAAGTGAAGACGGTCTTCAGATCCTTGGCCACGATCACCATGTGCGTGCGGTTCTGGCCCGTCCCCATCACCCAGTCGATCTTGTGCGTGGCGGGGTCGTAACGGCCCACCACCTTGGCGGCTTCCGCGGTGAAGTACAGCTTACCGCCCGCAAAAGTCAGCCCGTGCGGCGCGCGCAAGGCGCCCAGGTCGATCGGCTCCAGCGCCTTCTGCTCCACCAGGTCGACCACGGCGATGGTGTTGTAGCCGCCCGGGCCGCCGCCATAATTGGAAACGTAGGCGGTGCGCCCGTCTTCCGAAACAGCCACCTCGTGCGGATCGTTGCCCACCGGCACGCGCGCCACAATCTTGAGGCTGTCCGGATCGACGATCACCAGGGTGTTTTGCGCCTTTTCGAGCACCAGCAAGGCGTTGGCAGGGGTCTCCGCGGCACGAACAGCAGAGGCGCCCAGGATGAGGCACCATGCGCAGATGGCTGGCTTGGAGATGAGCGATAGCAGACTCCGGGCTTTCATGGCTTCCTTTCGAATGCTGTGCCGGCATTGTCGGATACGATCTGGCGCACCGGCTATTGTCCAAGTCTATCCCCTCGCCGCTTTCGTTTCCACGCCTTGACACGTGCCGCCGAAATTCCCCTTGACTTGTACCACTAATCTAGTACACTATGACTATAGATGAAGAACACAGCGCAACTCGGAAAGCAGCCCTTCGAGTTCCGGCTGGACCAGCATAGCGGCGTTCCGGTCTACCGGCAGATCATCGATCAGATCATGGGCGGAATGGCGGCCGGCGTGCTGTCCGGCGGCGATCAACTGCCCACCGTCCGCCAGGTGGCCGTCGATCTGGCCATCAACCCGAACACCGTGGGCAGAGCCTATCGCGAACTCGAAATCCGCGGCGTGCTGGACACCCAGCAGGGCACCGGCACATTTGTCAGTCACCAAAAGGTGAAGCGCGACGACGTGGAGCGCGAGCGCCAGCTCAACCAACTGGTGAACGATTTTGTGGCCCGCGCCGGGGCCGCCGGCTTCACCATCGAAGACCTGATGGAGCAACTACATGAACGTCAAAACGATACTACTAAAAGGACCAGGAGATGAGGCCATGAAAGATCAATCGCCATTGCGCGTGAGCAATGTAGGGGTGGCCCTGTTCGTGATTTGCATTCTGGCGGGAGGCGGCGTCACCATGGCCGTCAGAAGCCCGGCGGGGGTGATCGCCGGCGCGGTGGTAGGCCTGTATTTCCTTTACGCCATCCGCATCGCGGACCAGTGGGAGAAGGTGGCCGTGCTGCGCTTCGGCCGCTACACCGGGCTGCGCGGCCCGGGCCTGTTCCACATCATTCCGATCGTCGATTCGGTGGCCCGTTACGTGGACCAGCGCGTGCGCGTCGCCAGCGTCTCCGCCGAATCCACCTTGACCCGCGACACCGTTCCGGTGAACGTGGACGCCATCGTGTTCTGGATGGTGTGGAACGCCGAGAAGTCCATTCTGGAAGTGCAGGACTTCGCGCAGGCCATCCTGCTGAGCGCGCAAACCGCCCTGCGCGAATCCATCGGCCGCCACGAGCTGCACCAGATGGTAGCCGAGCGCGAGATGCTGGGCCGCGAATTGCAGCGCATTCTGGACGAGAAGACCAACCCCTGGGGCATCACCGTGCAATCGGTGGAGATCCGCGACGTGCAAATCCCCTCAGAGCTGCAGGACGCCATGTCGCGCGAGGCCCAGGCGGAGCGCGAGCGGCGCGCCCGCACCATCCTCGGCCTGGCCGAAACCGAGATCGCGGACAACTTCGCCAAGGCCGCGCTGACCTATCAGGACAACCCAGTGGCGCTGCACCTGCGCGCTATGAACATGCTGTACGAAGCCATCAAGGAGCGTGGTTCGATGGTCATCGTGCCTTCCTCGGCGGTCGAAACCATGGGCCTCGGCGGCATGTTGGCCACCGCGTCTCTGGGCGGCGTCAAGGCTCAATAGCGGCCGGGGCGCTGCCGTACAACTCGCGGAAGCGCCTCCCATCTGCCGTGGTAGAATCGCCAGCAAAGGAGGTATCACCTATATGGCTTTACAGGTTTCCGGTGGATCGGTCACGAAAGAAGCCTTCGCCCGCAATATGAAGATCACCGGCGCAGGCAGTGTCATTGGAAAACTCGTCCCCGATAAGGACAGTCACCTGAAGGCCACCAGTAACCTGGTGTCCGACGGGAATTTTCGGATCGACTCCCAGGCTCCGTCCAGCGGACATGCCAACTTGCAGGTTCAGGTGAATGGCGTGCACGGCGAAAAATCGTCCGTCGGGGGAGCGCTGGTGGAGAGCCGCCTGTATAAGGAAATGGGCGACGCGAATGCTTCCGGGACTGCGGGGGTAACGGCGAAGGCCCGCAAGGCCGAGTTGACCAGGTGCATTCAGAGCGCGCTTCGGCGCAGCGTGGGGACCTGGAAAGTGATCGCCGGAAACAATCCCCATGGGGAATACCAGACCTTCTCCGTGAGCGGCAAGTTTTCCTCCTGACGGAAGGCGGCCCAGCTCACTCCAGGCGCGGCGTCTCTATGGCTGTGC
>DATJRE010000118.1:0-15834 GCA_035505095.1 Bryobacteraceae bacterium | reverse complement strand
GTGCTCTACACCGCGCAATTGACCCTGCGCGCGCGCACCGCCCGGGACCAGCGCTCCGAGATGCTGCAAGTAGCCGACAGCGCCACGCGCAGCGGCGCGCGGTAGAGCGGACCCGCGTTCACCCGTGGAAAAAACCTGACGCGGAGACGCGGAGGCGCAGAGAAAAGCGCGGAGAAGAATCGACAGGTTTCTCCGGTTCTTCTTCCTGGCCTCCGTGCCAGCCCGTGGTCTAAACATCTCTCTGGTCTTCTCCGTGTGATCTCCGCGTTCTCCGTGGCTCCGCGGTGAATGGGCCCCGCAACCTACCCCAACCCCGCCTCGCGCAGGAATCGCGCGGATTCTTCGGGCGGCGTCGCGCGGAGACGCGGAGGCGCAGAGAAAAGCGCGGGGAAGAATCGACAGGTTTCTCCGGTTCTTCTTCCTGGCCTCCGTGCCAGCCCGTCGAAGGAGCCTCAGCACCCGTGTGATCTCCGCATTCTCCGTGGCTCCGCGGTGAATGGGCCCCGCAACCTACCCCAACCCCGCCTCGCGCAGGAATCGCGCGGATTCCTCGGGCGGCGTCGGGTTAATGTAAAATCCGGTGCCCCACTCGAAGCCGGCAACTTTGGTCAGCTTGGGGATAATCTCCATGTGCCAGTGAAAATGCGGAAGCGCCTCGTCCTGCACGGGCGCGCTGTGCACAATGAAGTTGTAAGCCGGGCGCTCCAGCACGCGGTCGATTTTCCGCATGGTGGTGCGCAGCACCCACGCCAGGTTCTGCAGTGTGGGCGCGTCGGAATCTTCGAAATGCGACTGGTGGCGCTTGGGCAGAACCCACGTCTCGAAGGGAAAGCGCGGCGCGTAGGGCTCGATCACCGTGAAGCGGTCCGACTCCGTCACCAGCCGCAGCCCGGCAGTGGACTCCTGGCGAATGATGTCGCAGAAAATGCACCGCTCCTTCAGATCGTAAAAAAGCTTGGCGCCATCCACTTCTTCCTTCACCCGCCTGGGGATCACCGGCAGGGCAATCAACTGGCAGTGGGGATGTTCCAGCGACGCTCCGGCCGCTTCGCCGAAGTTCTTGAACAACAGGATATAGCGGAAACGCCGGTCCTTCTTCAGATCGTTCACACGATCTTTGAAAGCCCACATCACCTCTTCGATCTGCTTCTCCTGCAGCTCACCGAAAGTGACCGCGTGCTGCGGTGTTTCGATGATCACCTCGTGGGCGCCGATGCCGTTCATGCGGTCGTACATGCCATCGCCCTGACGGTTCAACTCGCCCTCGATGCCCAGCACGGGAAACTTGTTGGGCACCACGCGGACGCGCCAGCCCGGTTCGTCGCGGCCGCCGCTGCTGCGGTAGGCCAGCACTTCGGGGGGAGTCTTGTGCTCGTTGCCATAGTCGAAGGGACAGACGCTGGCGGTGGCGGGCGGCACCGGCTGGCGAATGAAATCTGTGGGGCGTTTGGCGCGATCAGTGGCAATGATCACCCATCGTCCAGTGATGGGATCCTTACGCAATTCGGGCAAAAAGAACAGAACCTCCGGAATTGGGAGCGCGCATTGACAATAGACGATTATAGCGTGGTGACAGGCGCTTGACAGCGCTTGCCTTGGCGGCGGAGACTGAAACCGTAACGGTACCGGCCGGCTCAATGAGTTTCCGCCGCACCAGCGCGCTTCTATTCACCGGACTTGCGCTGTGCCTTGTGGCCGGCGCCCAGGACCGCGCCCGGTGGATGTCCGAAGCGCGCTTCGGCGTCATGACCCACTACCTGGCGGACTGGCAGGCCCAAGTGCACCACCTCGATCTGTCCGTGGAACGGTGGAATCAGCTTGTGGACGGATTCGACGTGGAGCGCATGGCGCGGCAGCTCGCCTCCGTGGGCGCAGGCTACTACCAGATCAGCATCGGCCAGAACTCGGGATATTACCTCGCGCCCAATGCGGCTTACGACCGCCTCACTGAGATCCGCCCCAGTAAGTGCTCGCGCCGCGACCTGGTGGCCGACCTCTACGAAGCTCTGCGCCCGCGCGGCATCCGGCTGATAGTCTACCTGCCCTCCGGCGCGCCCGGCCAGGATAAGGCCGCCGATGCGGCGCTCGAATGGCACAACGGGCCGTTCCCCAATCGCGAGTTCCAGGGCAAGTGGCAGCAGGTGATCCGCGAATGGTCGGAGCGCTGGGGCCGCAAAGTCTCCGGATGGTGGTTCGACGGCTGCTATTTTCCGAACACCATGTACCGCTCGCCCGACCCGCCCAATTTCGCCAGCTTCGCCGCCGCCGCCCGCGCGGGCAACCCCGATGCGGCGGTGGCCTTCAACCCCGGGGTGGTATACCGCATGCTCTCGTTGACGCCGCATGAGGATTTCACCGCCGGGGAGATCGACAAACCCGAGTTGGTGACCATCCGCCGCGCCTCCGGCGGCAAGATCGATGGCGCCCAGATCCACATGCTGAGCTACCTGGGGCAGACGTGGGGAAAAGGTACGCCGCGGTTCACTAATGAGCAAGTGATTGCCTTTACCAAAAAAGTTCGGGACGCAGGCGGAGCGGTCACCTGGGATGTTCCCGTGGACCTCGACGGCACGATTCCGCCAGCCTTCCTGGATCAACTGGCGGCGTTGCATAAAGCGCTGGGCGGACAGTGAAGGAGGGAGCGGCTGCGCTCTACAGTAACGCGGGCTTCGTGTTCCAGCGAGCCCGGCGCAGGGTCCGCGGATCGGCACGGGCCCGGCCCGGCAACCCAACTCACCGCGCCCGGCGTGGGTGGATCGTTAGAATCAGCGTTCATCAGCGTTGATCAGCGGCTAATAGCCCTGGCAGCGCCGCGAGGAAATCGGCCGCTGATCAACGCAGATGAACGCCGATAAAGCCAAGGCGTATCGATGCGTCGCTGCCGTCTAGCAGACTTCCACGGTGTAGGCGGTATCGCCGGGAATCCAGGAGACCGCGCCCAGCGGCGGTTACCCCTGGCAGCGCCGCGAGGAAATCGGCCGCTGATGAACGCAGATGAACGCTGATAAAGCCAAGGCGTATCGATGCGTAGCTGGCGTCTAGCAGACTTCCACGGTGTAGGCGGTATCGCCGGGAATCCAGGACACCGCCAGGGTCTGCCCGGCCCGGAGGAAAACGCCCAGCGGTTGGATCAGTTCGGGGTCCGCGCCGGAGTTGGTGTAAAGGGCCTTGCCCGAAACGTGGTTCCAACACAC
Source organism: Bryobacteraceae bacterium (assembly GCA_035505095.1). GTDB lineage: Bacteria > Acidobacteriota > Terriglobia > Bryobacterales > Bryobacteraceae > JOPF133. The sequence goes on along the minus strand of DATJRE010000118.1, from coordinate 12,640 downwards.
CAACGCGCCTTTGCCATTGCGGTTCGCCAGGCAGCGGACTGCCATCAGGGCGGCCATCCAGATGGGGGCCGATTCGCAGCCGGTAGTGGTTTCCGTGTTCATCGGATTTCCGTGCTTATTGAACAAGGGTAGCGGAGGCGCTCCCTGGATATAGCATGCCACACCAATTCTGCATTTTTCTATTCCTCCGAAGTACTGGTGGCTGAATGGCTTATCAGTACCAGAAGGTTCCATTACCACTACCACCCGGTGGCTGATGGTCTACTTGACAAGGGCGTCGCGCAGCCATTCCACACGGGCCGGCTTGGTCAAGGTCACGCTCACCAGGTCGAAGCGGGTTTTGCCCCAGTCCACACCGGCCCGCCGGGCATAGTCCCGGGCGGCCCTCCGTAAGCGGCCTTCCTTCTCCGCATCCACAGCGCGGTCCGGCTCGCCGAATTCGCCCGAAGCGCGGGTTTTCACCTCCACGAAAACCAGCGTCTCGCCCTGCCAAACCACCAGGTCGATTTCGCCAGTTCCGGACAGGGTCCGGTAATTTCGGGCCACCACTGTGCAACCGTGACCCCGCAAATAGCGGTGTGCCAGGTCTTCCCCCCACCGGCCGTGGTTATCGCCGAGCCGTCGCCTCCGCAGAGCGTCCGCCGCCCGGTAAAGCCAACTCATCATTTGAGCACTTCGAACTCAAATTCCATCACTTTGCCGCGCACCACGTAACAGAGGTAATACTCCCAGAAACGCCGGTAGCGCGGGAAGCGGTTCACCAGGAATTCGAATCCCAGCCACCTCCAAAAGGCCAGTAGCTTCAGCCGTATGGAAATCTCACGAAATCGCACCGGCGAATAATACCCGAACCCCCCGTGCTTCTCTCCGAAGTACCGGAAACTGAAGCTGTTGAGGTGGCTCTTGTGGGTCGGGTCGCAAAATGAGCTGAAATCCGTATAGTGCGGCGTCTCGATGCGCACCGTGCCGCCCGCCCGCACCAGCCTGTGGAATTCCTCCATAGTGCGGATCACGTCGTCTACGTGCTCGATTACGTGGATGGCGGTGAGGCGGTCGAACGAGCTGTCGGCGAAGGGATAGGGAAAACGGTCCAGGTCGGCCAGCACATCGGCGCGGCTGGCGGGATTGCGGTCCAGGCCGATGGCGCCGGGCTGTTTGTGAATCCCGCAGCCTACGTCCAGTATTCTCATGCGCTTCCGGCCGCGGTTTGCAGGCATTCCTCCAGCGTTTCCACCGCGAAATCGCACTGCGTGCGGCTAACCGTCAGCGGCGGGCATAGCCGCAGGGTATTCTCCCCGGCCCCCAGAATCAGCAGACCGCGCTCAAACGCCAGTTGCAGCACGCGGTCGCGAAGCCGCGGGGCCTTCTCGCGCGATTCCCGGTCGCGCACCAGTTCCACCCCGATCATCAGCCCCAGCCCGCGCACGTCGCCCACCACCGGAAATCGCGCCGGCCACTCGCGCAGCCGGTCCATCAGGTGCGCGCCCATGCGCGCCGCGTTTTCGATCAACCCGGTTTCCAGCAATTCGATGGTGGCGACCGCCGCGGCGCAGGCCACCGGGTTGCCGCCGAAGGTGGAAGCGTGCGCGCCCGGCACCCACTGCATCAGCTCCGCCCGCGCCACGGTCGCGCCCAACGGCAGGCCGCTGGCGATTCCCTTGGCCACCGCCAAAATGTCCGGCACGGCGTCGAAGTGCTCGCACGCCCACATCCGCCCGGTGCGCCCCATACCGGACTGGACCTCGTCGAAAATCAGCAGGATACCATTTTGCCGCGCCACCCGGTCCAGTTCCTCAAAGAACTTTCGCGGCGGCACGATGTAGCCTCCTTCGCCCTGCACCGGTTCCACCACGATGGCGGCGGTTTCCGAAGCCGGAGCGATGGTGTTCAGCAGCGTCTTTTCAATGAACTGGACGCACTCCACCGCGCAGCCCTCGGGTTCTTTTCCGAACGGGCAGCGGTAACAATAAGGATACGGCGCGTGGACCACGCCGGGCACCAGCGGCCCGAAGCCCTCGCGCTGCACGGCTTTGCGCGCCGTCAGCGAGAGCGCCCCCATGGTCCGGCCGTGGAAGCCGCCGAAAAACGCGATCAGCTTCTCGCGGCGGGTGGCGTAGCGCGCCAGCTTGATGGCGCCCTCAATGGCCTCGGCGCCGGAATTGCCAAAGGAAACCCGCCGTGGAACGCCGCCCGGGGCGATGCGCGCCAGGGTTTCGGCCAGCGCCACCAGCCCTTCGTAGTAGAAATCGGTGCCCGACATGTGGATCAGCCGGGCGGCCTGGCGCTGAATCGCCTCCACCACGCGCGGATGGCAGTGGCCGGTGGCCGCCACCGCGATGCCCGCATTGAAATCGAGAAACCGGTTGCCATCCACATCCTGAACCACTGCGCCTTCGCCGCGCTCCACCACCAGCGAGTAGCCGCGGGTGTACGACGGCGACACCACCTGGCGGTCGCGTTCGATCACTGCGCGCGCCCTTGGCCCCGGCAGCGGACCATGGATGCTGGGCAGATCCGGATGCACCTCGGCCGAAATCTTAGCCATGGGAAATTCTCCTCTTGGGTTGTCGAAACGTTGTTGATCTGCGCGCCGGCACAACGGCGCGCGCCGCGTGGAAACGGCGAGGCTAGTCGGAGCCGAAGAGGGCCGGCCGGGAGGTGGATGGCGTGTACGCCATGGCTCTATCTTAGCGCCCGCCGGGCCGAAGCGCACCGGCTGTCTCCGCAGACTTCGCGGTGTTGCAGAGACTGGGCTTGGCGCAGCCCGAATCCGACCTTCGGGATCAGTACGTCGATGTCGCTGGCAGTGCGGGCTTCCCCCGCGCCACCGATCCAAAAACCGAAGCATGCGACACGCCGAACCGCCGCAGGTCGTGCTCGTGGGCGCGCAGCGTTTCCAGGGCTGAGTCGAGCGTGGGGATCATTTCTATCAGGAGTCTGACAGACCGCCCCGCGGCGCCACGCCCCCGGCTACTTCGAACAGACTGCCGTCAGAAACCGCCCGTCGGCGCTTTCGTGTTCCTTCAGAATTTGCAGGCCGCCCTGCTCGCGCACCAGCCAGCGGAAGGCATCCGCCGTGTACGAGTACTGGAAATTCAGTCCGATGCGCTCGCCGCGCTCCATGGGCATGGCCTTTCCCACCACCGTCACCGAAATGTCGCGGTCGGCGCGGAAATACCGCGTGTTCAGGTGCAGGCCCACGTGGCGGTCGTCATGCTTGGCGTTGATGCGCAATTCGCCGTCGGCTTCGGAAATTCCCACCGATCCCAGCAGCCCCCATAGGAACCGCCGGGCCGCCGGATGGTCGCGGCGCACCATGGTCTTGGTTTCGTCGAAAAGCTCGCCATCCACCAGCAGCAGGTCGCCCGGCTTCATGCACTGAGCCACGTAGCGGATCTGCGCCAGGGGGTCGAACGCCCCCATGGTGTTGCCGGAAAACACCAGCACGCGGGGCGCCTCGGCGGCATCCGCCGCGTACACCATGTGCACCGGGCTGGAGATATCGGCCTTGATCCCCACCACTTCGAAATCGTCGTCGTCGGCCGCCGCGCAGGCCCGTTCCAGCATGGCCTGGCTGGCATCCACCGGGAAGTAGGAGCATTCCCGGCCGGCGTTTTTCAGCGCATCCATGAGCATGCGGTCGCGGGTCCCGTCGCCGGCCCCGAAGCTGATCACCGGAATCTGGCCCTTGAAGTGGCGCGTCAGAGTCTCGGCGTACCCGGTCATCCGCCCCCAGGTCTCGGCCAGCCCGCCGTAGAGTTCCGGGTTGGCCGCCAGCGACTCCCATTCCGCCACCGACCGCGGAAACCAGTAGAAGAACTTCTCGGGCAGGTCGCGCGCCTCCATCGCCTCGGTGAACTCCTGGGCGATATCCATTTCTGTCAGAACGACTTCCACTCTCATAAGGAATCCCCATTATAGGCGCTAAGTGGCCCATTCTGGCCCCTTCCGGCGACCCAATTTTGCGGTTTCTGCCCGCCGGCCCGCCGGCCGCCGGGCGCCGGGCCTGAAACCGATCACCGGTGTGTCTCATCTAAGACTTTGGAACTCCAGGCGAACTCTCGGTCCGGTCTTTTCCTCGGACCCGGAAATCCGGCACAATCCGTTCAGTTCCGCCCGGCCAGAGGGAGCGCCTGCACCAGCTCAATGAACTGGCACATTATCAATCATCGCGATTACATCGACGGCCCCTTTGAGAGCTACGAGGCCGCGCTGAAAGAGGCGTACACGCTGGGCAAGGAGACGCGCATCGAGCCGCGTGTGCGCCGGCGCGCCCAGGGATTTTTCGTCTACCGCCCGCCGTACGACCGGCAGGAGCACTGGCAGGCCGAGTACTGGATTTGCACCAAAGAGGCCGCCATTGCCCAAGGCATCCCCGAAGACATCTTCGTGCAGCCGTTGATGGAAAGCTGGAGCTGAAGGCGCCGCTGCCGTGCGCGAACCTCGCGCAGGTGCGGGAACCTCCCGCCAGTGTGCGGTTTCTAAGCCAGGGTGACACTCCTCCAGGACTTGACTTACGCCGCGCGCGCCCTGGCCCGCCGGCCCGGTTTTACGCTGGCTGCCGGTCTCTCGCTGGCCCTGGGAATCGGCGCCACCACCGCCGTCTTCACGGTGTTGAACGCCGTGGCACTACGCCCGCTGCCGTACCCACAGGGCGACCGCCTGGTGTGGATGACGCAACTGGTGGGCCGCACCGCCGACGACATCACCATCACCTCGGACTTTCTCGAATGGCGGCGCCAGAACCGCTCCTTCACCGATCTGGCGGCCTACTGGTACGTCTCCCGCAACTTGTCCGGAGCGAGGGAACCGGCCGAGGTCCAAACCGCGCGGGTGTCGGCGTCGCTGCTGCCGATTTTGGGCGTGCAGCCGGCCCTGGGCCGCAACTTCCTGAAGTGGGAGGACTATAAGGGCCGCGACGCGGTGGCGCTGGTGAGCGATGGGTTGTGGCGGCGGCAGTTCGCGGGCGACCCCAAAATCATCGGCCGGCCGATTACCCTGGATGACCGCCAGTACACCGTGGTGGGCGTGCTGCCGCGGGACTTCGCCTTTCCCGGCGCCGACGCGGTGGATGCCATCACGCCGCTGGCCAAGGACGAAGCCGCGGAGCTCGACCACACCACCGGGTCGTTTGTGCGCAATGTGGTGGGGCGGCTGCGGCCGGGCGTTTCCCTGGAACGCGCGCGGACGGAGATCACCGCCATCCAGAGCCATTTGCCGTGGGCCTTGTCGGCTTTCAAGCCAACCATCATCATCCGGATGATGCCGTTGCGCGAACGCCTGTTCGGCAACGCTGCCAGAGCCGGGCTGGTGCTGGTGGCAGCGGCCGGCTTCCTGCTGCTGATCGCCTGTGCCAATGTCAGCCACCTGCTGCTGGTACGGCTGATGGAGCGGGACCGCGAGCTGGCCATCCGCACGGTGCTGGGCGGGTCGCGCGGGCGCCTGATTGCCCAACTTCTCACCGAAAGCGGCCTGCTGGGCGGGCTGGCCGCGGGCACCGGCATTCTGATCGCCTACGCGGCGCGGTACCCATTGCTCGCGTGGACTCCCTACCGCGTAGCGGGTTTCCAGAGCCTGCCCTTCGATGGCCGCGTGCTGGCGTTCGCCGTGACCATCGGCATCCTCACCACGCTGCTCTTCGGCCTGGCGCCGGCCCTTCGCGCTACCGGGAACCGGCTGGCCGAGGCGATCAAAGTGGGCGCCGGTCCGGTGGTTGGCGGCCGCGGCGCTATGCGTATCCTGTCGCTGATCGCGGCCGCAGAAATCGCCACCTTGTGCATCCTGGCCACCGGCGCGGGGCTGACCATCCAAAGCTTCTGGAAGATGCGCTATGTCCATCTGGGCTTCCAACCCGACCGGCTGGTGGCGGCCACCATGAATCTGTCGAGCGCCCGCTACCGCGACCAGGCGCACCAACTCGCTTTCGTCGAGCAGCTCCTGGTGGAGGCGCGGGCCATTCCCGGGGTGGAGGCAGCCACGGTCACGCAAGCCACGGAATTGCCGCCGGGCTTCTGGCACGCCACCAATCAGTTCGTCATCGAGGGAAGGCCGCCCGGGCCGCGGGGACAATTGCCGTTTGCGCGCTATCCGGTGGTGACGCCCGAGTACTTCGGCATGATGGGCATCCCTCTGCTGCGGGGCCGGCTGCTGGCGGACTCCGACGCCGGGAACGCCGCGCTGGCGGTGGTGGTGAACCAGGAGCTGGTGCGGCGCTACTTCACCGGCGAGAATCCGCTGGGGCAGCATGTTCGCATGGGGCCGCGGGGCACCCCGGTGTACGAGATTGTGGGGGTGGTGGGCAACGTGAAGGGTTCCGGACTGGCAGCGGCGCCCGAGCCGGCCATGTACCGCTCCTACCGCCAAGCGCAGGGAATCACGGAACTGGGAGTCTTGCTGAAATGCGCGCTGGACCCGGCAGTGGTGGGCAAGCAATTGCGCCGCGTGGTGGCCGCCATCGACCCCAGCCAGCCGGTGGCCACCGTGGAAGCCCTGAACGACCGGCTGACCGAATCGGTGGCCCAACCGCGCTTCACCACCATGATGCTGGGATTTTTCGCCGGCCTGGCGGCGTTGCTGGGAATCGTCGGGGTGTACGGAGTGATGAGCTGCCGGGCCGCCTGGCAGGCCCGTGAACTGGCCGTACGGCAAGCGCTGGGCGCGCAGCGCGTCGATGTGATCCGCTATGTGCTGCGGCAGGGCGCGCAATGGATCACGGCGGGCATAACGGCCGGATTGCTCGGTTCGCTGGCGCTCGGCCGCCTGCTGGCCAGCCTGCTCTACGAAGTGCGGCCGAACGATCCGTGGACGCTGGCGGGGGTCTCCGGCGCGGTGGCCCTGGTGGCGCTGGCCGCCTGCTGGATTCCCGCGCTACGCGCCAGCCGCGGCGATCTGCTGGCGGCGCTGCGGCAGGAGTGAGCCGCTAACGCCTGCGCGGCGCGCTCGTGGCTCCAGTGGTCTTCGGCCGCCAATCTCGCCACCCGGCGCACGACGGGTACTTCGCGCAGCAGGTCCGCGGTCAAGAGAGCGCACTTACAGCGTAGTAACCTTGGAGCGGCTCACGGCATGCCGGGCAACTCGCCCCTTTCCGTCCCAAAAGCGCTCGGCTTGGCCTGAAAATACTGCGATTGAATGCGATATTATTTCCCTGAGGATTTCCTATGCCGAACTACAAGCCATTGACCATCGGGGCTGAGGTAGCGATTCTGGATGCAAGGCTGGAGTCCATTAAGGGCGCGGATGGGCAACTGGAGTCAAAACCACTTGACGAAAAAGCCAGGTTCGTCCTCGTCCGCAAACGCTCCCAGCTTGCCGTGCAGATTGGCGAGGCAGTCGACAAAGTGCTTGCTGCCTGCGACGTGGCGGAGCAGAATAATCGGATATTCTGCCATTACATGGAGGAGACTCACAGTAAGGCCAAATCGGAGATGGCCACCATCGAGAACCTCTTGCCGCAAATAGAGAAGGCTGTCGACGCTGAGAAGGTCAAAGCGCTGAACAGTGCGGCCGAGAAAGTGGTGGATTGGCGAGATGACCTGAAGAAGGACGACGAGCAACTCCGGGCCCTCGGGATGGTGGAACAGTACCGCGGCAATCTTTGGACCGAGTCCGTCAGGCAGGCCCTCCCCTACGTCAAGGATCGCGCGGGCGCGTTTGCTCTCCGCTTAAACAACCGCAAGAAGGGAATGGTGATTTCGACCGAAGCCGTTGGCAGGAAGAACCGGGTCGATGAATATGTGACGCGCGCGGGAGCGATGAGAAAGACGGCTAGAATGCGTGTCGAGCAACATCTGGGCGAGGCGAAGGACTTCGAAAAGATTGAGAAGCAAGCGATCAGCTTCGCTAATTCCGTGAAGCTGGAGGTCGACCGACTTGGCGACGAACTCCACGGTACTCAGCAGAGTCTAAACAACTATTTGAAAACCATCGAGAAGGTCAAGGCACCCACTAAGGAGACCTATGTGCCGATCCTGCTTTTTGAACCCAAGCTCGATAGGTTCCTGAAAGATTGCAACGGCAGAGTCAAGACCATGCAAATCCAGCTTCGAGAGAACGTCAAGAAGCTCCTGGGCGGCGGTGAAAAGGCCCAATCCATTAAGCCACACTATGAGCACGCCGCCGAAGCCCTCGGTGACCTTAAAGTGGAACTCGAAGAATTCGACGAGTCTGTACTTAAGGCTCGGAAGCAAATTGAAAAAGGGAAAAAGTTCAAGTAAATCGAGCCGGTTGCCCGCTCCGCTCCGCCCCGCCCTACCGCTGGCTGGCCTCGCCCGCCGCCACCCGCTGGTTGAACTCCGCCGATTTGCCCCTGGGAATCGTCAGCGGGCGCCAGTTCTCGTTCTGGCTGGCGAAGTGTTTCGCCAATAGCACGATCTGGCCTGTGTGCATGGCAATGTGCCCCACCTGCCGGTTGATGGCCTGCATCACCGAATGGGCTTCGCGGCGAATGTAGACCGTGCGCCCCAGGTCGGCCTCCCCCAGCGGCTCCAGTGCCGCAAACAGGCACGCCCATCCAGCCTCCCACACTTCCATCAGCGCCGCGCGCGTCGGCGGAGGGTCTTCAAATTCGGCATCCCGGTTGCGGTCGGGCTTCTCGCCGTCGCTGGTCAGGAAATCCGTCCACCGCGAGCGCATGTTGCCGGCGAGGTGCTTCATGATCACCGCAATCGAGTTCGATTCGCCATCCAGCGCCGTGCACAGGTGCTCATCCGGAACCTGCTCCAGGGCCCGCTCGGCATGCTTCTTGTATTGGCGAAAAATCGCCAGGGAATCGGCCAGGTAAGACGTGGTGAATTCGAGCGCCATGGCTCTATCTTACGCCGCGATCTTACCCCCGCGCCGCGCGCCGGTTTCAGTTGCCTGGAAAGCACTGCCGGGCGGCCTGGTACTCTTTGGCGGTCATCTGAATTTTCACTTCTTTCAGGTGGCCGCCCTCCATCACCACCTGCGCGGTGGGCGGGTCGCGCTGCTCGTTGATCACCGCGTGATACAGGCTTTGCGGGTACAGGCCCATCTTGCCCTTACCGTAATCCGTGCTGCCGAAGAAATAATAGATCGCCACCATGTGCAACTCGGCCTTGTGCTCCGATTTCCAGAGGTAGCCGCCGCACGGAACATCTTCCGGAAAAAGCCGCTTGGCCGGGGTGGTGCGCTGCAAGGCGTTCTCGCTCTCGCGAGGATAGTCCTCCGTCTGCGCGGCGGCCAGGCACACCAATAGCACGGAGCACGCCAGCTTCATACCCCTTTCGACACCGCGGCCGAAGTGGAAGTTCCACCCCCCTTGCTACAATGAAACTTCCTCACATGCTGGACCAATCGATACAGGAGCTGGAGTCTCGTTCGCTGGCAGGCATCGCCGCCGCCCGGGACGCCGCGGAGCTGGAGGCCGTGCGCGTGGAAGCCCTGGGGCGCAAGAGCGGATTCACCCAGTTCAGCAAGGAAATGGGCAAACTGGCGCCCGATGAGCGCGCCCGCATCGGCAAGCTGCTGAACGCCGCCCGGCAGGCCCTGGAGACGGCCCTCGAAGCGCGCCAGAAGCAGTTCGCCGAAGCCGCCCTGCGCGCCCGCCTGGACAGCGAATGGCTGGATATCACGCTGCCCGCTCCCGGCGCGCGCCGCGGCCACCTGCACCCTATCACGCGCATCCAGCGCGAACTGGAAGGGCTGTTCGCGTCGCTCGGGTTCGCCGTGCTGGATGGCCCCGAGGTGGAAACCGAATATTACAATTTCGACGCTCTGAACATTCCGCCCGATCACCCCGCGCGCGACATGCAGGACACCTTCTGGCTGGATGGCGGCAACCTGCTGCGCACCCACACTTCGCCCGTGCAGGTGCGCGGCATGGAGCGGCTGGGTCCGCCGCTGCGCATGATCGCGCCCGGCCGCGTGTTTCGCAACGAGAGTGTGGACGCGTCCCACGAGCACACCTTCTATCAGCTTGAAGGCATGATGGTGGATCGCGAAGTCTCGGTCGCCCACCTGCTGTATTTTATGAAGACCCTGCTGGCCGCCATCTTCGGCCGGGAGGTGACGGTGCGGCTGCGGCCGGGCTACTTTCCGTTCGTCGAGCCGGGGTTTGAGCTGGATATCCAATGCCTGATCTGCGGCGGCGTGGGCTGCCCGGTGTGCAAGCAGAGCGGCTGGGTGGAACTGCTGCCGTGCGGACTGGTCAATCCCAAGGTGCTGCGCATGAGCGGCATCGACCCGGAAGAGTGGAACGGCTTCGCCTTCGGGCTGGGGCTGACGCGCCTGGCTATGATGCGCTACGGCATCGACGATATCCGCCATCTGCAAGGCGGCGACCTGCGTTTTTTGGAGCAGTTCTAAGGCGAACGCTATTGAGGAGACCTTGAAGTTTTCCTATAACTGGATCGACCAACTGGTGGAGAATCTGGATTACGCCCCCGCCCCGCTGGAGCGGCTTATCACCATGAAGACCGCCGAGTGCGAGGGCATCGAGCCGGTGGGCGCCCTGCTGGCCGGAGCGCGCGTGGCGCGGGTGGTGGAAGTGGAGCCGCTCGGCGGCCACACCGTCAAGGCAGTGGTGGATCTGGGGAGCTTCGGCCATAAGACAGTGGTGTGCGGCGCGCCCAACTGCCGGCCCGGCGTGGTGACGGTGTATGTTCCGGTGGGCAGCAAAACCATCCACGGCGTGGAAAGCGACGGCATGCTGGCCAGCGCCGCTGAGCTGGGTATTAATAAGGATCACAGCGGCGTCCTGGAACTCGACGCGCTCCCCGGCGCCAATCCCGGCGCGCCCGTTCCCGGCTGCCTGCCCGACAGCATCATCGAGATCGACAACAAATCCATCACCCACCGGCCCGACCTGTGGGGCCATCACGGCATGGCGCGCGAGGTGGCCGCCATTCTGGGCAAACGGCTGAAGGATCCGGCCCGGCTCGAACTGCTGCCCACCGGCGCACCGGCCATCGGCGTGGAAATCGAAGACCTGGCGCTCTGCCCGCGGTACTCGGCGCTGGTCTTCGAAAACGTCACCGTGGGGCCCTCGCCCGCGTGGCTGCAGTACCGGCTCACGGCCATCGGGCTGAACCCCATCAACAACATTGTTGATATGACGAACTACGTGATGGCCGAACTGGCCCAGCCCATGCACGCCTTCGATGCCGATAAGCTGCGCGGCGGCATCCTGGTGCGTCCGGCCCGGCCCGGCGAGCGTTTCCACGCGCTGAACGGCGAATGGTACACCCTGGAGCCGGCCAACCTGGCGATTACCGATCCAGGCGGCGCCATCGCGCTGGCCGGTGTGATCGGCGGCATGGAAAGCTCCATCGGCCCGGCCACTACGCGCGTGGTCCTGGAAAGCGCCAATTTCCAGGCCTCCTCCATCCGCAAAACCTCCGCCGCGCTCAAACTGCGCACGGACGCCTCCATGCGCTTCGAAAAGGCCCAGGACCCAGCCAACACCGTCCGCGGCATCGCCCGGGCCATCGAACTGCTGCGCGAAATCTCGCCCGGCATTCGCGTGGTGGGCGGGGTGGCCGATTGCCGGCGCGAAATCGTTCCGCCGCCGCCCATCCGCCTGCCGCTCGATTGGCTGGAGCGCAAGCTGGGCCGCCCCATCGCCCCCGCCGAAGTGCGCCGCATTCTGGAAAGCCTGGCGTTCGGCGTTACCCAGCCCGAACCCGGCGTGCTGGTGGTCACCGTGCCCTCCTGGCGCGCCACCAAAGATATCTCCATCAAGGACGACCTGGTGGAGGAAGTCGGCCGCATGGTGGGCTACGATTCCATCACCCCGCGCGCCCCGCTGGTGGCGGCCGCCGTTCCGCCCGCCAATCCTACGCGGAAGTTTCAGCACCACGTGCGCAATATTTTCGTAGACCTGGGATTCACGGAGGTCTACAACTATTCGTTCCTCAGCGAAGAGGCCGTGCGGGCGTTCGGCATGGACCCGCAGGCGCACGTGCGCGTGGCCAACCCGATTGCGTCCGACCAGGCCCTCATGCGGCAGTCGCTGCTGCCGGGCATCTGGAAGAACGTCACGGAAAACGCCAAGCATCGCGAGGCTTTCCGCATTTTCGAAATCGGGCTGGAGATTCACAAGCGCGCCGAGGGCCTGCCCGCGGAAATCCCGCACCTGGTGGCGGCCATCTACGACCGCGCTGGCGATGGCTCAGCCGGCCTCTTCGAACTGAAGCGTGCCGCCGGGTGCCTGATGCCGGAAGCTTCGGCGTGCCCCGCCGTGGCCCACCCGTACGAGCATCCCGCGCGGTCCGCGGCCATCGTCTGGCGTGGCGAAACCGTGGGCCGGCTCTTCGAGCTGCATCCGTCGCTTATCGAGACCGGCCGCGCGGCGGTGCTGGACCTGGACCTGCGGCTGGTCCAGCGGCTGGCCGCGGCCATCGAAGTAAAGTACCGGCCTATCCGCCGCTACCCTTCGAGCGCCTTCGATCTTTCGGTAATCGCCGGCCTGCGCGAATACTCGGGCGAGCTGGAGGGCAAACTCCGCGCCTTCGCCGGCCCGCTGGTGGAGTCCATCCAGTTTGTTCGACAGTACGCCGGTCCGCCGCTGGCCGAGGGACAAAAGAGCGTCTCTTTCCGGCTGACGGCGGGATCGCCCGAACGCACGCTCTCCTCCGCCGAAGTCGGCGAGATCCGCACGCGCATCATCGAAGGCATGCAAGGC
>DATJRE010000117.1:0-7036 GCA_035505095.1 Bryobacteraceae bacterium | reverse complement strand
ATCCCAGCGGGTACATGCCGTGATCGATAGCGTAATTCCAGGTGGAAAGCCGCGTGAAGTGGCGGATGGCTTCCACTTCGCTGACTTCCGGGAAGCCTTCGATTTCCGCCCGCACGTTTTCCGCGCCCAGCGCTTCCGCCGGGTCCACCGGCGGCACGTCCAGCGCAGGAAGCTGGTACGCGCACTTGCCGGGCGAGCTGCGCTCGAACAGCAGCGGCTCGTTCTGCGAGAGATGCTCGCGCACTTTTTCGATCATCCCAGCACCTCCGCCACCGCGTCCATCTCGGCGCGGGTGTTCATTTCGGTGGCGCACAGCAGCACCGCATCGGGCAGCTCGGGGTAGAACCGCGCCAGCGGCAGGCCCCCGATGATCTTCTTTTTCAGCAGCGCCTTGTTGGCTGCCTCCGGGTCGTCCACACGCGCCACAAACTCGTTGAAGAACTTGCCGCAGAAGCGCGGCGCCAGTTTCCCCGCCAGGTAATGCGCCTTGGCCAGGTTCTGCGTGGCCAGCTCGCGCAGCCCCTCTTTGCCGTAGACGGTCATGAACACCGTGGCCATCAGGGCGATCAGCGCCTGGTTGGTGCAGATATTCGAAGTGGCCTTTTCGCGGCGGATGTGCTGCTCGCGGGTGGCCAGCGTCAGGCAGAAGGCGCGGTTGCCATGCGTATCGGTGGACTGCCCCACCAGGCGGCCGGGCATCTGGCGGATGAGCTTTTCCTTGATCGCCAGGATGCCGGCGTACGGCCCGCCGTAACTCGGCGAAATGGCGAACGATTGCAGCTCGCCCGCCACGATATCGGCATCCACGGGCGGCTCCACAAGCCCCATGGACACGGCCTCGGTGAACACCACCACCAGCAGCGCACCGCGCTGGTGGGCCATCTCGGCAGCGGCCTTCACCTGGTCCACGATGCCGAAAAAGTTGGGCGACTGCACAATCACCGCGGCGGTCAGGCCATCCAGCTTGCGGTCCAGATCTTCCAAGTCGATGGTCCCGGCCTCCGGCACGTAGCCGAATTCCGTCACCGGCATTCCCTGGTGGCGCGCGTAGGTGTGCAGCACTTCGCGGTATTCCGGATGCACCGAGCGGGCGATCAGCACGTGCCCTTTCCCGGTGGCGCGCACCGCCATCATGGCGGCTTCGGGAACCGCGGTGGACCCGTCGTACATAGAGGCGTTGGCCACGTCCATGCCGGTAAGCTGGCAGAGCATGGTCTGGAATTCGAAGATGGCGGTCAGGGTGCCCTGCGAAATCTCCGCCTGGTAGGGCGTATACGAGGTCAGAAACTCGCCCCGCGAAACCACCGTATCCACCAGCACCGGGCGGTAATGGCGATAGACGCCGGCGCCCAAAAAGGAGGCGTAGCCGTTGGCGTTTTCGGCCGCGCGGTCGCGGAAATACTGGACAATTTCGTATTCGGAAACGCCCGCATCGAGGGCCAGGGGCCGTTTCAGCCGGACAGCCTCCGGCAGGTGGGCGAACAGCTCATCGGCATGGGCCACGCCGCACGCGTCCAGCATGGCGCGGCGTTCGGAATCGGACTTCGGAAGATAGCGCAACTTACTTTTCGGCTCCTACGTAGGCTTCGTAATCCGCCGCGTTCATCAGGCCGGCGGCCTGCGCCGCATCGCTCAGCTTGATCTTCACCAGCCAACCAGCGCCGTACGGATCTTCGTTCAATTTTTCGGGCGCATCGGCCAGCGTCCCGTTGATCTCCGTCACCTCGCCCGCGGCCGGCGAGTAAATCTCGGAAACCGCCTTCACCGACTCCACCGACCCCAGCGCACCCGCCTGCGTCAGTTGCGTGCCCACGCGCGGCAAGTCCACGTACACAATATCGCCCAATTCCTCCTGCGCGTGATCGGTAATTCCCACCGTTCCGGTGTCGCCTTCGACGAGGAGCCATTCGTGCTCCTTCGTGTACCGCAGATTTTCTGGATACATGTTTTATTTCGCTCTCTTGTAAAACGGAGTTTCCACTGTGACCGCATCCACCGGCTGGTTGCGGATGATGACTTGCATGGTCTTGCCCACCTGGGCGTGCTGCAGGGGCAGATAACAGAGGCCAATGTTCTTACCTAAGGCCGGGGAAGGCGAGCCGCTGGTAACCCATCCGGCCGGGGCGCCTTCCAGGTACACTTCGTAACCATCGCGGGCAATCCCGCGGCCGCGCATTTCAAAGCCGATCAGCTTGCGGGTAAGGCCTTGCTCTTTCTGCTTGAGAAGGGCGTCGCGCCCCACGAATTCGCCCTTATCGAATTTGACGATCCAGCCCAGATCGGCTTCGAGCGGCGAAATGGAGGCGTCGATCTCGTGGCCGTAAAGCGCCATCTTGGCCTCCAGGCGCAAGGTGTTGCGCGCGCCCAATCCGCAGGGCTTGATGCCGAACTCGCGGCCGGCCTCGGTCAATTCGTTCCACAGCCGCACGGCGTCCTCGGGCGGCACGTAAATCTCGAAGCCATCTTCGCCGGTGTAGCCGGTGTGCGCAATGCGCGCCGGAACGCCCGAAACCGTGCCGTCCGTGAACCAGTAATATTTGATGGCTGCCAGATCCACCGGCGTGAGTTTTCGCAGTGTAGCGCGCGCCTGCGGACCCTGAATAGCGATCTGGGCATAGCGCGCACTGGCGAATTCCACTTCTGCGCCGAAGCGGTTGCGGGCGCGGATGTGCTCAAAGTCTTTTTCCTGGTTGGCGGCGTTGACGCACAGGAAATAATGGTCCTCGGCCACTTTGTGCACCAGGATATCGTCCACAAAGCCGCCGTGCGCATAGAGCAGCCCGGAATAATGCGCCTGCCCGATTTTGAGCTTGCGGGCGTGGTTGGTGGTCACCAGGTCGGCCAGCGCACCGGCCTCCGGGCCATGAATTTCGATTTCGCCCATGTGGCTGACATCGAACAGCCCCACGGCATTGCGCACGGCCTGGTGCTCGTCGATGATGCCCGAGTACTGGACCGGCATTTCCCAGCCGCCGAAATCGACCATGCGGGCGCCGAGGGCGCGGTGCACCGGGTGAAGAGGCGTAGTGTGGAGCGAGGATGCCGATGCCATGAAAATTCAGGCTAACAGCACTGAAAAGTTGGTGTCAAACGGAAATCGGGCGGCCGGGGCGCCGGTCCCCCTCCGCAATGGTCTTTCCCAGGAATGAACAGTCCGGATACCCGCCGGCGCCGTATGCTTTGAAAGGAGCCCAGTTTCCCTACGGTTTCCGAATTGCGTCTCCGCACATATGAATTTCCGCTACAGCCTGCGATCATTGGCCAAGGCGCCGGGGTTTGCGCCGGTTGCCGCGCTCACGCTGGCGCCGGCCGCGGTGGTCCCCAGGGGTGCGTCTCGACGGTTTTGAGCCGCGGATCGACGTGCGGACGTGGCAGTGTCCCAGCCGAGGATTTGACAGACGCTCCGTTTCGAGGCGGGCTCGGATCCGATGTTGAGCTGCGCGCGGGAGCAGCCGGGCGGACGGAATCACGCGGATGGGGGTTAGTTTCGAGGGCGCGCGTGTGTAGACGCGCTTGCCAATCGGGCAGGTTCCGGTAAGCTAGCATAAAGAGCGGTCTCCGGGACGTGAAAATCGAGGGCAAAGTCGCGCTGATTACGGGAGCCTCCGAGGGCATCGGCGCGGCGTGTGCGGCGGAGTTTGCGCGGGCCGGGGCGCGGCTGTCGCTGACCGCGCGGTCGGCGGAGGGACTCGCCCGGACGGCGGCGCAGGCGGGCGGGCCCTCGGCGCTGGTGACCGCCGGCGACCTTACCGACGAAGCCACGCGGCATGCGGTGATGGCGCGTACTATGGAACGCTTCGGGGCGGTCGATATCCTCATCAACAACGCGGGAGTGGGGGTCTACGGGCCGTCCTGGGCGGTGCCCATGGAGCAGGTGCGGCAGATGGTGGAGCTGAATTATTTCGCCCTGCTCGGCATGCTGCAACTGGCTGTGCCGCACATGCGCGCGCGGCGCAGCGGCACGATTGTCAATGTGGGGTCGATTGGCGGCAAAGTCACGCTGCCCTGGATGACGCTCTACAGTTCCACGAAATTCGCCATAGGGTCGCTGACGGAAGGGCTGCGGATGGAGCTGCGCGCGGACGGGGTACACGCCATGCTGGTGTGCCCCGGCTACGTCACTACAGGCTTTCAGAAAAATGTTCTGGCGGGCGCGGCGCCGCCGCTGGTAGTGCGCGCGCGGCGCTTCGCGATTACGGCCGGAGAATGCGCACGGGCGATCCGGCGCGGCGTGGAGGGGGACGCGCGGACGGTGATGGCGCCATCTTCCGGCTGGCTGATGGTGGCGCTGCGGCGCCTGCTGCCGGGCATTGTGGAAGGGCGCATGGCGGAGATGAATCGAACGGAATGAACCTCAAACTGAAACGCACTCCGGGACTGTACGTGGTGGGCTTCATGGCCGCCGGGAAGACCACCATAGGCCGCCACCTGGCGCATCGCCTGGGATGGAATTTCTTCGACACCGATCAGGAGATCGAGCGCGGGGAGGGATGCAGCATCGCGGAGATCTTCGACCAGCGCGGGGAGGCTGAATTCCGGCGGATTGAAGCGGGCGTCATCCGGCAGCACGTGGGGTGGATCGAGCGCGGCCGGCCCGCCGTGCTGGCCCTGGGCGGCGGAGCTTTTGCCGACCCGGTGAACCGGCAGGTGCTGGAGCCCAACGGCATCACGCTGTGGCTGGATTGCTCTTTCGAGGTGGTGGCGAAGCGGGTGGCGCAGAATCCCGATCGGCCGCTGGCGCGCGACCCGGCGCGTTTCGCGGCGCTGTTCGAATCGCGCCGCGAGTATTACCGGATGGCGAACGTGCATGTGAAGATTGAAAGCGACGATCCGGAGGTGACCGTCGAGAGTATTCTACGCCACCCGGTGCTGCAATGAAGGCGCCGAAGAGGCCCGTGGCGCGGCGGCCGGTTGCGCGCTTGCGGAAAGACGCACGGGCCATTTTCCGCGCGGCGCTGGCGGCGGCCGACCCGGCGGAGGCGGTGGTCCGGCAGCTCTCGCGGCGCGATGTTTCGCGTTTCCGGGACATTTATGTAATCGGCACGGGCAAGGCGGGGGCTTCGATGGCGCAGGCCGCCGAGCGCGTGCTGGGCCGGCGCATCACCGCCGGCGTGGTCAACGTGAAGTACGGGCACGTGGCGCGGCTGCGGCGCATCGAGCTGAACGAGTGCGGCCACCCGGTACCGGACGCCCAGGGTGTGGCCGGCGCCCGGCGCATTGCGGAACTGGCGTCGCGCGCCGGCAAGGACGACCTGGTGGTGTGCCTGATCTCGGGCGGCGGATCGGCGCTGCTGCCGCTGCCGGCGGCGCCCATCACGCTGGAAGAGAAGCAGGCGGTCACGCGGCTGCTGCTGAACTGCGGGGCGGATATTCACGAAATCAACGCCGTGCGCAAGCACATTTCGGCCATCAAGGGCGGGCAACTGGCGCGCCTGGCCGCGCCGGCGACGGTGGAGGCGCTGCTGCTCTCGGATGTGATTGGCGACGACCTGGACGTGATCGGCTCGGGCCCGACGGCGCCGGACGCCTCTACTTTCGCCCGGGTGGCGGCGATCTTCGACCGCTACGGCATTGCGGGTGAGGTGCCGGCCTCCGTGCGCGAGCGCATCGAGGCCGGCGTGCGCGGCGAAATTGCGGAGACCCCCAAGCCCGGCGATGCGCTGTTCGAGCGCGTGCGCAACACGGTGGTGGGGAGCAATCGGCTGGCGCTGGACGCCGCCTCGCGGTGCGCGCGCGAGCTGGGATATCGGACGCTGGTGCTGGCCAGCGAGATTCAGGGGGAAACGCGCGAGGTGGCGCGAATGCACGCGGCGATTGCCCGCGAGGTGGTGCACGCGGCGCGGCCAGTGAAGCCGCCCGCATGCATCGTGACCGGCGGCGAGACGACCGTCACGATTAAGGGC
This sequence comes from Bryobacteraceae bacterium, assembly GCA_035505095.1. GTDB lineage: Bacteria > Acidobacteriota > Terriglobia > Bryobacterales > Bryobacteraceae > JOPF133. The sequence continues at coordinate 1,133 of DATJRE010000117.1, read as the reverse complement.
AGCGGCTTGGGCGGGCGCAACCAGGAGTTCGTGCTGGCCGCAGCTATCGATATTGCCGGACTGCCGGAGGTGGTGGTGTTCAGCGCCGGCACGGATGGAACGGACGGCCCCACCGACGCGGCCGGAGCGATTGCGGATGGCGGGACGCTGGCACGCAATCCGGAGGCGGCGCGATTTCTGGAGGCCAACGATTCATACCATTATTTCGAGTCCCTGGGCGACCTGGTGAAGACCGGCCCGACCAACACCAACGTGATGGATGTGCATGTGCTGCTGGTGGGCGAAAGGGGCGGCGCGCGGTGAGCTTCTGGCGCAAGGAAGTGATCGGCTTCGCGCTGGACCACGAGACCCGCAAGCAGATGGACGAGCAGCGGGCGTGGATCGAGCGGGAGCCTGCCAACCCGCGTCCGTATTACCACCTGGCGCAGTTTTACCGGATGGAGGGCCGGCAGGACGAGGCCCTGGGATTGCTGCTGGAGGCCGTGCGGCTGGATGGCGGCCTGGCCGAGGCGCACGTGTCGCTGGCGGAAGTCTACGCGCTTCGGGAAGACTATCAGGCCGCCTGGCGCCATGCCCGGAGCGCCGAATCTGCGGGCGACTTCCGCGGCGTGGAGATGCTGCGGCGGCACGGCATTGGGGAGGGATGAGGCGGTGATGTGGGAGGAGTGGACACCCGGCGGATGAAGCTCCCGAGGCAACTCCTGTAGTGTGTGAGGCGGGGCGCCGGTGGAATTGGCACGACAGCCGGCCAAGGGGTGGCTCAAGCGTGAGAAGGCCAGGCATACCTCAGACGGCCAGTGGCGATAGCTGTATGGCGATTCTGTGCGGTTCCTGATGGCTGCCGGCGCGGGCGAGGCGCAACTGCGGCTGATGGCTGGAGACGCCGTGCAGATTCGATGGAAATGTTTGGCGGCCCGGTGGCGGAGCGTTTAGAGGCGGCCGGCCGTGCGGTGGAATTGAATCGCCGGGCGGCGGCGGGGCATTCGGCCGGCGCGGACCAGTTTGGGCTGGCGTTGAGCCTTCAGTGCGAAGGAGACGCCTTTCGGTCGGCTGCGCGTTTCTCGAAGGGCGCTGAATCGGTTGCGGCGTACCAGCGAAGCCGCGACCTCTACCAGGAATCGTTGGGCATCCTG
>DATJRE010000116.1:0-3078 GCA_035505095.1 Bryobacteraceae bacterium | reverse complement strand
TTTCCTGAAAAGTCACGTCGATCTCAGTCTGAACTTCTACGGGCTGCGAATTCAGGTACGTGGGCTGGTAGACCCATTGCTTGACAGCATCCATCGCAGAGGCGATCAATAATGGATGGCCGCTGATCACCTTCAAATCCTCCACACGTCCATCCTGGCTGATGACGGCGCTCAATCGTACAATGCCCTGGACCCGCGCCTCAGAGGCCAGTACCGGATACTGCGGCAGCACTTCATGCACTAGTTTCGCAGCCTCCACCTGGCCGCCTACTCGAATGCGCTCGGGCATTGGCTTAGGCGCTTCCGCCCGCGGGGGCGGAGGTGGTGGTGGTGGGGCAGCGCTGGGCACACCGCCCTCGACGCCACCCAGCACGCCACCCATCTGACCTCCGGCCACACCACCTGGAACGCCTCCGGGCACACCGCCCTCGATTGACGGCGGGGCGATCTGCGGCTGGTTCGAAGCCGCCACCGTGGGGACCGTCTTCGGCTCTGTCAAATGCGAGGGATCGAATATTTTGGGTGTGATCGCGGTCCTGACTGGCCGCGCCTCCATCGCACGACCGGCCGGCGGTGGAGGCGGGGGCGGTGGTGGTGACGGGGCCACCAGATAGCTGATCTGCTGCATCTCCGGAAGTTGCTGCACAAACAAGAGCGGCAGAACGATCAGCAACGCTAAGGCTAAGCCTTGCAGAATGAATCCCAGCAGGACACTACGGGCTCTTCGGCCTTTTTCCCCATTTTGAAAGGATTGTTCGAACATACGTCCGTCCCCACTTCTGGGATGCTGCTGGAGACTGGTGGGAAGCGCCGGTCAAGATGGAATTACAATTCCTTACAATGTGGCGACAAAAAGAGCTTACGTAACGCGATTGGCGGCCATCTTCAAGAACGAATCGTCAGCGCGGCCACGTCTTCAAGCGCGTCCCTAGCGCTCGCACGAATCCGACGCCAGTCGGTCGGAGATGATCATCGTCTCTAAAGCGCTATGATGGGTGTCGATGCGTGTGGAAGAGACGCCAAGCCCGGGAACGAACGACAGGCGCCGTTAGCAGGCACTTGACGTAGCGGCCCGCCACGCCATGAAATACCATGCATTGAATTCCGATATGCCCTGCCCATCCTGTGGGCACGGGTGCTTGGGGTACAAGCGGTCTAGCCGATATGCCGACTTGTACGAATGCGCGGAATGCCGTTGCAGCGTGATGCACTGGAAACGGCGCGGACAATTGGGGTGCGGCGTCTCGACAAGGGGACCATTATCATACGGCACGTGGCGCCCATGCCCACGGCGCGACGCAATCGTGACCGAGGGGTGATTTGAAAGCTTGGAACGGGCGCGGAATTGGCAGCCCGGCATCAGGCGCGGAAGCGCCAGGAAAATGTGGGCCTTCCGCGCGGCCGCATCCCATCCGCCCGCTGGCGGTCGCGGCGGTGGACGACCCCGCTCTCGGTACGGGGTGATCCGGGACGGCGAACTTGCGGCTGTCCGGCGTGGCAACGATCCAACATTCGAACTGCTTGCTCAAGTGCCTGCCCGCTGTAAACCAATGCTGGAAATGTTCGAGCGTCCAGAATTGACTACAGGATTCCGTACTTGGCGAAAGCGTCGGATGCAGTCATGCCCTCGTCCAGCGCCCTCCCGACGTTCCGCTCGGCCCGCGCTTTTTCGAGCGCGCGAACAAAGACCTCTTGCTCCGCAGTTTTGGGCACGACACATACTCCATCCATGTCACCGAAGAGGATGTCGCCGGGCTCAATCCGCACGCCATGCATTTCGATGGGAACCCGGAAATCCACAACTTTGCCGCGCGGCCCCTGGTCCTGTGCGTAGGAACCCCGGGAAAACACCGGGAATCGGGATGCCAGAACGCCCCGCGTATCTCTGGAATAACCGTCCAGGACTGCTCCCGCGGCACCGCACTTCATCGCTCGCCGGGTCATGAGTTCGCCCCAAAGCGCGAAGCGCGGCGACGCTCCCGTGCAAACATACACCTCGTCCGCTTTTAGATCGTCGAGTGCTTCCAGCATCAATCCGAAGGACCGCATAGAGATCGCACTATGGGAGCCTTCGAATACTTCTTCGAAAAAGTCTGCTGCGAGAACCGTCAGCGCACGCCCTATCACAACCATGTCGCGTTGCAGAGGTTGAATCGGTTGAGGCAGGAACTGGCGGCGCATGCCCAACTTGTCCATTACGTCTCCGATCACGGCCGTGAATAGTTGCCTCCGAGCCATCTTGAACAACTCGGAGTCTTCCTGCCGAATCATGATTCAGATCCAGATCTAAGTGGCACTGGCAAAAGTGCCGCCGACAAATCCCCACGCTGTTTCCACCGGTTTATCAGAGCGTTCTCGCCGGTGATCGGCGACGTACGGGCACCGTCGGCGGCGTAGTCATGTACTTGCATACCTTGTGGATTGTAACGCGGAACGTGGACCCTCGCCCGAGGACAAGTGGAGGAGCACAGCCGACGGCGAGGGCGGCGTATCGTGCGCCCGGTAGTTTGCTCGCCCCCCGCGCCGGTCGCCCGGCCGGGGCCTGGAACAACATGTCCGCGCCAGGATAAAACGACAGCAATTTCGCCGACGATGTAGTCGGCGGTCTGGGCAGGGGGGGTGCGGGGGCGGCCGTGCTTTGGCGCGCGCGTCAAACACTCCTGTTGCGAAATCCCTATCGCATATCACCAAAGCCCAGCAGGTCCCTCTCGGGAAGTTGACGGAATCGCGCATCGAGGGCGCCACATAGCTGATTGGCAGGCACTCCCCGGCGAAGCGCCGCTCGCCAGCGTTCCCCATTTCGGCAACCGCAAGAAAATTGGTAGACTTGGCTGGGAAGCACAGGCGGGCGGATGTGGCCTCGCGAGCTCTGAGTCGAATCGGTAACCCGGAAGTTGGAAGCCCGCTGCGGTTTTCGAATAGTAGTTGTGAAATCCGTAGCTACCATCAGGCCAAGTTAGAACGGGCAGCCACGAGGCCGCTTAGGCGGTCGGCGAACATCAGAGTCATCCTGGCGGAATCCTCGGCGAGACCCGCGCTGCCCCTGCGTCGCGGATTTCACCGCTGCGCAAGAATCGT
>DATJRE010000115.1:0-13127 GCA_035505095.1 Bryobacteraceae bacterium | reverse complement strand
AAAGATGGCGCCGGCCGGATCGGTGCCTGCCTGGAATCGGTGGCCGGGCGGGGCTTCGCTGGCGAAATCGTGGTGTGCGTGGACCGGGAAACCACCGACGAGACGGAGACGCTTGCGCGGCAGTATACGCCCCACGTGCATCGGATCGAGACCGGAGGCACGCTGGAATCGGCTCTGCCCGCGATGGCTTCGTTTTGTTTCGCCGAATACGTGCTGCGCCTGGATGACGACGAAACTTTGGGCGGGAATTGGGATCCTCTCCAACTGGAAGCCGTGTTGCGCGGCAACCATTTCACGCACTTGATTCTGCCGCGCCTCTGGCTGGTCCCCCCGGGGGATCGCTTTATTTCCAGCCCGCCCTGGTTCCCCGATTACCAGGTACGCTTCTTCCGCAACGATCCCGAGCTGATCCGCTGGCCCGCGGTCATCCACGAACCTATGGATATGAAGGGCCGTGGCATGGTGCTCTTTGACCGCTGGATCGAGCATTCCGACCTGGTAATTCATTCGCGGCCCGAGCGCGAGCGCAAAGCCCAGCGTTATCGTCGCCTTCGTCCGGAGAAACATCTCTCGCATCTGTATCTATACGAGGAGCAGGAAATCAACCTCCTGCCGGCCACTCCGGAGGGTTATGCGGAGGCGCTCGCGGCGCACTTCAAGCGTGAGCGTAAATCCGCCGGGGAGGCCACGCCTTACCGGGCCGGCTCGGAGATCGGTTTTGCAGCCGGAGGCAATGGCGCCGAATATACCGGCGAAGGATGGTCCAAGCCGGAACCCTGGGGCTGCTGGACCGATGGGTATCGCGCCGCACTGCGCATCCCGCTGGAGCGTCCCTTCCAAGGGCCGGCGCTGCTGGCGATGGAATCGGGGGCTTACATCGCCAAAGGGCATCGCACGCTCGACGTCCGGGTGGTCTGCAACCGGGAACCGCTGGGCGGCTGGTGCGTGGAAACCGGCGATTGCGTGGAGCGGACTTTGCCGATCCCGGCCTCCGCCGCAGCCCGCAAGCGGGAGTTACTCCTGGAGATTCATCTGGACAATCCCGGCTCCCCGGCCGATGCCGGAGAATTCGGACTCGATCAGCGTCTGCTCGGCCTGGGCGTCCACAAACTGCGCATCAGCGGGATGTGAAAGCCGATCCCCATGCCGGAATCACCAAAGACAAAAGCGGCTTTCTCAATTCAGCTCGCTGATCACGCCTGCCACGTGGTCCACATATCCGCCCGGCGCCCCGGCCGGAAACCATGCCCGCAATCCTTCGACGGCGCGTCCGCCCATCCGCTGCGCGTTCCAGCGACGGCGGTACACCGGAGCCTGTCCGGCGATCTCCACGATTTTGGCGGCGTAACTCTGCGGCGAGTGATGTTCCACCAGGTATTCGTAACCGCGCATTCCCGCTTCGAAATACCTGGCGGGCTGGGCGGCAAATGCGCGCCAATGGGCGCACAGGTCATCCACCAGGAAATTCGGCCGCACGAAGAAAAGCGCGCCGGCGGGTTGCTCGGTATACCAGCCGATGCGCGTCGCCAGGCTCGGGAGGCCGTGGCTCCAGATGCGGAGCTGGCTGTAGGAGGCTTCGCCTTTGGTCGGATACCGCAGGTTAAGGGCAAGATGCGCCGAGGCCAGGGCCGCGTTCAGCTCGACTTCCGGGACGAAGCCGTGGACGGTCACCTGGTCCGCCAGGCGCAGCCGGTCGATGGCTGCGTCCGCGGTGGCGCGGTCCTCGATGTTGCCATAAATATGGAGTTGGAAGCGACGGTCCTGGAGTTGGGCCAGCGCTCGCAGAATTTGCTGCAGGCAACGGTTGGCGCCTAAAAAGCCGAACACCACCAGCTTCCAGGGCGGGAGACTGCCGTGTGGCTGAGGAGGCCGTTGAGCCGGGAGGGGCAGCGGCAGGCGGATGACTGGCACATCCACTTCTTTGGCCAGGGCGCGTTCGGCGGCGCGGGAGTGCACAATAGTGCCCAAGCTGGATTCGAGCAGGTAGGGCGCGCAGGAATACACGCGGCCCATTTGCAGCAGGTTCAGCGCGCCCGACCAATACAGCTCGCCATCCCGCCGGCCGCGGGCGCCGTAGTGGGATTGCATGAGGTCCAGGTAGCCGGCGCGATCCTGGTGGTGCTGGTGGTCGGTAGCCACCGAATCGTGCATCAGCACGTCGTGCAGGATGGGAAATCCGGGATACCGCCGGGCCACCTGCCAGATGTTGCGGTGGAAGCGTGCATCATTGCCGAGGTTGTAGAAGACGGCGTCGGCGGTGTGCAGTCCCTCCCAGCGAATCGCCTGCGGATCGAAGCGGCGCACGGCGGCGTGGCTCTCCAGGCCGGAGTACCAGTGCGCCTGGTCGGTCCACAGGGTCAGGTCCGCGCGGGCGCCCAGCGCGGCAAGCAGACGCCCGGTATAATCCGCGATCGCGGTGGGGGCCGGAGCCAGCGGTGAAAACCAGTGGATGCGCATTCCGTTATGATGAGCTTACCAAGTGCTGCTACGGCCTCTGGTCAGTATCGTCACCCCTTCGTTCAATGCCGCGGAGTTTATCGAGGAAACCATCCGCAGTGTGCTTGCACAGGACTATCCGCGCATCGAGTACCTGGTCATGGATGGCGGCTCGACGGATGGCACGGTGGAGATTCTGGAGCGCTATCGCGGCCGGCTACAGTTCGTTTCGTCACCGGATGGAGGCACGGCCGATGCCGTCAACCGGGGTTTCCGGAAAGCCAGAGGAGAGATTCTGGCCTGGATCGGCGCTGACGATCTGTACCTGCCCGGTGCAGTCTCGGCGGCCGTGGCTGCTTTCCAGGAGGATCCCGCCTCGGTGGTGGTCTACGGGGGAGGCTACTGGATCGATGAAACTGGCCGGACGCTGGGGCGTTATCCTACCGTGGCTCCATACGATCCGTCCATGTTCCGCCGCGAATGCCCCATCTGCCAGCCGGCCGCCTTCATGCGGCGGAAAGCGGTCGAGGCGGTGGGCGGGCTGAATGAGTCGCTGCAATCGGCCTTCGATTATGACCTGTGGATCCGCCTTTCCCGGCGCTACCCGTTCCGCGCTATCCCCCGGCACCTGGCCGGATCGCGTATGCACAGCCGCAATAAAAGCCTGGGCCAGAAGCAGCGTATGTTCGACGAATGCATCGGGCTGCTGCGCCACCACTATGGCTATGTGCCGCTGCACTGGGTGTACAGCTATGTCTCGTTTCTGAGAGACCGCACGGATCAGTTTTTTACCCCCATGCAATCTTCCCCGGCGGCTTATCTGCGCAGCCTGGTGCTGGGGAGCCGCTATAACGCCCGGCGCCTGCCGCGCTACTGGAAGGAATGGTTGGCCGGGCTGCGGGAAAAAACCGCCGCCGGCGCCCCTGCCGGGGAGGCTCCCCGGTTGAAGCGAGTGGCCGTGGATCTGACCCCCATGCTGCCGGGCGGCGATAACGGGGGCATCAAACTGTTGGCCATCGAGCTGGTGCGGCGGCTGGCGGTGCTGGCGCCGGCCTGTGAATTCGTGCTGCTCACCGCCGAAAGCAGCCATGCGGAGCTGGCCTCCCTGGATGCTGCCAATGTGCGCCGGGTGTGCGTCTCGCATCCGCGCGGCGGCCATCCCGCGACGGGAGCGCCGGGGGGTGCGGCGCGGCTGCTCCGGAAATTACTGCCGGCGGGTGTGGCGGGAAAGACAGGCGCACTCTATGCGAGGCTGAAAGACCGGCGGGCTGCGTGGGCCGCTCAAAGCCGGGTATTGAGCAGGGTGGGGGCCGATCTGCTCTTCTGCCCGTTCACGGGGATCTTTTTCTACGATCCGGCGGTGCCGGTGGTGAGCGTCGTGGCCGACCTGCAATACCTGTACTATCCGGAGTTCTTCAGCTCCGCGGACCGCCACGAGCGCGAGCAGAATTTCCGTTACATCTGCCGGGTTGCCAGCCGGGTAGTCTGCATCTCCGAATATACGCGGACCACGGTTTTACAGCAGTCGAACCTGGCCCCCGAACGCACGGCCGTAATCGGGATCGCCGCCCGGGAGCGGCTGGCCCAACCGGCGGGCACCGCGGAGCAGGTGCTCGCGAGGCTGCAACTGGCCCCCGGCCGCTTCCTGCTGTTCCCGGCCAATTTCTGGCGGCATAAGAATCACGAGCTGCTGCTGATGGCTTGGGGGATCTATCGAGCCGCCTATCCGCAATCCGATTTGAAGCTGGTGCTGACCGGCGCTCCTTCGCCGCGCCGCGACGAGCTGATGGAAGCCGCCCGGCGCATGGGGCTGGCCGATTGGGTGGTCTTTGCCGGATACCTGCCGGAGGAGGAACTGGCGGCCCTGCTGGCCGGATCGGCGGCCATGATCTTTCCCTCGCTGTTTGAAGGTTTCGGAATGCCCGTTCTGGAGGCCATGGCCGCGGGCGTCCCGGTGCTGTGCGGCAACCTGACCAGCCTGCCGGAGGTTGCGGGAACCGAGGAGGAAGCTGCGGCATTACTATTCGATCCGCGCCGGCCGGCGGAGATCGTGGCGGCCATTGAACGCCTGGAAAGTGAACCGGAGTTGCGGGCGGACCTGATCGAACGCGGCCGGCGCCGCGCCGCGAAGTGTCTGACGGCCGAGGAAATGGCAGCGCGGTATTGGGTGGTTTTCCAGGAAGCCGCCGGAAAGCTGGCGGAGTGCCCGTCCACGGTGTACGGTGTTTTTTCGGATGGCTGGACCGGCCCGCGCATCACCGTGGTATTCGTCCAGGGATCCGCTCCGCGGCGGCTCACCGTCACGTTGCGGGCGCCCGAATGGCTGCCCTCCGACGAGATCGCCATCCGCGTGGCGCCTCTGGCGGGAGTGCCCCCCGGCCCTGATAGGGAAGTCCGCATCTCCCGCGGGCAGAGCCGGACTATCACGCTCGATCTGCCGGAGGAGGCCGGCGCGATGGAGTTGGTGTGCTCTCCCGCGTTCCAGCCGGGCGGTGAGGATCCGCGCCAGCTCGGCTGCCTGCTGGAATCGGCCGCCATCGTGGAGGGACCTCCGAAAGCTCCGGACGCCATTCGCCAGTTGCCGCGTGAGGCCCATGCCTCTTAGCGTTTCCATCATCACCCCCTCTTACAACCAGGGACGCTATCTGGAGCGCACCATCCGCAGCGTACTGGCGCAACCGGGACCGTTCGAATACCTGGTGATGGATGGCGGCAGCGGCGATGAAAGCGTCGAGATCCTCAAGCGCTACAGCCCGCGGATTGAGTGGGTCTCGGAACAGGATCGCGGCCAGGCCGATGCGGTCAATAAGGGATTGGCCCGGGCCACCGGAGAAGTCATCGGCTGGCTCAACTCCGATGACATCTTTTATCCCGGCGCGATTGCCGCGGCGGCCGATTTCCTGGAGCGGCGGCCGGATGTGGACGTGGTCTACGGCAACGGCAACCACATCGACGAGTATGATCGCGTCATCGAGCCTTATCCCACGGAGGATTGGGATTTCGAGCGGCTGAAAGAGCGCTGTTTCCTGTGCCAGCCGGCGGTATTCTTCCGGCGCAGCGTGGTGGAGCGCTTCGGACCGCTGGACGTGCAATGGCACTATGCCTTGGATTATGAATACTGGCTGCGGCTGGGGAAAAACGGGGCGCGGTTCGCGCGCATCGGCGCGGTGCTGGCCGGCTCGCGGCTGCATGCCGAGACCAAGACCTTGGGATCGCGGGTGAAGGTCCACGCGGAGAATAATGATATGCTGCGGTCGCTGTTCGGCCGGGTACCCGACCGGTGGCTGTTCAACTACGCGCATGCCGTGCTGGACGACCGGGGCGTGCGGCGAGGGAACCTTCGTTTCACGGTGGAGATGACGGCGCTGGCGTGGTGGTCGGCGCTACGCTGGAATCGCCGGATTTCCGCGGACATGCTGCGGCAGGGCGGGGGATGGATCGGTGGGGCAGTGGGGCAGTGGCTCTCACCGCAGAGCCGCGGAGGAGGCTGACGAAACGTGGAGAAATCCAGGAGGTCGGCCCATTTTTCTCCGCGCTTTCTCCGGGGCTGCGGTGAATAGCGGTTACGCAGGGCGTATGAAGATCGGGTTCGATGTCAGCCAGACAGGGGCCGGGAAGGCCGGGTGCGGATACTTCGCGGAGGGGCTTATCCGGGCGTTGGAGGCTCTTGGGAGCGGGAACGGGTTCTTGCTTTACCCGGCCTTCGGCGATTTATTCTGGGACCCGTTATGCGCCACGGCAGCCTATTCCACCAGCAACCCTGCTTTTGAGCGCATGAAGCCCCCGGCAACCTTCGAGGAATCGCAGCAGTTCTGGCGGCAGCCCCCGGAGGGCGCCCCGGATTTCGAAGCGCGCATCGGCAGCCCGGACGTGCTCCACAGCAATAATTTCTTCTGCCCCCGCGGGCTGCGCCGGGCGCGCCTGGTCTATACCCTGCATGACCTGAGCTTCCTGGTGGATCCTTCGTGGAGCACCGAGGCTAACCGCGTGGGCTGCCTGGAGGGAGTCTTCCGCGCCGCCACCAGCGCCGATTGGATCGTGGCCAACTCCGACTATAGCCGCCGGCATTTTCTGGAAGTCTTCCCGCATTATCCGGCCGGGCGTACCGCATACGTGCATCCGGGGAGCCGCTATCGATTCGATGCCCCGGATCCCGCCCGCCCCGAGCGCTTCGAGCATCTTGCGCCAGCGAGTTTCTGGCTTTCCGTAGGCAGCTTGGAGCCGCGCAAGAATCAGCGCCGGCTGGTGGAGGCTTATGTCCGCAGCAGGTCGCGCCTGCCGCTGGTGCTGGCCGGCGGGAAGGGCTGGCTGATGGACGATTTCAGCGGGCCGAAACGGCAACCGCCCGCGGGGGTCGAACTGGCCGGCTATGTTTCGGATCGCGAGTTGGAATGGCTTTACCGGAACTGTTTCGCTTTTTTGTACCCGTCTTTGTTTGAGGGGTTCGGAATGCCGGTGTTGGAAGCCATGTCGCTGGGGGCTCCGGTGATCAGTTCCAACACCACCTCGCTGCCGGAAGTCACAGGGGAAGCTGGCTTGCTGGTAGATCCGCTGGACACCGAAGCGATTGCGGCGGCTATGCGCCGCCTGGCTTCCGGGGAGATCGCGCGGGAGGGACTGCGCACAGCGGGATTGCGCCGGGCGGAACGGTTCTCCTGGAAAGCATCCGCTCGCAAGCTGCTGGAAGTGTACGAAGAATGCGCCAGCCTCGGAAAGGGATTCGCGCCTGGGCGATAAGCCGCGTCCCCTGTTGGTTGCCCCTTGAAAAGTGAATCGGCGCTCACCCGTTGCCGGAGGAGCGCCGATTTTGTTTCAGGTCTTGCGAACCAGCCGTTTACTGGAACTTGGACTGGAACTCGGGACTTCCGATGAAGCCCTGGCTCGGGACGCCGGTTCCCTCGATCTGGATGCGCGTCGGATAGGTCGCCGCGCCCTGGAACAGGATTCCAGCGCCACCGCTGTTGGCTACGCCCAGCCAGAACTGCAAGCCACCGGAATCGGGGTCGCGGCCCAGGATGGTGAAGTACAGCATCCGGACGTACAGCGCGTTGGTGTGATCGCCGACTGCCGACATCAGGTTTTGGAAGGTTCCGGTGCTCTGGAACTCGCTGTTGGTCGCGCTGACCGGACTGTTGCTTCCCGGATACCCGATGAGGTTGGCGAAGCAGTTGGCCAGGTTCGCGCCGCAATTGGTGGATTCCGTCGCCGAGGGCGCCCGGTTCAGCAGGTTCTCATACAGAGACATCGCCGAGGGGCTGTTCGGGGCGGACAGCGAAGTGTACAGCGCGGTGGGCAACATGCCCGCCCGGACCTGTGCTACGGCCGTGACAAACTCGGCGTAGGTCGGGGCCGCGCCGGTGGCAGCCTGGTAAGCCGCCATTACCGCGAAGTTGGTGTTGAACGATTCCGGACTGGTGAAGAAGGAATCGGCCATCTGTCCCAAGCCGGCTGAACCGGTGCCGGTCCAGAACTGGAAGCCGCCGGCATCGGGATCGCGGCCCAGAATCGACTGATACAGAGCGCGCACTTCGCGATCCAACAGCACTTCGGCGTCGCCGGCCACGGTCACCGCGAGGGTCTCGCCACCGCCGTTCGAATTGTTGACCGTGATGGTGCCCGTCACCGGGTTGGTGGTGGCGTTGCTGAGAGCTGTGTAGGTGATGGTGCTGCCGCTCACCGTGACGGTCAGCCACGAAGCGTTAGAGGTCGCCGTGTAGGTGCCGCTGCAAGAGGCGCCCGCGTTGGGTGTCAGGGTAACGGTCACCGGAACTTCAGGCAACGCGCCACCGGGAACCGAGGTGGTAGTGGAGGTTCCAGCGCTGGTCAGGCTCGCCGTGTTGCCGCCAGAGAATGCGAACGCACAGGGCGCCGTGCTCGGGACACTCAATACCACCAGGATATTCAAGCTGTTGGAGGCATTCGGACCGCTGATGGTCAAGGAACCATCATAGGTACCGGCTGTCAGGCCAGCCGGGTTCGCCACCAGGGTGATACCGCCGCCGGTCGTACCGGATACATTGCTCACCGTACTGCCGCCGGATTGCAGAGACAGCCAGCCGCCCGTGGAGGAGACCGACGCGCTGAACGGCATGGTGCCGCCGGTGGGCAGCCCGTTACCGGTGATGGTGAGAGTCTCCATTACAGGCGTTCCACCGACATAGCCGATGAGGGTCGTGTTACCGGCGTTGCCGGTGGTCGGCCCGGCGATGGTCGTGGCTCCCATGGAAGCAGTCAGCGTGGGTTCCGGATTGACCGTCAGCGAAACCGGGATGGAGATCGGCGGCGCCGAGGAACCGGTCATGGCGATGGAAACGGTGCCGGTGTACGGCGTGGCGCTGGCGGCCAGGCCGGTCGGGTTGTAAACGATCGACAAGGTAGCCGGAGTCACACCGGTGGTTCCAGCGGTTTGCGTAACCGTGATCCAGGGTTGGCTGGCGGTCACGGTGAACGCCAGGCCCGCATCGCCGCCGCCGGTAATCGGGGCGGTCAACATCACGGTCTGGGCCGTCGGGGTGGTGTAGTTGATGTAGTGAGTGAACGCGGTCAAAGTCGCCGGGTTGGCCACGATCTGGGCCACGTTCAAGGTCACCGGGAGGTTGTACGGAGTCGGGTTGGGACCCTGGAACGCGACACTGCCCACATACTGGCCGGCCATGAGAGTATCGGCGGCCGCCATCGGCACGGTCACGGTCATGGTTCCTGCGCCATTGGTTAACTGGGCCGGGCTGGTTGCCGTGAGCCACATCACGCTGTTAGGCGGTTGCGGGGTCAGGGTAGCCGGCGTGGTGGTGAAGCTGTAAGTGCCGGTTCCAGCCATCGTCTCGGTCTTCGTGAAGGCGCTGGTGGGCATGATCGGGATGTTGAAGACCACCGGGTTGGGCGTAACCGAGGTCAGCGTCGGACCGGACACGGTCAGGTTGATCGTGAAGGTCGTGGACGTAAGACCGCCGTTGCCGGCCACCGTAACCACGCAGGTGTACGGCGTGGCGCTGACGGCGAGCTTCGCTTCCGACGGAGTGAGCGTAACGGTGAAGCTGCCACCCGAGTTGTTGACGTTGCCCGGATTGGTAGCCGCGCACCAGGAAGCCGCGGCGGCATTCACCGTGGCGGTCATGGCATAGGTCGGATTTTCCGGAGTGTTGGTCAAAGACACCCCGACCGGAATGGTGCCCGGATCCGGAGATCCGGCGAAATAAGTGGCGTTATCGGGGTTCGTCACACCAGTCGGCGGAACCAGGGTAATGGTCGGCGTGGCGGCTACGGCTAAAGTCACCGTGGCTGTGGCGGACTCACCCGAGGCACCCTTCACCGTGATGGTGGAGGTCCCCATGGTGCCGGCTGCCGGTAGATCGGTGGCGGCCAGGTTGATCGAAACCGCCACGGTGGATACGGTGGCAGTGTTGTTCGGAACCGGCGCGCCCAGCGTGACCCAATCCGCACTCGAGCTCACGGTATAGGTATCGTTGCCCGCGAGGGTGATGTTCATGCTGCTGCTGGCCGGAGAGGTGGCCGCTTGGCCTACCGTCCAATTAAACGTCAGGTTCGGTCCGAGGGTCAGCGTGGGACTGCTGCTTACCACGACGTTGACTGGAACCGTGAAGGTGGTGATGGAGACCGGAGCGTTGGGGAGACCGGTTATCGGATTGGTCGGCGGAATCGAAGCCACCAGGGTGGCCCCATACGCGCCGGTGCTGGTCAAACTGGCCAGGTTGCCGATGCTCGCGGTAAGAATGACTTTGTTGCCATTGCAATCCTGGATCTGTCCGCCCACTACGCACACGGTGACCGGGTTGGTGGAAGGTGTACCACCATTGACGGAAAGCTCAACCGTGGCCGTGCCGGCGGTGGGAGTCAGGGTAACGGCGACCGGGCCGCTGGGGGCCGAAGTGCCCATCGAAAGCGCGATACTGGTCGGGGCCGTAGCCGGCGCTCCGACGTTGTAGGCGAACGTCAGCGGATTCGGCAGCAGCGTCACGCTGGGATTCGGGATGACGGTCAAGATCACTTCTACCATCGTCGGCGAAGGCTGCGGAATATTGGCGCTGATGCCATCGGTAGTGTTGATGTTGTAGAAGGCGGTGTATTGTCCCGGATTCAGGATATTGGCCACGAACGTATTGATTACGCTGGTCAGAGTACATTCATTCGGCGGACCGAATCCAGGGGCGCCGCCGCAAGCGAACGTCGGTTCAGCACCGGCCAGGAAATCCACCGAGGTGAAGGTGTAGTCCAGAACGCCGCCGGCGGTGGTCAGCCGGGGCTCGGCCCCTGAAGCGGTAATGTATACGTTCTGGCAAGCCGCGGCGCCCAAGACTACGGGGCATTCCGTGTGGAGCGGTCCGACGCCGGCGGGCGTGCCATCCTGCATCTCGTACACGCCGGAGTTCTGCACTTCGTAGAACTGGAGAACGATGGGCTTGCCGGTGCCCGGCCAGTCCGGATTCGTGCCGCCTCCCGGATAGGCGATCGAGTAGATCGGATCAATCGCGTACGGCGGAGCCGGGTTGGTCTCGGTGGCGAGCGTCGCGCCGGTCACGTAGTTGCCCGGAGGCAGGTTGGCGGAATTCGCGTACAGGGAGAAATCGGTCCAGTAGAACAGATCCAGGCCGGAAGTCACCTGGGTACGGAATACAAAAGACTCCGACAGCCCGGCCGTCATGGTAGGTAGCGGCGGAGTAACCACAGCCTGATCGGCGCCCGACGTACCATCTCCCAGGGTGCCGGTGGCCGTGACCGTCCAGGACGGATCGTATTCCCCGGCGTTGGTCTGCAGCGGCGGATTGATGTCCGGATTGCCGTTGCCTTCGATATTGCAGAGCGTCGGCGTCATTAACGTGCCGCCACAACCGACGAGGACTTCCCAATTGGGATTCGCACCATTGGCGGTGACAGTGAATGGAACGGCCACCGCGCCTGGGGCAGCCGCCTGCGGAATCAGGGTGCCGACGGCCGTGATACTCATGGTGGCGGCCTGGGTGGTGCCTGCTTCGATATACAGCGGAGGCTGCTGGGTCGGATCATCCGGCGTAGCGAAGGAGACGCTGATCGTATTGCCGACAGTCAGGCAATAAGTCTTCGAAGCCGTCTGACCGGTGGAAGTGGTGATCGTGACCGTGGTGGCGTAAGTGCCCGGAGCGTCGTTGCCCGGGTTGGGAACGGAGACCGGGTACGGAATCTGGGTCGGGGTGTACGGCGGATCGGGGGTAGTGGCGTTAGACGCCGGCAGCGTGCCGTTGTTGCCGTACGCGAAATTCGGGATACCGGCCATAGCCGTGCCGCCAGGGCAGGCCGCGCCAACGTCCGCCACTCCGGCTGCCGTATAAGTGGTAGCAGAGGTGGTGTTCAGGTAGATACTATCCAGGATGTCGGTGATGGTGATGGTGGTCTGACCCTTGGGGCCAACGGGCGAGGAGAACTGATTATTGCCCGTGAACAGCAGGGCGTTGTTGTTCACCACAACCGTAAACGTAATGGCAACCGGCAGGGCCGGAGCACTCGCGGAGGCGCTTTCCGGCGCGCCCTGATCGGGGTTGTCCAGGCCCGTAACATTCACCGTAAAGGTGTTGCTGTAAGTGCCGTTCTGGACTCCGATAAAGTCGCTGGCCGGGATGCTGAACGTGACGTAGCATGCCACCGGAGAAGAAGAGGTCAGGTGGTTGGGAGGGGCGATTCCGGGAGGCCCGCCGCAAGGTGCCCCGCCGGAAGGACCAGTGGTAGTCCAACTCGCGCTCGTAAAGATCGGAGCTGTGCCGACCTTGGCTACCGTCCCATTGAACGCTACCGCGCCCGAAGTCGGGGCATGCGCGGGAACCAGTGACAGGTAGGGGACCTGGATCGTCTCGACGGCGTTGCCGTCGCTGAAGGTCGCGCCATTGGAAACCGTAAAGGAGCAGGTTTCCGTTCCCACGACGCACTCGCCGTTGGGCGCCGTCTGGCTCATGGGGATGCCGCCACCGAAGCTGCTGTTCTCGGTGAGTTGGCCGGTAACCGTCAGCGTGACCGTAACGTTCTGCGGAACGCCGGCGTTGTCGCCCTGCTGCGGAGTGACCTGGAAGGTGACACTGTAGATGCCGGGTTCAAAGGTATCGGCCACGGCGGTATTGACGGACAGGTTTATCGTGTCACCGCTGCCCGAGGCGTAATTCAGCCACCTGTTCGCGACAGTTACCGCGGGGGTATAGGTGCCGGTGATCGTGCCGCTGCCGTTGTTGGGCGTCACGGTATAGGTCGGGTTCGGGAAGGACGGGTTGAAATTGACCAGATTGAAAGACAGGCTGCCAGGCGTAGTGGAGGTGGTGCCGACCGGCAGCGAGAAGCTGAACGTCGGATTGTTCGTGGTGGTGCCGTTGACCTGGATGATGCTATCGGAGTTGTAGGTCGCGCAACCGAGGACGCCCACGTCAACAGGCGTAGCGTTGTTTACCGCGCTGGAGTTGGCGCCGTTGTTCTGGTATGCGGTCGTCGGGATCACGGAGTTGACCGTAACAGTCGCCGCATCCAGGATCGTCTGCGACACGAAACCGCCGAAGCAGGCGTTATTGCCGGACGGATCATACGACACGCCATTGGCTTGGCCGTTGGCTACTGACTCGGTGGGGGCCTTGCCGATAACGGTTCCGGCCACACCTAACGGAAGGTCGCCCAGCGGCAGAACTTCGGGCTTGCCTCCGGAATTCGTTTCCTGGTTCGGG
>DATJRE010000114.1:0-17736 GCA_035505095.1 Bryobacteraceae bacterium | reverse complement strand
GGTGGAAGGCTCCATCCTGGGCACGGTCAGCTACATGTCGCCGGAGCAGGCCGAGGGCAAGCCGGTGGATGCACGGTCGGATATCTTTGCCTTCGGCGCCATCCTGTATGAGATGGTCACCGGAGAGCGCGCCTTTGCCGGAGATTCGGCCATCTCCACGCTGACCGCGATACTGCGCGATGAGGTGCGACCGCTGGCGCAGACTTCGGCGGCCGTGCCGCCAGCGCTGCAACACATCGTGTGGCGGTGCCTGCGCAAAAATCGCGAGGAGCGCTGGCAATCCATCGGCGAAGTGCGCGCGGCGCTGGGCATGCTGAAGCGCGACTCGGAATCGGGGATCCTCTTCGTGCCTCCGCCCCGGCCGCCCGCGCCTCCCGCGCCTCCCGCGCCACCCGCCAAACGCAGCCTGTGGCGCGTGCCTGTGCTGGTGGCGCTGACGGGCGTGTTGACAGTAGGCGGCATGGTGGTGCTGGCCGGCGTGTTGATCCTCTGGGCGGTGTTCCACCATTCTTCGCACTCACACGTTCCTGCGGCGGTGATTGTGGAGACCGGACCGCGCCACTCGCGGCCGGCGGTTGGCGCGAAGAACGCCGATGGCGTGCTCACTAATGACGACGTGCTCCAGATGGTCAACGCCGACGTTTCGACCAAGCTCATCCTGCAGCAGATCCGCTCCTCCAAAACCAACTTCAACATGTCCACCTCCGAGATCATCCGGCTGGCCGAAGCGGATGTGCCGGCGCAGGTGATCGATGCCATGCGCAAAGCCACGGCCGCCGCGCCGCCGGCCGCCACGGTCGCCAGGACCCCGGCTGCCGCCACGGCTCCCACGGCACCGCCGGCTGCCGATCCAGCGCCGCCGGCTACCGTGCCCGCGTCGGAGACAGTCACGGTTTTGGACCGGCTGCCGATTCCCATCCGCCTGTCCGCAGATGTGCCCCTGGACGCTCCCGCCGGTACGCCGCTCCACTTCACCGCGGAGCACGATTTCCACATGCACGGCGCGGTCGTGGTGGCCGCGGGAGCCACGGTGACGGGGGAAATTGTGGAGTCCGCCCACAAGCGGCTGCTACATGGCAACCGGGTTATGTTTCGCCTGAAAGACGTCGAAACCACGGGAGGGGGAAAGCTGGCTTTGCGCGCGTCGCCGGGGCGGAGTGGCGAAGATGGCCGCCGCACGCTGGACCCGCTGGGCGCGCCGAGACGATCGAGAGACCTGGCCGGGGCGGCCGGCGAACTCTATATGGCCTACGTGGATGGCGACCAGACTGTGACCGTGAAGAAATAGGTTGCGCGCGCGCCTCGACGCGCCTCGACCTCAGCCCTCCCGCAGAACTTCGGCGGGGTTCGCTCGCGTGGCGGATCGGGCCGGGAAGTAACAGCCTCCGATGGCGGCGAGCGCCAGGAGTACGGACGCCACCGCGATTGGCTCCGCCTGCCACGCCGCCGCCGGGCCCAGCCATCGCTTCATCAATGGCTGCAATTCCAGGGTCACCGCCAGACCGAGTCCCGACCCGAAGATCACCGCGGCCAGCACGTCGCGCGTCACATTCCAGGCCAGCGCACCCGCTTCTGCGCCCAGCGCACAGCGCACTGCAAGCTCGCGCCTGCGGGCGGCGACTGTTCCCGCAGCCACCGCGTACACGCCTTGGACGCTGAGTGCCAGGCCGAGCAAAGCCAGCATCATCATCCCCACCATACGGGAATAGGGACGAGTCAGGGTTGCCTGCCACTCGGAGTGCATCGTCGCCACGTTCGCGATCGTCGTCGGGATGGGCATGCCGGCTAACGCTTGCGGCGCTAGCGCTGCGACCGCGGCCGGAGAGGCTGACGTCCGCAGGATCACGCTTCTACACCACCACCCAGTCTGCGCGATGGGACGGTAGACCGTCGGAACCGGATTTTGCGACCAATATCCGCTGAAATCGGCGGCGACTCCCACGATTTTATAGAACGTCTTGAACTCCGGACCGAAAGTGAATCGCGAACCGACCGCTTGTTCCGGCGAATTCCAGTTGTGCGCGGCCATCCCAAGGCTGACGATTGCGACCGGCTCCGCGTTGCTGGCGTCGGCATCGGTAAATGCGCGGCCGAAGAGAATTGCAATCCCCAGTGCGCGGAAGTATCCTGGCGAAATCGATACCGCTGGGGCTGTGGTCTCGCGCTCGGCGTCGGGCGGATCTTCCGGCTTTCGAAACGCAGCGGGTTCGCTGTACGGAGGAAACATTTCTGCCACGGCAATTGCACGCGTGCCCGGCAGCCGATCCAGCCGGGAGAGCACCTGATGGTTGAACTCCCTGTCCTCACTGTCTGGAACTGTAAGTCCATCCGGTGTGTTGACGGAGAACAACAGCGTGTGGCGCGGGTCCGGTCCAAGATTGCGTACCGAGAGCTTGCCGTAAATGCCGGTAGTCAGCGCCGCTGCGGAGAGCAGACAAATTCCGATCCCCGCTTGTGCCGCCAGGAGCATCAGCCGCCAGCGGCCGGTTTTCGGGCCTGTGTCGCTGAACCCGGTGTAGCCTGGTCCTCCGCCGGCGGTCACGAGCATGCTGGAGGAACCACGGCCGTCGGCGACCGCCACCAGCATCGCCGACCAGATCAGCGCCACGATCAGGACGAAACCACCAAAACAGAGCAAGAGGCTCCAGTTCAAAGGCGGTGGACTTGCCAACGGAGGGCCAAGTCCCGCCGCCGGCAGCAACTCCGACAGCACGCGCAGCAGCGCGGACGCGACCGCCACCGCCATTCCCACCGCGATGAACGTGAGCATGCACTTTTCCGCCGCCACCTCCATCCGCAGCCGGCGGCGGCTGGCTCCCAGTACGGCCCGCACGGCAATCTCGCGCTGCCGGCGCATGCCCTCTACCCGCATGAGAATCGCGAGATTGACCAGGCCCACGAGGAAAACCAGCGCGACGCCCAGTGATAACAGACCCATGGTCTGCCGCACGGGTCCCTGCGCGATCGCCTCGAGGGATTCGACCATCGGGCGTTTACGGCGATCCACGTAATAGCGCCCGGCCAATCGGCCGGCGATCCCGGTCAGCTCTGCTTCCGCTTGCGCCGGGCTGACACCGCTTCGAAGCCGGCCAAGCATGAAGAACACCGTAGATTTCCGAGAGCGGTTCGAGAGGTCGGCCGGAGCGAGATACCATACGTCGGCATCGCTTTGAAAAAACGGGAGCGCTATGCCGACGCGGGGAGGAAGTACGCCGGCGATTTGGACACGAGTTTGGCGGGTCGCCGTGGCACTATTCGCGATGGCCACCGTGGAGCCTAACGCCGATGGACTGCCACCGAACCAGGACTGCCAAAGTTTTTGGCTGATCCAAACCGGAGACGCCGCGCTATCGCTGAGCGGCGTGTCATCGGGACGAACCGCTCTGCCCAAAACCGGGCGTATGCCAAGGTCGCTGAATGCGCCAGCCTGGATGGCATAGGCGTGAATCTGTGTCGCGCCCCGGCGATCCAACAACCAGAGTTGCGGAACGGTGAATGCGCCCAGGGAGGTGAAAATATTCCGGCTGGCCGCTTGGAAGTCAGCCACGTCGGGACCCGACAGGGCCATGACATCGGCGCCCGATTCGGCGCGCTCCCACACCGCCACCAGCCGTCCAGGATCGCGAAACGCAAGAGGCTGATAGCCCAGCGCCAGCAGTAGACTCACCAGCGCCACTGCCGCTCCCATTCCCACGGCGATCGTGATCACGAACTGTGCGGTCAATAGCCGGCTTCGCCGCCAACTGCGGAGCAATGCGCCCGTCATGACGGCAAGTCTACCTCAAAAGTGGGGCCAGAGTGGGTCACTTTCGGACGGCACGCAAACAAGATCCCGGAAGGTTGTGCGCGCGCCTACGCCTTACGCGGAAATGCGGAAGCGGAAGCGCATGTCTTCGCCGAACCACTGGATATAGTTGGTGCCCCAGCCGTTGTTGAACAGGCTGAAGTGGAAGCCCTTGGCAAGGTCGGGCTGGCTGCGCGAAAAGTAGACGGGCAGCCGCTCGCCCAGCGCGACCACCGGCGCATCCACCGGCTCAATGGCGAGCGTGCCTTCGGGACCTTTATAGTGCAGGCCGCCCACCACCGCGTGCATCGCCCGGTTGCCGCCGGTCACCACATCGAACGGCGAGACCAGTCCATCGGCCTTGCCCAGCATCCATCCGTGCGGGTCCGAGAAGGGCGGCTGAAAGCTCAGCCAGAGCGCTTCGGGCATGCGGTTGGCGGCCTTTCCGAACCAGGAGAAGGCCACTTCCACCACCGGTTCGGCATCCGGCAGGGTCAATTCCAGGTACATTTTGTTCGGCCAGGCAACGCGGCCCGCCGCTTCGGCTGCGGCGTCGTCAATGCGAAGCGCCGCCAGCAGGCGGTGGCCGCCGGCATCGCGGGTGGTGCGGCACTCAGTCAGGCGCGGCAGCCAGGTGCGGCTTTCGGCGCCGAAGCGCTCGATATTGGGCTTGCCGAAATCTTTGGGCGCCCAATCGGCGTGGCTCTTCAGGTAGGCCTCGAAGAACCGGTCATAATCGGCTTTCGATAACGTCTGGTACGAAAACAGCGCCAGCGGCTGCCGGGCGGCCGCCCAATCGCGCCCGGTTTTGCGGTGGTGCAGCCGGGCAATCGCCCCGGTCTCGGGATCCAGCGCCAGCACGAAATGCGCGGTCTCGATCGGGTCGGCGGCGCGGTGCGGCCCCCATCCGGCGTCTTCGGGCTCGGCCGGCTTCAACGCCGCAATGTGCCCGGTGGCTTCCTCGCGCAACGGCGCCGGCAGCGTGGCTACCGCATCCAGCAGGTCCTGCCGCTTTTCCACCCAGCTCGAAAGCACCACCTTATACTTCGGCTGGCCCAGCATCGCCGAAAGGTCGTGCGGCGTGTAGTGGTCGAAATCCAGCCACGTCTTGGTGTCGGTGCCCCAGGTGTGCTCCACTTCCAGCAGGAAGCTGGCCAGGAAAGCACGGTCGGTGGCATCGCCGGGCTGCAACTTCCCTTGCCCGATCCACTCCTTCCGCAGCCGCGCCACTTCCAGGTAGCGCGCCACCTTAAGCGGATCGCTGGGCACGCCGTAGATCCACGTATCGCCGATCTCCTCGGTCACCACCGGCAGGCGCCCGCGGTGTGGCTCCACGGCATCGGCAATGCCGGCCAGATTGGCCGCGGCCACGGTCGCATTCGGAAAGCGCTTCCGCAGGCGGGCGTAGATGCCGTGGATTTCCTCCAGCGTGTGCGGGCCGGAGTTATCGTTGCGGACCTCCACGTCTACGGCGAGGTCCGAACCGGGAACTTTGACCACGTCGCCATAGCTGTGCCGGTGATACATCATCACCAGCGACTGGCCGGCGGCATCCTTCCACAGAAAAAGGGGCGGCACATCGGGCGGCGTGCTGGCGGAATTCACTCCGATATCGAGCAACTTCACTCCGTGCTCGGCCAACGGGCCGATGATGCCGCGCGTGTGGCCGGGCACGTCGGTCATCTTGGCGCCCGTGGTGGTGCGCCCGAAGCGTTGGTCGAGCGAGCGCGACAAGCTCAGTGCGCCGGCAATCAGCGAGCGGTCCATCAGCTCCGTCTGCCAGGAGAACGGAAGCGCGTGCCAGGCCAGGTCTCCCGCCGCCAGCGCCTGCTCCATCTGCCGCCGCCCGGCCGCGCCGGCCTTTTCGAGGTATTGGTACACCAGCCACGAGCCGGTGGTCCAGACGTACCGGTCGTTCCCTGCGCGGCGCATAGCGGCCGCGATTTGAATGGCCCGCGGAAAGTAGACCTCGAAATACTTGCGGATGATATTCGCCTGGGTATCCACGAAGCCCACGTCCAGGTGGCATTTGAACATCACCAGGACGCGCTTGACCGTGGGATCGGGACCAGCGGATTCGGGGGCCTGGGCAGCCGGCGCGCCTTCCGGAACCAGCGTCCGGAGCGCGCCCGCGGCCAGCAGATTTTGAACGAAATTACGGCGTCGCATCTCAGAGTTTGAAAAAAATCCTGCGCCGGTAGAGCCAGTAGCACAGGTACCACATCACCAGCAGAACCGCGCAGGCCTGGGCCACCGGCGCGAAGTCGCCCAGAAACGCGAAGCGGAACGTAAACACGCCCACGGCGCGGTTCAGCCAGGAGTGCAGCACCTCGTCTACCGAGTAAATGAAAATCGAGTTCGCGCCGATCACGATCAGCGGAAAGGTCCACCGCGTGTAGCCCTTCACTTCCACGATCCAGAAGAACGCCATCAGCATCAGCAGCACCCAGCCGGTGCTGTAGATGGTAAACGAGGTGGTGCAGATGCGCTTGATGATGGGGTTCCAGGGGTGAATGGCGAAACCCAGCGCCAGGCACGCCACCGCCGCCGCGCCCATCACCCGCAGCTTCTCGCCGTTCGTCCGCGGGCTCTGGAGCAGCCGGCCGGTCCACACGCCGAACAGCGTGGTGGCGGTGCTGGTCACGAAGTTGAGGTTGGCCCAGTAACCCGGGTTGATGTGGCCGAAGAGGTACGTGTCGATCACCGCGCCGATGTTGGTGGTCTTCGACAGGAAGGGACCTTCCGTCCCCGGAAAGGCCACAAACAGCGCCCAATGCCCGATCAGCAGGCCGGTGGCGATGGCGGCCTGCCAGCGGAATTCGAGCTGCATGATGAGATAGCACAGAAAGTAAGTGAGGCCGATCTGCGCCAGCACGTTGATGAGCTGGAAGTGCAGCCGCCCGGCGGAGATCGACATCAGGACCTGGCTCATGAGGATGAGCCGCAGGCTGCGCGCCGAGACGTGCCGGAAGAGTTGCCGGCTGCCATCGCCGCGCGCCATGCGGGCCGCCAGGGCGAACGGCATGGCCACCCCCACCATAAACATGAAGGCGGGCTGGATCAGGTCCCAGAAGGCGATCCACTCCCAAGGCCGGTGGTCGAACTCGCCGGCGATCCAGGAGAAAGCCGGCCGATTTTTCGCCAGAGCCGCCAGCCCGAATCCTCCCGAAACGAGGATCAACATGATGAACCCGCGATAGGCGTCCAGCGCGAGGTACCGCTGGGGCGCCACTGCCGCCGGGGGCTGCTGGGGCTGTCCGGGCTGCCCGGATAGAGCACCCTCCGCGCGCACCGGCGCCGCCTGTATGGTTGCCATGGGTCGCCTCCCCGAAGGTTAGTGTACCCTCATTCGACCGCGGCCGGATGCGAGGGCCTGGCCGCGGGTGAGGCCAGGGAACCGCGCAGCGGCCCCGCCGGACGGCGCCGTCAACCAGGCCTTCGCCGAGCGGCCGTTTTAAGAAAAGGCCGCCGGCAAACGACCTCGCCTGCACGGGATAGGTGGCCGCCACTTGGTCAGGCGCAGTTTGCCGCCAATCTCCGAGCCGGCGGCGATAAGGAGCGGGCGATATGTCACTCCCACGAGTCGGGCGTTTTTTCGCCATGTTGCGGGACTAACATGCGATGGCGGGAGCTTCAGTTGACGGGCGGAAGCGCCGCTAGCTCATTCAAGGCGTCAACGAGTTGGTGGACGCTTGTGGATGGATTTTCTCGCTCAGGAAAGTTCCTTCCGCTTTGTCGCCAATGCGCTTCGAGGCGCTGTGCATTCTTGAGCGCTGTGAGCTGGCGGCCCAGAAGCCTGTTGTATATGTCCTTATCGGCCTTGTCATAGTCCAAGCCCCGCTCTTTCAGCTTATGCTTGTACTGGTTTCTGCTTAATCCCGTGCATAAGTAATCAAAGTGCAGGATGTACCATAGTTCAAAAGCTTCATTCGCCCAAGCGACCTTGATTCCCTCCGACGCCGCCAGTTGAAATGCGCGGTTGTAATTCTGTTCCGGAAAACTGTCCCGATCAAGGACGCACCAGACGTCGCTGTATTTAATTCCATTCTCCTTTGAGCGATCGATTCGTTCGATCGCTTCTTCAATCAGGCTATCCGTGTTCATGCCCGCTCCCACTATTGCCACTTCAAACCGTTCGCCGTCGACCGGAAATGCCCGGAGATAGAAAACCGAACTCTTGGTGTCTTCGCAAAGAACTAAGACCTTACGTCTCGGCCTCGCACCCCTGGGGGCACGTCCGCGCTTTCTGCTCCAGGGCTTGTTCCCCGCCATCAGAGAACGGCCTTTTGAAAATCGCCTACGCGCGGCACACCACCAAATTGCCCAAGCAAGTATTCCTTCTCGAAATTAGCGTCCTTGCGCACGCCCTTGATCTCGTCCAGGCTGAATAGCGTTGATGCTCCGAGTTCATCCTTTTCCACAAACCAAATCTGGTCGCGTCGGAGTCTCTTTGGATTCAGCAGGGCCAGGTCGTGAGTTGCAAAGATCAGCTGCGCACTGCGGCGATTGGCGGAACTATTGAAAAGTCCAACCAACTGCTTCGTCAGCAACGGGTGAAGTGACGCATCAAGCTCGTCGACTGCAAGAACCGCGCCTTCGTGAAGGGTGTGCAGGAATGGCCCCGCGAAGGCAAGAAACTGGCGGGTCCCAGCAGACTCCTCGCTCATCATATCGAACTCCACAGTGCCTGCCCGATGACCTTTGGAATCGAAACATTGATGAACAGTTTTTAGGACTGTAGGCGTCGAAGGGGCCAGGGCGAGCAGGTCGCGCAACTGGCTTGGCAATTCCTTCGGGAGCGACTGCAAGAAATGCTCCTTGTCAATTTCTTCCGGAACAAGGTCCGCAATTCCGGTATCAGCCAGCCTGAGCAGTTCCCGGATGGCCCGGCCATAATGTTCGCCGTTCAGCAGACCTGCGGTATAGGCCATATACTGAGGTTCCAGCGTGCCAGAAATCGTTCGGAATTCGTCGGTGAAGTTTACCACTGCACCAGCAAGCGGCCCATTAAACTGCGCCACAACTGAGAGAAAAAGTGCGTTGGGCCGAGTTCGTTCTTGTAACCCGTTTCCTTCTTTGAATCCCGGACGAGGTCTGATGGTGCCGGCTTCGCGTGTGAACAGGCACGTTTCCCGGATTGACCCGTGCTGACTGAACAGCCACTCGGAAATGACCGCCTCCTGTGTCGCCTCGAATCCATAGCGATAGCGGACGCGGTTCTTCAGGAAGATCACCTCAAAGAAAGTGGGCGCTTTGGCTGATTCTGAATTGAGACGAAATGGCTTGACCGGAATGGGTTGCCCCAGCTGCGACTCTTTGGATGAGTTCTGGATCAGGTGACGGAACAGTGTCATGGCTTCGATTAAATTCGATTTTCCACTTGCATTCGCTCCGTAAATCCCGGCACCCTTCACAAGACGAAGCCCGGAGTCCAGTGCACTGCTGAGGTTTGTTTCCTCAAGGGTGTCGTCGTTCGCCGCCTCCAGCGACAGCGTCGCCTTCTCCCGGAAGGACTTGAAATTGCCAATCGTGAATTCGAGCAACATCCTGGTCTCCACGTCGAGTATACTATGCCGAAATCAACCAATTTGCAAGAATCAAGCAACAATCACTGTTTCGCGGTGAATTTTACACCGGTCTTCGGATGCCGGAATTTGCGCCCTGTCGAAATCCAGACGTGTGGACGCCGCCTCGGTGATTGGGCCTTCCGGGCCGACTGCTCCGGCAGCAATGGCAGTCGCCTTCCGCCTGCTGGATTCCGTCCCGCCCTCTCACGAAACTCGATCCGCTCAACTCTTTCCGCTCCGAACACCACCCTCCTGTGATCTCGCCAATACCCGCATTTGCGGGTAAAACGGTCTAGTGCAAACGAGCTATCATGGACACAAGGTGAAGAGCGCGGCCACTACCGGAGGGAAGCGTGTCTCCGTGTTCGTGTGCCTCTGCGCAGCGGTTTTGGCCTCTCCCCAGCCGGCCGGTTCCACCCTCGACGTCGTCGTGCAGGACCAGCAGGGGCTTCCCGTGCCGGCCGTCCAGATTCAGGTTCAATCCGGCGCCACCACCGTCGCCTCGGCCGAGACGGATGCGCAGGGCCGCGCCCATTTCGAGTCCGTCCCGCCCGGCCGTTATGACCTCACCGCTACCCGCCAGGGCTTCCTCCCGCTGGTCAAGCGCGACGTCTCCGTGGCCGTTCCCGGCGTCCAGCCGGCTCCCCTCCAACTGACCTTGCAGGCCGCTGCGGACCACCAGCACATCAATGTGAGCGCCGCCGCCGATCCCGTGGACCAAGGTGGATCCACGCCCACCCAGATCGCCTCCTCCGCGGTCCGCGATCTGCCCAGCCGCCCGGCTACGGTTGCGGACGTTCTTCCGCTGGTTCCCGGGGTGGTCCGCTCGCCTTCGGGCGACGTCCAGATCTCCGGCGCCGGCGAGCATCGCAGCGCCCTCATCGTCAACGACGCCGATGTTACCGACCCCGCCACCGGCCAGTTCGGCCTCACCGTCCCCATCGACAGCGTGGAAAACGTCAACGTCTACCAAACCCCCTTTCTGGCCGAATTCGGCCGCTTCACCGCCGGTGTGGTTTCGGTGGAAACGCGCCGCGGCGGCGACCAGTGGAAGTGGGAGATCAACGATCCCTTCCCCGATTTCCGCATCCGCAGCTATCATCTCCGCGGCCTTCGCGACGCCACTCCCCGCCTGAATGTCGAAGGCCCGCTGATTCGCGGCAAGCTGTATTTCTCGGAGGGCCTCGAATACGAAGTCCGCAAGATCGAGGTCTACACGCTGCCGTTCCCGCGCAATCAGAAACTCACCGAGGGCGTCAACTCATTCGCCCAACTGGATTGGGTGGTCTCCAGCAAGCAACTGGTTACCGCCACCGCGCACATCGCGCCGCAGCGCATGAGCTATGTCAACCTGGATTATTTCGATCCGGAGTCTACCGTACCCGACGCCGCCACCCACAATTACACGGCCACGATCGCCGACCGCCTGACGCTTTGGGGCGGCCTGCTCGAAAACACCCTCTCCACCACGCGCTTCGATGCCAACATCTGGCGGCAGGGCACCCAGGACCTGGTGATTGCCCCGTGGGGCAACAGCGGAAATTATTTCGCCCAGCAGAGCCGCACGGCCGTGCGCTATGGCTGGTCGCCCGTCTATACCGTGCGCTCGTTCAACCTGCTGGGCGGCCACGCGTTCAAGCTCGGCTCTTCGCTCAGCAGCAGTTCCGAGCAGGGCCAGGTCAACGACCAGCCCGTGAACATCGTCAACGCGCAGAGCATCCTCACCGAACAGATCACCTTCTCCGGCGGCAAGCCGTTTCAGATGAGCGACACGGCCTACGCCTTCTTCGCGCAGGACCACTGGAGCATCGCCTCGCGCCTGGCCGCCGACCTGGGAGTGCGCACGGAGTCGCAGGAGATCTCGGAAAGCGTTCGGGTGGCCCCGCGCGCCGGCATTGCCTGGCTGCCCTTCACCAATGCCAAAACCGTGGTGCGCGCCGGCTTCGGCCTCTTCTTCGACCGGGTGCCCCTCAACGTCTACTCCTTCAATCACTATCCGCGGCAGACCATCAGCCTGTTCGACGATACCGGCGCGCTGATTGGCGGCCCTTACTACTTTGAGAACTCACTGGGCGTCGCCGACGTGCATTCGCCCTGGGTGATCCATCAGCAGACCCCCGGCAATTTTTCACCGCGCAGCGCCAATGGAGCCGTCCAGGTGGAGCAGACCGTCACCTCGTTCCTCAAACTGCGCGCCGGTTACACCCGCAACGACTCGGCGGGATTGGTACTGGTGAACCGCATCGCCCCCGATCCGGTCACCCTCCTCGGCGCTTACGAGCTGAGCGGCAGCGGCGATTCCCGGTACCACCAGTTGGAATTGACCGCCCGGCTCCGGCTCTCCGCCGCCCGGCTCCTATATCTTTCGTACGTGCGCAGCCTGGCCGAGGGTGACCTCAACGAATTTGCCGGTTACCTGGGCAGTTTCCCGTCGCCAATCATTCGCGATAACCTCTACAGCCGCCTGCCGGGCGACCTGCCGAACCGCTTCCTGGCCTGGGGCCAGGTGCCCCTTCCCCTGGGCTTTCGCATCGCCCCCATTCTGGAGCTGCGCGACGGCTTCCCGTACGCCAGCTACGATGCCGCTCAGGATTATGCCGGCACGCCCTACACGCACCGCTATCCCGATTTCTTCTCGCTCGATTCGCGCTTTTCCAAAGACATCCAGGTGAATCCGAAGTACACCGTGCGCCTTTCGGTTTCCAGCTACAACCTGAGCAACCATTTCAACCCCGAAGCGCTCCACAACAATACCGGCGACCCGGCCTACGGCCTCTTCTTCGGCCATCGCGGCCGCCGGTTCACCGGCGATTTCGACGTGCTGTTCTAGTTTCTAGCGGGATGCCGACCGTGCGGCTTCTTCGATCACGGCTGCGACTTCTCTTGGGCGGGATTCGTAGACCGAGTGGCTGGCTCCGCCGACCTCGGAGACGTGGCTTCCCGCTCGCTTTCCATACCAACGCTCCAGTTCGGGATTGATGATTCGATCCGAAGTGGCTACGATCATCCAACTGGGCTTGCTGCGCCAAGCGGGTGTGATAATGGTCGCCATAAAGTTGGCGATCGCCGTGAGGACCTGTGACCGCGCTTCGAAGCGAGCCTGTTCGGCCGGGAGATCCGCCGCGAAATAAGACGGAAACAGCGCGGGGTCCAGAAAGTTGTCGCCGTCGGCGGTAGTCTTCACTCCCGCGGACTTTGCCAGGTCGCTGGGGAAGCGTTTACCGTCCTGACTCTCGCTTTCCCCGGCGTCGGGCATGTGAGCCGCTACATACACCAGCGCGGCGACATGCCCGTCGTTGCCGGCCTCCGTTATGATGCTGCCGCCGTAGCTGTGCCCCACCAGGACGCAGGGCCCGGGCTGCATGCCCAAGATACGCCGCGTGGCCGCTACGTCCGCGTCGAACGATGTCAGCGGCTCTTGCACGACGGTTACGTTATAGCCATCTTTGACTAAAATGTCGGAGACGGGTTTCCACCCCGAGCCATCCACCCAAGCGCCGTGCACAAGAACGAGGTTCTGAATGGTCGTACTTTGTCCATTGGCCATCGGTACTATCAA
Source organism: Bryobacteraceae bacterium (assembly GCA_035505095.1). Taxonomy (GTDB): domain Bacteria; phylum Acidobacteriota; class Terriglobia; order Bryobacterales; family Bryobacteraceae; genus JOPF133. The sequence continues at coordinate 4,826 of DATJRE010000114.1, read as the reverse complement.
CAAAGTGAGCACCGATAGCGCGATAGAAAGTTGGCCCTTTCACCTACAGCCCGGCCAGTGCGGTATCGGTTGGTATCATTCTGGCCACGGCGTTTCATCAGTCATAAATGCACGCGCCATTCCACTCAAACAAGCTGGCCTGCATCGGGAGTGGGCCTTGTTTTACGTGTTTTTCAACGCTCCGATCGATGTTCCCGACGAGCCTACTGTCGCCCCGTGGACACACACGACAAGTGGTGTCCAAATATGAAATAGCCGCCCCACGGCTGCAGTCATGTTGTGCTCACTTCCTTTCGTCTCGCGGCAGACTGGGCCGAAGTCCGACCACTTCGGCCCTGGTTCGGCGTTCTCGGAGCTTGCCTGCGTGCGGTTGGAGCAGTTCATCTTGAAATCTCCTCTTCTCCATCTTTGCTACCGATGCGAGCGTTCTCTCGGAATGTGGGACTTGGCACTACCGAGTGTCGAGTTTGTGCCAACTGCGTCGCAGCGGGTCGTCACTTGCGGGACGGCCACCTCCGCCGGAACGGCCTTTCCGCCGCGGGCGCGCTGTTATCCGCATCGGGCTGCCGAGGGGCGCACTGGAGCCTTACCGGATGGACTTATTCTGGGGCCCGGCATCAGCTATTGCCAGTTCTGAAGATAATTCCGCATCAGGATTTCCGCTCGACTGAAGCCTTGCTCGCGGGCTTCCCGGATGGCCTGCTCGTTGGTCCAATGATCATGCGCGATGGGGTAGCAGGCGATCACGAGGCCGGTGCGGTCGGCGCCGCGGCGGCAATGGACGAAGACCGGTCCACGCGACGTGTCTTCCAACAATGCCAGAATGTCGCTCATCTGCTTTTTGGTGGGCGGGAAAATACCGGACAGGCCGACGCTTACGTACTCCATGCCGGCCGCCTCCACCTGTTTGCGCTCCTTGGGCGCGTGAATGGCGCCGCCTCGCAGGTCAAGCACCGTCTTGATACCCATCTCACGCAAGCGAACGAAGTCGCGCGGCTGGTTTCCGCGATAGACGGATTCGTTTACGCGGCAAATTCCCGGCTCTTCCGCGTGGGTGGCGAAGCAAAGCGCGAGCAGTAAGGTTCCGGCCAATGTTCTCAATATAAGTCCGTACTTACCAGGGCACTTTCGGGACCAAGGTAATCGCGGTGGTATCTCGCGACATCTATGCGCAGTAGCGTGTGCGATGTCGTAAACCATCGTCAGAAAGGCACGAACTAATCCACTCGAAAGCCCCCCGCACTAAGGAAACAGCCACTTAGCGTGCACAATGAATGGCAGCGCGCTTGCGATTGGACACTGCGGAGCGTGTCACTCATGAACATACCGAAATTCAGTAAGTCGTACGGCGTGATTTTGCCGATTGTTGCCCTTTGCGCATTCATACCTTATGAAGTTGTCTCGCATCAGCCCATGCAGCCGGGGCGGGGCTCCGGACGAGGTCAGGCGCCGCAGAATCCAGGTCCGCCTCCTGGGCCTCCAACAGGTACCGGACAGCCGCGGGGCGGCTATCGCGGCGGGCCGCAGCAGCCTTCAGACGGTCCGCGCGGTGGAGGACGTGGCCAATGGCAGGGCCCGCGCGGCAATCAGCCTAGCAATCCGCCAGCCAAACTGGAGGACGCACCGCCGGCCGCGCCACCCGCCGAAACTCCGGCGCCGGGAAACACGAGCGGTCCGCGCCCTGCGCCGCCACGTCCCGGACGTGGAGGAGGTCCGGGCGACCCCAGTCTCCTTCTACCAACATGCCGCCCCGTCCATCGATGCCCGCACCGCGGCCTCCTATGAATGGCGGGCCGCTGAATGGCGGGCCGCGAACCGAAGGAGCGCTGCCTCCTCGTCCCGTGGCGCCGCGCCCAGGCATCAATCGCCACATGTACACCGGCCGCCCCGGCGATCAGCGCACCGTGCTCCCAGGCGGCCGCACCGAGTTCCGCGATGCCGACGGCCGGACGGTGAGAACCAACTCGCGCGGGCAGATTACACGCATGCAGGTGAACCGCGGTGGCGATGACCGTATCCAGGTCAATCGAGGTACGCGCGGGGAGCGTATGGTCGAGAGCCGCCGCAACGGCGTCCGCGTGGTGAGCTACGGGCCGCGAAACGGATTTGTGGAACGCAGCGTCCGCCCGGGTTTACGTCTCGCGCACGTACGTTCGCGGTTGGCACCCTTATGTGAATGTCTACCGGGGATATCGCTATCGCGGCTTTTCGTATTACTACTATATGCCGTCGGTCTATTATGGACCACGCTTCTATGGATGGGTGTTGACTCCATGGCCGGCGCCCGTGCCATATGCATGGTTTACAATCGGCGGGCCAACTCCCTGGTTCCGGTTCTATGCCGGATATTTCGCGCCGTATCCGATTTATGCGTCGCCGGATCTTTGGCTCACCGACTACCTGCTCGCCGAGAATCTGCGTCTCGCTTATGCGAGCCAGCAGGCGGGCGTGCAAATGGCGGCCGTGGAGTCGAACCAGGCGAGCGCCCCGGTGCTTACCCCCACCATTAAGGGGCTGATCGCGGAAGAGATCCGCAAACAACTCGCGGCCGAAGAGGCAGAAGCCGCGCAGGCCGGAACTCCCGGTTCTGTCGAAACAGCCGGCTCGGAGCAATTGCCCTCGGCGTTCAGCGAACGCTACTTCGTGGTCTCGTCGAATCTGGATTTGACGGCGGCGGGCCAGGAGTGTTCGTTGACGCCCGGAGACGTCATCCAGCGCATCGGCACGGACGTGTCGCCCGACGGAACGGTGTCGGCGATGGTGATAGGCAGCAAACGCGGTAATTGCGCCGCAAATTCCTGGGTAGACGTCGACGTCGCGGATCTTCAGGAGATGCAGAATCAGTTCCGCGAACAGATCGATGCCGGAATCAAGATGATGGCGCAGAACCAGGCGAAAGGCTTGCCTGCAGCGCCGGAAGCGGACGCCCGCACCGTCTACACCGCGGCGCCGGCCGAGAACGCCGCCGAGGAAGTCGCGGAGCAGGAGGGTGCCGCACGGGTGCTGGAAGCCGAAATCGGCGATGGCCTGGTCGCCATCCGCCGCTAGGAAAGGAAAGAGGATAATTCAATGAAATGGTCCTGGAAAATCGCACGAATCGATGGAGTGGAACTACGCATCCATCTAACCTTCCTTGTGCTGATCGCTTGGTTGGTGGTGAGCTACTGGATTACCGGCAAAAGCCTCCACAGCATGATCGCGGGTGTAGGTTTCATTCTCGCCCTGTTCGCCTGCATGCTGCTGCATGAGTTCGGCCATGTGCTGGCGGCGCGGCAGTTCGGCATCCGCACGCGGGATGTCACGCTACTGCCTATCGGCGGGCTGGCGCGCTTGGAACACATGCCGGAGGTCCCGAGCCACGAAGCCTGGATCGCAGCGTCTGGCCCCGCGGTGAATCTGGCGATCGCCCTGATGCTCGATTCCTGGCTGATGTTCATGAACACCTGGCAGCCGTTCAGCTAACTCCATCTCACCACCGGGCCGTGGCTGGAGCGCCTGATGGTAGCCAACATCACGCTGGTCGTCTTCAATCTCATCCCGGCGTTTCCGATGGACGGCGGCCGCATACTGCGCGCGCTGCTGTCGTCCCGCATGGGGCACACCCGCGGCACTGAAGTAGCCGCGTCGGTGGGACAGGTCTTCGCGTTCGTCATGGGGCTGATCGGATTGTTCATAAGCCCCATGCTGCTGCTGGTCGGATTGTTCGTGTGGATCGGCGCCGCGCAGGAGGCCAACGCGGTGCGGTTGCGCTCAGCGCTTTCCGATACGCCCGCGCGCGCCGTGATGCTCACCGATTTCTCAACTCTCGAAGCCGACGATAAGTTGTCGGAAGCGATGCGTCTGACGCTGAACGGAGCGCAGCGCGACTTTCCGGTAGTGGATACCGGAGGCGTCATCGGCATGGTGACCGGCAGCGGGTTGCTGGGCGCGCTGGCGGCTCACGGACTGGATCGCCCTGTGACAGTGGCGATGCGCACGGAGTTCCCCGTGGCGGAGTCGTCCGAGACACTGGACGCCGAATTCCGGCGGCTGCAAGACAATGGGGCCGGCGCGATCCCGGTGATCCACAACGGCCTCATCGTCGGGCTGATCACCATGGAGAATGTTCAGGAGTACCTGTTGATTCGCGCGACTCTGAAGGTATACAACGGCCGCACTGCCGAAATGAGAAACATGCCTGTAGGGATGGCCGGAGATTGATCCGGCCGTCTGGCGGCGCGCGCGCTATGACTCGATGATGCCGCGGTTCACGGCAATTATCACGGCGTGAGTCCGATCGTTCGCGCCCAGCTTGGCGAGTATGTTCTTCACGTGCCCTTTGACGGTCTCTTCGGCGATCCCTAGCCTAGTTATTGATGAGACAGAGCCTTCCTGTTCTCAGACAGCATGAATGCCTACCTTCCGGGAACATCGCAAACCTCCCTTCACGCGGCCTTGCGACTGGCTGTCTGCCACAATTTCCCTCTGTTCAAACAAAGACTTCCATGCGATTGTGCGATTGTGATTCTTCGGCGCTCGCCAAAAATAACCCACCTGTGCTTGCCAAAACTGACCCACCCGGCCGAGTGGGAGCTTTGACCGAGGTGCGGTAGGAGGCCAGGTCCCGATTTCTTCGGGAAATAGGTCAGCCAGAATTCAGGCGTCTCACGAGGAGAGGTCTGGGCTTCAATCCGTTTGAGTAAGATTGTGGATTGGCATGAGCCGGAGGTTTGCCGCGCCCTGGAGGGGAGTAGATTCCCTTCCAGGGCAGGAGCTTCTGGGAGTCATCACCTCCCGTGGGCCCTCCCGAGAATCCTACAGGTCAACCCGAAAAGCAAGCGGCGGGA
>DATJRE010000113.1:0-2666 GCA_035505095.1 Bryobacteraceae bacterium | reverse complement strand
CATCCTGGCCGTCGGGATCGGCGCTACCACCGCGGTGTTCACAGTTCTAGACAGGCTGCTGTTTGCGCCGCTGCCGGTGCCGAAGCCATCGGAACTGGCGTTGGTCTCGCACTATACGACGGCGCCCAACGGCACGCATGTGGGGGTGACGTTCACCTATGCGGGCTACACGTATCTGCGTGACCGGCAGAAGGCGTTTTCGGGGCTGGCGGCGGAGTCCACGATTAACGCCTTGGAGCGGCGCGCGCACCAGAGGATCGAACATCCGGCGAGAGGTGTGCTGGTATCGGGGAACTTCTTCCAGGTTCTGGCGGTGCAGCCATTGGCGGGGCCGTGGCTGGGGCCGGCGGACGATGTGGAGCAGGTAGCGGTGGCCGGTTACCGTTTCGCCAACCGGCGTTACGACCAGCCCGCCGATGCGGTGGGCAAAACGGTCTACCTGAACGATCTGCCCTTTATGATTGTGGGGGTGATGCCGCCCGGATTCTTTGGAACGCAGAAGGGATGGGATACGGAATTGTATCTTCCCCTGGGTTCGGCCGAGCGTGTGACCGGCGGATTTAACCTGGATTTGGGCGCCTATCTCCGCGCCATAGGACGGCTGGCGCCGGGAGTGAGCCTCGCCAGGGCGCAGAGCGACCTGCAGGTCTTGTGGAAGCAGTTTCTGGCGCTGGGGTTGACGCGCGATGGGAAAGACGACCGGATCGGCTGCGAGAGCGGGACGCGCGGTTATCCCGGCACCAGCGGCGAACGCGAGCGCTCGCTGGTAGTGCTGAGCGCCATCGTGGCGTTGCTGCTGCTGATCGGGTGCGCCAACGTGGCCTGCCTGCTGATTGCGCGGGGTGCGGCGCGGCAGCACGAAACGGCCATCCGGCTATCGCTGGGGGCGGGGCGTTGGCGCATTCTGCGGCTATCGGCGGCGGAGAGTTTTCTGCTGGCGCTGGCCGGCGGGGCAGGCGCGCTGGCGGTGGCGCATTGGGCCGGACGCTTTTTAGTGGCGGGTTTTCACTGGCAGACGCGGCCCATCGATCTGGCGCCGGACGGGCGCGTGCTGGTGTTCGGCCTGGCGGTCTCGCTGCTCACGGCGCTTCTTTTCGGAGTGGCTCCGGCGATGCAGTTGCTGCGCGGTGGGCAGTTGCCGCTGACCCGCAGCCAGGCGCCGGCGCCGTTTCGGCCAGGCAAGGCGCTGGTGGTGGTGGAAGTAGCGCTGTCGCTGATTTTGGTGGCGGGGGCGGCTGTGTTTGTGCGCAGCTTCCAGAATCTGCGCGCGGTGCCGATGGGGTTTGTGGCGGATCGGGTGTCGGTGGTGCGGGTGGTGAGCAGCACGGATGACGCGCAGGCGAAGGCGCCCCTGCGCGAGGCGGCGGCGCTGGCGGAGAGCCTGCGGGGGATCGGCGGAGTGGAAACGGTGGGGCTTTCGAGTAAGCTGATGTTCAACGACGCGTATGTCTTGTCGAGCACGCGCCGCCTGGACGATCCGGAGTTGCGGCCGATTCATCTGCTGCCGGTCGGGCCGGGCTATTTCGAATCGCTGCGCATTCCGCTGGTCGCCGGACGGGAAGTGAGCCAACGCGACGAGGGCAAGCAATGGAGTGTGGCGGTGGTGAGCGAGGGGTTGGCGAAGAAACTCTTTCCCGGCGGCACTGCGCTTGGCAAGCGCATCCTGCTGGCGCGGGCCGTGATGGAACATAAGCCCGGCGACGAAACGGAAATCGTGGGCATCGTGAAGGACACGAGATTCACCTACGTAGCCAAGCCGGCTCCGGACGTGGTTTATACTTCCATGTTCCAGGGCGGGACGTTTGGATCGGGAGTGGTCCTGGAGATCAGCAGCACACTGGACCCGGCGACGGTGGGCGCGCTAGCGGCGGCGCGCATCCGCGATGCGCATTTGCCGTTGGTGGTGCGGTCGGCCACGCGACTCACGGATGAAATCGGCGATACGCTGGCGGACGACTATGTGCGCATGCAGGCTTCGAGCCTGTTCGGCGGGCTGGCCCTGGTGCTGATTGCATCGGGGTTATACGGGCTGATCGCGTATAGTGTGGCGCGGCGCACGCGAGAGATCGGCATCCGGATGGCGGTGGGGTCAAGCACCGGGGGGATCGTGGGGATCGTGGTGCGGCAGAGTTTGGGGCTGGTGGCGGTGGGCGTGGCCGTCGGCATTCCGGGCGCGGTAATGGTGATGCGGGCGGTTTCGAGCCTGGTATTTGGATTGCCGCCGGTGGATTATGCGAGCCTGGCGATTGCCGCAGCGCTGTTGGGCGCGGCGGGGCTGGCGGCCAGTTGCGTGCCCGCTTGGCGCGCGGCGCACCTGGACCCGATGAAGGCACTCCGGGTACAGTAGCTATGGAAAAACCACCGCTCGACCTGGTCAAAGGCACCCTCGACCTGCTGATTCTGAAAACCCTCACCTGGGGGCCGATGCACGGCTACGCGATTGTGGCGGCCATCCGCGAATCCACCGGTGCGGCTCTGCTGGTGGAAGAAGGGGCGCTCTATCCGGCGCTGTATCGCATGGAAGCCAAGGGTTGGATCGAGGCCGAATGGGGACGTTCGGAGAATAATCGGCGAGCGAAGTACTATCGCCTGACGCCGGAGGGCCGCCGGCACTTCCACAGCGAACAGTCGACCTGGAACGCGTATTCCGCAGCGGTGGCGAAACT
>DATJRE010000112.1:0-9485 GCA_035505095.1 Bryobacteraceae bacterium | reverse complement strand
CAAAGGCCTGGTATTCGCCGCCACGCCGGCCAGCGATTTCATTTGCGGCACCCAGCAGCTCGCCTCCATGAACCTGCACGTGTTCACCACCGGCGAAGGCAGCCCCTACGGCCTGGCGCTGGTTCCGGTGGTGAAGGTTTCGTCGCGCACCGCCCTGGCCGAGAAATGGCACGACCTGATCGACCTGGATGCCGGCCGCATCGCCACCGGCCAGGCCACCATTGAAGAGGTGGGCTGGGAGCTGTTCCGGATGATTCTGGAAGTGGCCGGCGGGCGCCGCCGAACCTGGGCCGAACATTGGGGATTGGGCAATGCGCTGGCGCCGTTCAACCCGGGCCCGGTAACCTGATCCCGCTACCGGCCGATGGCCACCGTCACGCCGGCCGGCTGTACGTCCAGGCTTTCGATGCGATGGCCGAGATCAAACGACCGTCCAACGGCCGCATCGGGATACATCGGCAGCAGGAAATTCTCGATCAGGAACTGGAGGGTCTTGCCGTCGATCTGCATGCCGCCGATTTCCACGCGGTCCACATCCACGGTGGCCTCTCCGCCGCCCGAGCGGATGCGCGCCGTCACGCTGACGGGGTGTTCGCCTTCCAGCAGCATGGACATCAGCCAGCCCGGCTGGCGCCCCTGGCTGCGCTCCAGTTTGCCGAAATCGATGATGGCGCTGCCTTGCGCCCTTCCGGGGCCGATGACCGACAGTTTGGTGTTGCGCACACCCTCGGGCGCCTCTTCCGCCACAAAGGCGTTCAGCTCGCCCACGCTGAGGGTCACCCGCGTGCCCGCCCGCAGGCGGTCGCTTGAAATCTCGTCGAATTTGCGTTTGGCGGAAAGGTATTCGTTGGGGGTTCCGGTCAGGACCGCCAACCCCAGCAGCATCATCCAGAGAACTCGCATCCTGTTCTTTTCGACGCGCCGCAAACCGGGGGGTTGCGCCCGGGCGCCGCGCCCGGTACCCCCCACATCCCTGGCATCCCCCGATCAGCCCCCTGCGCTGCTGTATCGCTCCACACGGCGCTTTTGCTAAGCTGATCCCAGTGGACCTTGATGAAGCAACCTCCTGATGCGATCATCCGATGTCCATCGTGCGGCGGCTCCGACATCCGGCGCTCCCTGCCGCGCGGCCCCATCGACTACGTCTTCATGAAGCTGGGCAAGAAGCCCGTCCGCTGCCGCGGCTGCGAGCGCCGTTTCTACCGGACGCTGGTGGAACCGGCGAATCCGGGTGAGGGACCGCCCGAGGAACGCGTGGTGTTCTAAGAGACCACCCTGGTCACTTCCAACCCTTTGCCCACGCGCAGGGTGATGGACTCGACGTTCGAACGTTTCCGGACGTGCGCCACGTACTCCGTCATGCCATGCGACACGATGTTATCGGCCACCACCAGCCCGCCCGGCGCGATTCGGAGCATGTCGAAGAAGCGGAGGTAGTCGGGCTTTTCGCAATCGATCAGGACGAGATCCTGCTCTCCGGCCTCCGGCAGGAAACCGGCGGCATCCCCGCGGATGTACTGGACAAAGCGGTCGAGCGCCAGGGCGCGCAGGGTTTCCCGTGACTCGGCCTGCCGGACTGGATCGATCTCAATCGAAATGAGCCGGCCGCCGGTATGCCGTGCGGCGGCCGCCAGCGCGATGGTGGAAATCCCGCTGGAGCCGCCGATTTCCAGCAGCCTTTGGGCCCCCACGCCCGCCGCCAGGGCGCACAGGAACTCCGCGCTGGGCGGCTCCAGGTTGCGATGGCGCCCGGCGAGCGGAAGGTCCCTGGCGTCCTGGTCCAGCTTGCGCCGCCACAGGCGTGCGATGGCCTCGCGTTCCGGCTCGTCCAGCACCGCCTCACACCCGCCGCACGGTCACTTTGGCTTCGGAGAAGAGCACCTCCACCATGCCGAAGTGCTCGTCGTAGTAGGCGCTGGAATATTCGGCCATGCGCGCCGCCGAAACCACCACCGCGATGATCCCGGCCTGCACGATGGCGCGGGCGCAATCCATGCAGGGCATGATTTCGACGAAGATGGTGCAGCCTTCGGTGGCCGTTCCGGCGCGAGCCGCGTTGCAGATGGCGTTGCGCTCGGCATGCTCGATCCACAGGTACTTGGTGGGCCGCACGAGACGTTCCGGAACGTCGTCCCGAATGCCCCGCGGGAAGGAATTGTAGCCGGTGGAGCGGATCTCGTGATTGGGTCCCACGACCACGCAGCCGATCTGGGTGTTGGGATCTTTGCTGCGGGCCGCCACCACTTTGCAGATGTCCAGATAATATTGGTCCCAGCCGGGTATGGTGCGCATGGGCTTCTCACCAACTCTAGCAGAGCCCGGCGGGGCGGGCGGCGAAGCGCGGTTTCCAGCGGTTTCCCTCCCCGGGTCGAGCAGATCGAGGATAGGAAAGGCACCTGTTTCTGCTCTGTAAAGCCGGCTTCTTGAGAAGGCCGCCGGATTCCGCTGTCCGACTTTGGAGCAACTTCCAGGGGGTTCGCGGGCGGCTGGAGACCCCTGGACCTCACCGGTCGGAGGCCAGATGAACAGAAAGTCCCCAACAGTGCCTCGCGCTGTCGCCGCGGCCGGAAAACGTCGAGGGTGGGCCAGCGGTCCCTCTCAGGTTGAGGTACTCTGCAAATAGAGGATCTCACGTTGGACATCAAAGCCGAGATCGTCGCACGAGTCGGTCACCTGTCGCCCGAGATGCAGGAACGAGTGCTCCGATTCGTGGATTCTCTGGGGGCGCCACCCGCGAAGGGAGCAGTTGGATCCTCATTACGCTCCTTTGCCGGCTGCCTCGACCCAGTCTCCGCCGCCGAGATGGCGCATGCCATCGAAGAAGAGTGCGAGCGCATAGATGCCGGCGAGTGGTAGGTTCCTGCTTGACACAAACATCGTGATCGCGGTGCTCGCGGGCGATGAGGCGGTACTGGCGAACCTGGATCTTGCCTCCGAAGTGTTCGTCCCGGTGATCGTTCTTGGGGAGTTGTTCTTCGGCGCCGCGAAGTCGGGCCGGCCACTTGAGAACGCGGCCAAAGTGAATCGCTTCGCTGCCGGCAATTCGATCCTGAATTGTGACCTTCCAGTTGCTCGCGAGTACGGGCGGCTGAAGCAAGATCTTCGGGAAAAGGGGAAGCCACTGCCGGAGAACGACCTTTGGATTGCGGCTATCGCCAACTGTTATCAACTGATTGTTGCCACCCGCGACCGCCATTTTGGCGAAATTGACGGCCTCGTGACCGCGGCGTGGTAACCTTTGGTCCATCCGTGATTCCGACGGAATCTGTGGCGCCGGTGGCGCGCGTGGAACTGCCCCGGCTGCCACAACGCCAGCCCGAAGCGGGAACGCGCGCAGCCAGGGTTCTTTCGTGAGCGGCCTTGTCCGAATCCTAATGGGCGCCGGCGTCCGCCATGGGCGCCCGCGGGCCTGCAAACACAAACTCCTCCACCACGCGGCCGCCGATCAGGTGCTCCTGCACGATCCGTTCCAGCACGGCGGGAGTGGCCGAGTGATACCAGACGCCTTCGGGGTAGACCACCGCGATGGGGCCTTGCTCGCAGATACGCAGGCAGTTGGCCTTGGTGCGATAGACGCGGTCCAGCACGCCCAATTCGGCCAGGCGGCCCTTCAGAAATTCCCAGGCCGCCAAGCCGGTCTCGCGGTCGCAGCACTTGGGCTTGGTCTGGTCGCAGCAGAGAAAAATGTGGCGGCGGATTCCGGGAATGTGCAGGTTGGCCGCGATCTCCACCAGGCGCTCGGGGGCGGCCATCCTTACTCCGCCCGCGCCGCAGGGTTCGAAAGCTCGCCGATCTCGGGGATGCGGATGGTGACCACGTCGCCGGGCGCCAGGGCGGCTTCCTGCGGAACGATGATGCCGGTTCCGGTGAGCAGCACGGCGCCGCAGGGAACCCGGTTGGCGCACAGCAGGTATTCGATGAGGGTCTCCACGCGCCGGTGCAGCCGCGCGGTGGAAACGTTGCCGGCGAACAGCTCGCGGCCGCCGCGAGTCACCGTGCAGGTCATTTCGAGGGCGTAGGGATCGGGCAGATCCTCGGCGGGAACGAAAGTTGGCCCCAGCGCGCAGCAGGCGTCGTAGACCTTGGATTGCGGAAGATAAAGGGCGTTCTCGCGCTCGATATCCCAAGCCGAAACGTCGTTCGCCAGGGTATAGCCGATCACCCGGCCGCGGCTGCCCAGGATGACGGCCAGCTCCGGCTCGGGCGCGGTGAAGTGCGAATCGGGGCGGATGCCGATGGACTGGCCGGTTCCCACGCATACCCGGCCGGTGCCTTTGAAAAAAATCTCCGGGCGCGGCTCGCGGTAGACGTAGGCGTACATACCTTCACGGGTGCCGTGCTCGGCGTCGCGGAAGCTGGCGCTGGTTTCGTAGGTACAGCCGCAGGCCCACACTTCGGGAGGCGAAATGGGGAGAATCGGCTGGGCGTACTCGCCGTGGCGGCTCGCCAGGCGCGCGGCCAGTTTGGGCAGCGGTTCGTGCTGCGCTTCGGCGCGGCGCAGCAGATCGAGCATGGTGTGCTCCGGAATGGGCCGCGCCCGGTCTTCTTCAAACACCGCGGCAATCGCCGCGCCATTGGATTTGATTTGTCCGAGATGCATCAGTATTTCAAGTAGACGGTCTTGTAGTCGCTATAAAACTCCAGCGCCGCCGGTCCCTGCTCCTTGGGACCGAAGCTGGAATCCTTGGAGCCTCCGAAGGGAAGCTGGTACTCCACCCCCGCGCTGGGCAGGTTGACCGTCAACAGGCCGGCTTCGGCGCGGTAGATGTACTCGAAGACGCGCGAGAGGTTGGTGGACTGGATGGACGACGAAAGGCCGAATGGGATGCAGTTGGCGATACGCATGGCGTCCTCGAAATTGGAGGCGCGCATGATGGCCAGGACCGGTCCGAAAATCTCCTCGCGGGCGATCACATGGCTTTCGGCCACGTCCGCGAACACGGTCGGCTCCACGAACCAGCCGTGGGCGAAAGCGCCATCCGTCAGGCGGCGGCCGCCGCACAGGGGCGCACCCGATTCCTGGCGGCCCGCCTCGATATAGCTGAGCACGGTCTCCATCTGCCCGCGATCGACACACGGCCCGATCTCCACGCCCGGCTCCATGCCGTTGCCCACCTTGAGCCGCCGCGTGCGCGCCACTACGGCCTCCACAAAGCGGTCGTAAATGGCGTCTTCCACGATGGCGCGGCTGGTGGCGGTACACTTCTGGCCGGTGGAGAAGAACGCCGCGTTCACCACGTTTTCGACGGCGGAAGGGAAATCGGCGTCAGCCAGCACGATGGTGGGGTTCTTGCCGCCCATTTCGAGCTGGATGCGCAGACGGCGCCGCGAGGCCTCGCCATGCAGCCAGTTGCCGATGGAGCAGGAACCGGTGAAAGACACGGCTTTCAAGGGGGCCGCATCCACCAGCGCCTGTCCCAGGGTTCCGCCGGAACCGGCCACGAAGTTGACCACGCCTTTCGGCAGGCTGGCTTCGTGCAGCGCCTCCACCAGGCGCCAGGCGCTGAGCGGGGCGGCCGAGGCCGGCTTCAACACCACCGTGTTGCCGCAGATCAGCGCGGGCGCCAGCTTCCACGCCGGAATGGCGCTCGGAAAGTTCCACGGGGTAATCAGCCCCACCACACCCAGGGGCTTGCGCAGCGCGAACATGTGGACGCGGTCGCGCTCGGAGGGAACCAGCATGCCCGGCAGGCGCGCGCCTTCGCCTGCGAAATAGCGGAAGATGTTGATGGAGCGGCGCACTTCGCCCTTGGCTTCGGGGAGGGTCTTGCCTTCCTCGCGGGTCATGTCGGCGGCCACTTGCTCGAAGCGGCGGTCCAGAATGTCGGCGGCTTTGAACAGAATGGCGCCGCGGGCAGGACCGGGCATGGTGGACCAGGCCGGAAACGCTGCCGCCGCTGCGGCTGCCGCCGAGGCGATATCGTCGGGGTGGCCGGCCGAAAACCGGCCCACGAGTTCTTCGGTATTGGCAGGATTGCGATTGTCGAAAAGGGAGTCGCCGGCGATCCACGCGCCGTTGATGTAGTTGGGAAAAGTGTCAGCCATGTTACGGGTTCTCTAAAACTGCGCCTTGGGAGCGCCGGGATTGGCGCTATCGGTCTGAAAATAAGCGTCGTTGCGCCGGAAGCCGGACATCGAAGCGACTACGTTATCCGGGAAGCGCTGAATCTGAGCGTTATAGTGTTCCAGAATTTCATTGTACTTGCGCCGCTCGATGGCGATGCGATTTTCGGAGCTGGCGATTTCATCCTGCAGGCTGAGAAAGTTCTCGTTGGAACGCAGCCGCGGATAGTTTTCGGCCGTCACCAGGAGCCGCCCGAGGGCGTCCGAGAGCCGGTCGTTGGCCTCAATCTGCTCCTGGGGCGTGCGGCTGGAACGGAGGGCGGCGCGCGCTTCGGCGACCTTCTGGAAAATCGCGGTTTCCGGTTTGGCGTGCGGATGGATGGCGTCGGCCAGGTTGCCGATCAGGTCGGCGCGCTGCTCAAGCGCCAGATCGACCTGGGTCCATTGGGCCGGGATGGCATGCCGCTGGTTGGCCAGATCGCGGTGCACATCCAACAGTTTGCTGGCGGCCGCCACGCCGACCACGATCAGCAGCGGGACGACGATGAGCAGTTTTTTCAGCATTCTTCCTCCCGGTTGCCGGGTGCCGGTCCGCGACCCTTGCGCGGGGACAGCCGGTCCGTGGGAAAGGGTTTCAACAATGGTCTCCTATTTGGCGAGGCGGTCAACGGCGTCGATGACGCATGAAATTCCCCGCAGATACGGCTCCAGCAGGGCCGCGGCGTCCACATCGCGGGCCTTCACCAGGCCCTCGCGCACGTCCAGCAGGCGCTCGAAAGGAGCCGGATCGAGGCCGAAATGGGACTGCCCCAGGGCGACGGCTTCGCGGTGGCGGGCCGGAGAGCCGGCGCCATGGAGCACCAGCGCGTGGCGGAACAGGACGCAGAAATTGGATACCGAATCCAGCAACAGCGCGCGCAGCAGGCCGCTATCGTGCATCACGCCGGCGGCCTTCTGGCGCAGCCGCAGGAGCTTGGCGCGCAGGTCGTGCTCCACCTGGGCGCGGTAGAAGGAATCGTCCAGGGCCAGCGTGCCGATCGGGTCACGGCCATCCAGCAGGCGGTGGTGAGCCTGGATGTCGTGGAATTCGATGGCGAAACAATCGGTGGAAGCGGCCACCTCGCGCTCCGTGAGCAGCAGCGGCGAAGGGTTGCCCAATTCGCGCCACCAGCGGAAAACCTCGCCGCTGGCGGCCAGTTCGCGCGGGGTGATCTCGGTCAACACGCAGAGCACATTCAGGTCCGAGAACCGGGGGTGGTGGTCTCCGGTGGCGGCGGAACCATAGAGCACCACGGAAACGACACGCTCGCCGTAGGCCTTGCGCAGTTTCTCCACGAGTTGGGTGAGCGCCTTTTCGTGCATTGGGAAATCACCAGTCGCTGGAGGCGCCGCCGCCTCCGAAATCGCCGCCGCCAAAGCCGCCAAAACTGTCGCAGGAATCGAAGCTGCCGAAACCGCCGCCGCTTTGGGTACCCGTGGGCAGCACCAGGGACGGGCCAGGGGCGAAAGCTTGGGCGGGGCGGAAGGCGCAGCGGCCTCCCCCGGCGCGCCGCAAGGCGTAGGTTCCCAGGAAACTGAGAAATGCAAGTTCCAGGAGCAGGCCGGCGACGGCGGGCCAAGGCACGGAATTGGCGAAGGTGGGCCGCAGGCGGCGTGGCAAGCTGTCGGTGAAGCGGACGTGTTGGGCGCGCGCCACCGCCGTGGCGAGGGTTTCAGCGGCCGCCATCAGGGCTTCGCCGTACTGCCGGGCGCGCAGGGCCGGCCGCATTTGCTGCATCACGCTGCCGGCCAGGCTCCGCGGCAATAGCGATTCCAGGCCGGACCCGATTTCCAGCCGGCTGCGGCGGTCACGGATGGCCAGCAGCAGCAGGATGCGGTGATTGGCGCCCTTCTGGCCGACGCCCCAGGCACGAGCGATGGCCTTGGCGACGTCGTCCACCGGTTCGCCTTGCAGGCTGGGAATGGTCACCAGGGCGATCTGCGCGCCGGTGGCCCGCTGGAGATCGGCCGCATAGGCTTCCAGACGGGCTTTGCCGGCCGGATCCACGACGCCGGCAAAGTCGCTGACGTAGCCGAGCGGTTTGAGGGACTTCCAATCGACCGCCCACCCGGCCGGGAGGGCCAGCCAGAGCACGGCGCCCAGGCCCAGACACTTTCGCATGTGGAGTATTCAGTTTACTACGTGGGCTTTAGGGCCGGGGCGGCGGGAAGCGGGCGACGGGCTGCCGGGGCGGTCGAACCAAGCCGGCCGCAAGTGGATTCCGACAACACCGTCTGTTAAAATCAGGCTAGCCCTGGGACGTCGTCTAACGGTAAGACTGCAGACTCTGGATCTGCGTATCGGGGTTCGAATCCCTGCGTCCCAGCCACTCATTCCCCGGTACTTACCGGACCTCCAAGAAACTTGAGTATCGTGTTGCCGGGTTCGGCCGGAGCGGACCGGCACGAGACCGGGGAGCCTCTCTCCGCCGGCCGCCGGAACGCCAATTGCGCCCGCCTGGCGCATTTTCCCGCAATTCCCGGAATTAATTCCGAGTTATAGTTGCAATTCCTATCAGGTTCAGGCAATCTGATAGGTTTTCCTCTTTTCGCATGCTGGAACGCGTGTTGTACCACGACCATTGCTTTGACGGGGCAGCCTCGGCTGCCTACTTCAGCCGCTTTATCGCGGGTGCGATCCACCCGGATGCGGTATTTCGCTACACGGGCATGGCCCACAAGGCAGCCCAGACGTTCGACCCGGCGCTGTTCGATGGCGACGAGAACGCCATCGTCGATTTCAAGTATTCGAGCGACCCGCGGCTCACCTGGTGGTTCGACCACCACCAGAGCGCCTTCCTGAACCCCGCCGATGCCGAGCATTTCCGCCGCGACACCAGCGGCCGCAAGCTCTACGACCCCAGCTATAAGTCCTGCACCTCCTTCATTTGCGTGGTGGCGCGGGACCACTTTGGCTTCTCCGCGCCGGATCTGGTGGACCTGGTGAACTGGTCGATTGTGATCGACGGCGCACAATATCCGGATGCCAGAACGGCGGTGGAACTGGGCGCGCCGGCGATGAAGCTGACCCTGGTGATCGAGGCGGCCAAAGGCTCCGACATCGTGCAGCGCATCATTGGATGGATGATGCGGCGCAATTTGAGCGAGATCATCGCCGAGCCGGAGATTCAGGCGCTCTATGAGCCGCTCTACCAGCGCCACCTGGCCTCCATCGACATCATCCGCCAGCAGTCGCGGCAGGATAACGGGGTGGTGTTCTTCGACTTGGCGGGCTATGACATTGAGGGGTACAACAAGTTCATCCCGTATTACCTGTTTCCGTCTTCCACCTACACGGTTTCCGTCAGCCCGTCATCCTACCGGACCAAGATTTCGGTGGGGTCGAATCCGTGGTCGCCGGAGATACCCAAACACAACCTGGC
>DATJRE010000111.1:0-6707 GCA_035505095.1 Bryobacteraceae bacterium | reverse complement strand
GGGAACTTGGTGAATGCCAATGGCGGCGCTTCGCTTGGGACAGGAGGAGATGAAAATGGGCGCGATTTGAGACACCTTGGAGGATGCCGTTGGAGGAACTGCCTCACAGGATTTGACGCGCGTGCGGCCGGGCGAGCCGTTCGTTGGTCGCGGGACGGCGGAGGCCAGTGCGGCTGCGGGGCGGGGGCCAGGCAAAACCGCACGGGCGACGTGCTGCAGATTGGCACGCGGCAGCGGCCGGAGGCGGCGCTTCCGGAGCTGGCCGGACGACGCCGCGTCAGCAGGCGCCCGGGTCTCGCCGGCCCTGGGAGCTTGCCGCACCTGCCGCCGGGCCTCGTCCCCCAAGGAAACCGCACCTTACCAACCGGCGTGTGATGTAACATACCGTCTACCCATATCGCTCCAGTTCCCGGGACAACTACGGTGACGTACAATAGGGGAAGTTCCCGAGTTCACCCACAATCCTCTCCCCCTCACGTTCACGTCCCTCGGAATTGGAGGAGTAGTGAATCTGCTGTCCGTGTTTTCAGATGCCGTGTGCGGCTGGGCCCTGTGGTCTCTTGCCCACAACCTTGGCCACCGCTGGTGGCACATCGAAATGCGCCGCGGAAAGAAGACGCCGTACGCCTACGGCGAGCGTGAACATCACCGCGTCTACGACCAGCATGGCGCCTTCGACTGGCAGCACGAGGAAGACCCCCGGGAGCTCTTCATCAGCTTCCCGTTGATCGCCATCGCCCCCATCGGCTTGCTTTTCGTGGCTGGATACGGCTGGCTCCGCGGCTCGGAACACTGTGTTCCGTTTGCCATCGCTATGTACAGTTGCATGGTGGTCGATCACCGCCTCCACATTCTGTTCCACAAAGCGCCGCGCCTTCCTGGCCTCCTCGGCCGCCTCCAGCGCATGCACCAGATCCATCACCAGACTCACCGCTATAACTACTTCTTCTGTACCGGCCTGATTTGGGACGTGGTCCTCCGCAGCGCACGTTCCAGGGTAGCCTCTAACGCCGTCCATCCCGAACCCTCCGAACTCCTGACATCGTAGTTCTTGTCCGGATGCAGGGCCGGCATCCAGGCATTCCGCGCGAAGATGAGGTCCGGGCACATCCGCCGCCGGCCGCGCCGAATGCGGTCCGGAATGAACCGGAGGAAGCCGGAAGGCGCAGCGTGGCCGCACTCAGGGACGGCGCATGCCGTGCGGCTGGAGCTGCGGAGCCGAGCTGCCCCCACCCCGTGTTTGGAACCTAACGCGCCCTCATCGTAGAATTCATACATCTGGAAAGGAGGCCCGTGGAAGCCAAGCCCTCCCCGGTGCCCCAGCGCATCGGGAAATACGAAATTACGCAGGAAATCGGCAGCGGCGGATTTGGCCATGTCTATCGCGCCCTCGATCCGGCCTTCGACCGCATGGTCGCCATTAAGGTCCTCAATACCCCCGACGACCCCGATACCGTCCGACGCTTCCGCGTGGAAGCCAAAACCGTCGCCAACCTCCACCACAAGAACATCGTCACCGTCCACGACTACGGGGAAAACAACGGCCTCCCCTTCCTGGTCATGGAGTACCTCGACGGCACCACTCTGCAAACCCTGATCGGCCGCAACGCCCTCACCCTCCTCGAAAAGGTGGAAATCATGGCCGAGGTGGCCGAGGGCCTGCAGCACGCCCACGCCCGCGGCGTCATTCACCGCGACGTAAAGCCGGCCAATATCATGCGGCTCAGCGACGGCTCCGTGAAGATCATGGATTTCGGAATCGCCCGCATGGCGGCGCAAGCCTCCACTCGCCTCACCCAGGCCGGCTATGTGGTCGGCAGCCTGCCCTACATGGCCCCCGAGCAGTTCGGCGGCGCATGCGACGCCTTAACCGACGTCTTCGCGTACGGCGTCACGTTTTATGAGCTGCTCACCGGCCACAACCCCTTCGCGTCCTCCGATCCCGCAGTCACCATCTATAAGATCACCAACACCGATCTCCCGGAGGTCTCTTCTATGGCGCCCGAATGCCCCAGACCCCTGGACCGCATTCTCCGCGGCGCCCTCGCCCGCTCTCGCGAAGCCCGCTACAGCAGCCTCTCCGATGTTTTGGCCGACACGCGGGCCATTCTCTCGGATCTGCGCCGCGATCAAGCTGGCCGGTTGTATTCCGAAGCCGGCCAGTTCGTCGCTGCCGGCCAGTTGGATGCGGCCAAGTCGGCCGTGCGCAAGGTTCTCGATCTGGACCCTGTCCACGCTGACGCCCGCCGGCTGCGAGCGGAGATCGAAGACGCCCTCCGCCGCCGCGATCTCGGCACGCGCGCCCTCCAGCTCCTGGACAGGGCCGAGAAAAGCCTGCTGGAACGCCAGTATGACGAGGCCGCCGCCACTCTCGACTCCGTCCGTCAGCTCGGCCTCACCGATCCCCAACTCAAATCCCGCCTGGACATCGCCACTGCCCAAATCGAGCAGGGTCGCCGCTGCCAGCACCTGCTCGACACAGCCCGCGAGAATCTGAAAAACCAGGACCTCACGGAAGCCTTCCGAGCCGTTTCCGGCGCGCTCTCCGCCGACCCCGGAAACGCCGCCGGACGCGACCTCTTTCAGGAAATCCGCAGCCTCCTGGATTCCCGCGAAACCCAGCGCCGCCTTCACGAAGACCTCTCTCGGGCCGAGGGCCTGCTGGTGATCGGCGAGACCGAGGCCGCCCGATCGCTTCTCCTGGAAATCGAGCGCCGCAATCCTCCGTCCGCCGAAATCTCCGGCCTGCGCGCCCGCGCTGAAGAGCAGAAGGCTCAAGAGGACCGCGCCCGGCGCCTCGCCGAAGCCGTCGCCGAAGTCCGCGCTCTTCTGCGCAACGAAGGCTTCGAGCAAGCCCTCGCCAAGATCGATTCGCTGCCCTCCGAATTTGGCGAAAACCTGGATCTGCAAACCCTTCGCCGCCATGCCGCTGAGCGTCTCGCGGTGCAGCGCCGCGACGGCCGCGTCGCCCTGCTGAAATCGGAAGCCGGACGCTTCCTGCAACAGCTCGATTTCGAAAACGCCATCCGCGTGCTCGAAGCCGGTATTGCGGAAATCGGCGAGGATGCCGAATTGGTGCGCCTGCTGCAGACGGCCATCGCGGGGAAAGCCGCCGAGGAACGCAACCGGGCCATCTCCCGGGTGGTCGAAGAGACCGAACGCTTGTGCCAGACCGGCAAGCTGAATGACGCCACCACGCTGCTGGAGCGGGCCATGCAGGCCTGGGGTAACCCACCCCTCTTACTGAGCCTGCTCCACCGGACCGCAGCCTGGCGTGACGCGGAGAACCTTCTGCAACAGGGCCAGGTCAGCGCCGCCGCGGCCCTACTCCGCCAAGCCATCGCCACTTTCGGCGACGACCCGCCGCTTCGCCAGCTTCTCTCGCGCCTGGAATCGCAGGTGCGCGCGCCGTCGATTCCCCCTCCGGCCCTCGACCCGCGCGAGCAGGCCACCCAGAGCCTGCTCGCCCAGGTCCAGTCGCTGGCGATGGCCGCCCGCTTGGACGAAGCCGCCCGCCTGCTCGATAGCGGCCTCCGCGATCTCGGACCCGACCCGCGATTGATGGATGCCCAGCGGCGGGTATGGGAAAGTCTCCGACAACGCCAGACCCAAGCCGCTTCCGGCGTCAATCCCCCTAGTGCCGGTCGTCCCAAGGCGGAAGTTCCTCCGGCCGTTCCGCCGCCCGCCCGACGCGGAATCGCGCTACCGCCATGGGCGCTGTTGACCGCAGGCGGAGGCCTCGCTTTCCTCGGAATTCTCTTTTGGCTCCTGATGCCGCATGCCAAGCCCAGCCCGCCGCCCATACAGATCAGCCAGCCGCAACTGGATACCGCCGCTCCCAGGAAGAATGCGCCGCCGCGTTCCAGCGGCGCCGCCACCCCCCCTGGCGTTCCGGGTGGCGTCGCCGGTTCCGCGCTCTCGGCAAATCAGCCATCCGTCAAGAAGCCGGAGAATCCCGTTCCCGTCCGGCGCATCAGAGTGGACGGCGTGGCGCAACAGGCCCTGATCCTCTCCGAGCCCCGGCCGGTCTATCCGCCTCTGGCCATCCAGGCGCGCGTGGAAGGCGTGGTCGAGTTGAACGCGATTATTGCGCGGGACGGCACAGTGCAGAGTCTCACCGTCGCCCGGGGCCACCCTTTTCTGGTCCAGGCCGCCGTCGATGCCGTAAAACAGTGGCGCTACAAACCCACATTCGTCGATGGTCAGCCCGTCGAAGTGCAGACCGTCATCGACGTGAACTTCACCTTGAACCTGCAGCCGCACTAAGATCCGCTTGGGCCGCCGACACCTTCTGCCCCTGGCCGCGCCACCGTCAGGATCCTTGCTGGGCCGTCGCCGGGTGCGCCGCCAAGGTCGTATTCTCGCGCCTCACGGCCGGGTTGCTCGAGCGGTCTGTTGCTGTCGAGATGCCGCCGGTCCAAAGCAGCGGCGCAGCGGTGGGAAGCGCTCACAATCCGCGCCGCCACGGTAGTCCAACGGATTGCGGACGATCCCGGCCTGCGTGCTCGTGGCGGCTCCAGCGGTCTCCCCGCGTTCGTGCCGTTAAACGATCCTTATCCTCTGCTCTTATGATTCTGCGCCGCTTTGAGCATCGAGTTCATGCAGGCGATCAGATAGGCGAGGCCGACATTCGGGTGGAACTGCCCCGGTGTTCCCCGGCCGGCTCCACCGCCGCCCGGGCCGTTATCGGCGCCCGGTATGATTCCCAGCGCCGGTATATGATCGGGGATCACGATGCCGTTGAAATCGATGTCCACCAGGGCTTGCATCACCTTGCTCATGTCGAAGTAGCCGTCGTCGATCAGGGTCTCGGTGAAATGCGGCAGTGGCGCGCTAACGTTGCGGAAGTGAATCTTGAAGAGCTTTTTCATGCCGCCGAAATGTTTAATCATCTGTATGGGATCGGCGCCGGTCATCGTGCCACCCTCCAGCCAGGAGCCGCAGCACAGGCACACTCCCACGTTGGGACTGTCGGCGATCTCGATGGCCCTCTTATAGCCCTCGAAGTTGGAGAAGATGCAGCGCGGGACGCCGGCGAGCACCGGTTGCGGCGGGTCGTCCGGATGGATGCCGATTCGCACGCCCGCCTCCTCAGCCACCGGGACCACCTTCTTGATGAAGTAGGTATAGTTATCCCAGATCTCCTCTTTGGAGAACACCCGGCCGTGGGAAAGCGGCTCCGCGTAAGTCTTTCCGGCCCACCTTCCCCGCAAATTAGGGCTGGACAAATCGCAGTCGGCCCCGGTATAGCCACGGGGCAGGGTAGCCCGCCCGCTGCGCCAGATACCGTTTCCCATATGGGCGTAGGTGGAGTAAGGGATGCCGGCCTTGCCCAGATAGCGCAGGTAGTTCAGGTATTCTGCGATTTTCTGGTCGCGCCCCGGGAGATTGAGTGTCACCTCCGGCATGTTGTGCAGACTGCCGCTTGGCCCGACTCCACTGCCGATGTTGTAGACGTGGAAGCCGCCGGCTTCCCACTGCTCCCGCATCTTGATGAAGCCTTCGGCCGTGGCCGTTTCAGGTGTCGCCGCAAGGCTCACCCACGTCACTCCGAGCTGCTTGAGGTAGATCAGGTTGTCCTCGGTCGGCTGGCCGGCGCTGGTGCCGATCTTGATCCCCGGTGGGATGGGACGAAGGGTGGCGGATGCTTTAGAGGCCGACGCGAGCAATGCCGCGCCTCCCAGGGCCATCTTCGAGAATTCTCTTCGGCTGGCGGCCGCCGAATCATTCTTGCGGTTGTCCAAATTATCAGAAGCGCTCATAAGCGATACCTTTCCTTAGCCTACGTTTGGGATGGTATCAGAACTCGACACGCAGCGAGCCCTGAACGTTGGCTTCCGCACTGCCGAAGTTTGAGAAATCCCCGAGTGTGCCGGTGAACCGGGCCCATGTGCCGGGGCTGCTCGTGTTGTAGTTCGTATTGGGCGCGGCCAGGTTGGGCCGTTTCCATGGCAGATTGTGGCCGTCCACGCGGGCAGTGACCTTAAGGTGCTGGAACTTCCAGCGCTCCAGGGACCAGCTCTTGCTGGCGAAACATTGGTTCCATAGAATCGCCGGGGCCTGCAAAACGTTGGCGCCCAGCGAACCGGTCGTAAACGCGGCAGGATACGCGAACTCGTTCATGTTGAAGTAAGGGTTCTGCGCCGCAGTCGGAAAACGTTGGCCGATGGTCCAGTTTGGGACGTTCGCCTGACTGAGCGGCCCTACAGCATTGACCGTGGCGGTGGTCAAGTACTTGTAAGGGCTTCCACTGTAACTGACCGAGAGCGGTATGCCCGAAAGCGTGTTTTCGGTCATGTTCACCGTCCACCCGCCCAGAATGGAGTTGACGACTCCACCCCGATCGAGCCAGCGTTGACCTCTGCCGACAGGCAGGGCGTAAGTCACCAACAATCCGAAGGCTTCCCGCTGATCATAGGAGCAGCGGGCCTTTCCGGCCCGATCGTAATATGCCAGGTTATCGGCATTGGTCAGGCATTTCGAAAGGTTGAAGCTGGTGTTAAAAGTGATCCCGCTGCTATAGTGTTTCTCCAGCATAATGTTACCGCTTTCCCAGGTGCTGTGATACTCTTGTCTCATGCAAGATGAGCCTGAACTGGGGATTGGATTCTCATGCAAGATGAGCCTGAAGGGAGAACACGGGATGCTGGGGATTGCTCATCAACATGGACGACTCTCAAGCAACCAGCCTGGAGCAGATCCGGGCC
>DATJRE010000110.1:0-41846 GCA_035505095.1 Bryobacteraceae bacterium | reverse complement strand
GCGGAATCCGCGGCCGTCCAGGCGCCGTCGGCCACGGCCGTGACGGCTGCGGCCTCGTATGGTAGCGCCGCCGGGTCAGTCGGAAAGTCGGTCGTGCTGGTGGTGGAAGAGGGGTTCATGATCTCCCAAACCGCTAATGAGATGGCTCCCCGCGTCGCCAGAGGCGCATTCAGCCCGCCTTGGGTGATCAACTGGTTGACCAGATAGGTGGCTTCCAGGGTGGCGGTGTCGGTTGGGGTCTCGAGGGTGCCGGGATAAGTCGTTCCCACATCGGTGGGGCTGTTGAAGTCGTAGCAGAACGTGAAGGCCAGCGTATTGTCATAGCCAGAGCCATTCAAGTAAGTGATGTAAGGGGCGACGGGAATATCATCCTGCGCCTGACCCGAAGTATCCGTGTAGCTGTAAAAGGCATAATCCGGTGTCGCAAAGTTGCCATCTAAAAATAGGTCAACGCTGATGTTGCCGGCATGGGCGGCGGCCGCAGACAGGGCCAGGCACAGCGTTCCTAAGGCGAGCTTATTCATAGTTTCGGTTCTTTTTCCTCTGATCTTCCCTGCATCAATTTCGAGTATGAGGTCCTCAAAAGTTTTTGAAAAGTACCGCGGGTAAGGAGATCAGATAGGAAGTCCAGTTCGTGCAGGACTACTCGGAGTTTACCCGTTCCCCTTACGAGACGGCCCGTATTATCAGGTAGATAGGGGGCAGCGGGACCTTAGTTCGGCAGGTTCTTAGTACTCGCCTTGGATAACGTACGCACAGCCATGCGATGAAGGCGGAGGTTCGGCCCGGAGGGCTTCGGGCACCCTCGAAGAGCCGCGGGAGCGCCGCACCCGCGGTGCTATGATCGGTGTGCCAGACGCAATGAACTGCCAACCGGAAGGACCAAGGCGCGCATGCACGAACCGGCGGTGTAGCGAAATCCAACAGTCGTCCGGTATCTCGTGCCGGCCGAGTTCGAACATCGCGGCGCGCAAACCGTGCACGGCGGCGGCTGACGGCCGGCTCCCGCGCCGGCCTGGTGGAAACATCGCGGTGCGGAAATGCTGCGGGCAGCAGTGGAGGCCGCCGTTGCCGGAGGGAGTTCCGCCACGGCGGCTCGGGCCTCACGGTCGGCGAAGCAGCGGCGATTTGTATGCCACAAGCTGAATCGGGTCCCGATATCCGGCTCCCCGCGCGGCTCGGATGGTTGCGGGCGGATGCCATCTTCGGATGGCGGCAGCTCAGCAAGCGAAAGGTTACTTCCGCCGCCGCCATCCTTTCTCTGGCGCTAGCCATTGGCGCCTGCACTTCGGCCTTTCGGATCATCGATGCCCTGCTGCTGCGGCCTTTGCCGGTCTCGCAGCCCGAGCGCCTGTACGCCCTCTCCCGCCAGAGCTTCGCGGTGCGCGGCACCCTGACCGCCTACGATGGATGGGAATACCGGCTGTACCGCGAGTTGCGCGCCGCGGTGCAGGGGCAGGCGGAACTGATCGCCGCCTCGTTCGGAAGCCGCGCCAACCTCACCTACCGGTCGGACCGCGAGATGGAAAAGGCGCATCTGCAATACGTCTCCGGGTGGATGTTCCAATCGTTCGGCCTCGCGCCAGCCGCCGGGCGCCTGTTCAGCGAACGGGACGACCGCGAACCGGGCGCGCATCCCGTGGCCGTGCTCTCTTACGATTACTGGTCGCGGCGTTTCGGGCGGGACCCCAAGGCCATCGGGCGAACCTTTCGCCTGGGCGACAACCAGGGAACCGCATCGCCCAACGATGTCTACCAAATCATCGGCGTCGCTCCGCCGAATTTTACCGGGACTGAGCCGGGCACCATCACCGACATTTTCCTTCCGGTAACCATGAACGGGTACGTCAACCTGCCGGTGGCTGCGTTTCTGCGGACGTTCGTGCGCCTGGCTCCGGGCGTCGGGCCGGAGCCGGTTCGCGCCCATCTCCGCGCGGCGTACCGGCACATTCAGGAAGAGGACGCCAGTTCCGCCGGCCGGAACTCGTCCGGGCTGAACCGCTGGACAACTTCATACCATACGCTTCTGATGGAGCCGGCCGCGGCAGGGATTTCCGGAATGCAGAAGGACTACCGTCTGCCGCTTTGGGCGCTGGTCGCGCTGGTCGGGTTAGTCCTGCTGATCGCATGCGCCAACGTAGCCAACCTGCTCAGCGCCCAGGCTGCGGCGCGAGCGCGCGAGATGGCAGTGCGCGTGGCCATCGGCGCGAGCCGCGGGCGCCTGGTGCAACTGGTGCTGGTGGAAAGCGCCATGCTGGCGTTCTGTGCCACGGCCATCGGCGCGCTGTTCGCCTCGTGGTCCGCGCCCTTGGTGGTCGGCCGGATCAATCCGCCCGATAATCCGGCGCGGCTGTTGCTGCCGGCGGATTGGCGGGTGCTGGCCTTCGGCCTGGCGCTGGCGCTCGGGGTGACGCTGCTATTCGGGCTGGCGCCTGCCCTGCGCGCGTCGGCGGCCAAACCGGCCGGGGCCCTCCGAGGCGGAGAAGATCCCCACGCGCGCCGGCGCCTGATGCGCGTCCTGATTACCGCGCAGGTGGTGTTCTGTTTTCTGGTGCTGTTTATCGGTGGCCTGCTCGTCACCACCTTTGACCGGCTGTCGAATCAGCCGACTGGTTTCTCGGCCGAACGGCTGCTGGTGGTGGATGCCGTCTCGCAGGGCGCCCCGGCGGCCGCCTGGGAAGAAGTGGCCGCGCATCTTCGCACCGTCGCGGGGGTGGAAAAGGTGGCCCTGGCAGAGTGGGGCCTGATGGATGGATGGGGCTATCGGTACATGGGTGTTTCGGCCGATGGCGCTCCCGCCGCGCGGGACGTTTCGACTGCGTTTCTGAGCGTCTCGCCCGGATGGCTGGACACCATGCGCATCCCGCTGCTGGCCGGGCGCGATTTCCGCGCCGGCGACCTCTACATGACCCCGTCCAGAGCGGGCGTGGCGATGGTCAACCAGGCTTTCGCCAGGCAATATTTCGACGGCCGCAACCCGGTCGGAAAGACCTTTGAGGCTGGTGCGCAAGGGGCGCGCTTTGAGATCGTCGGGCTGGTGGGCGATGCCCGCTATTTCGACATGCGCCAGCCGTTCGTGCCGGTGGCGTACAATGTGTTCCGCTGGGCCGATGGCGCGGATTGGTACCGGGTGCTCAGGATGAATACGTTCATCGTGCGCACCTCCGCCCCGAACCCCTTGGCGCTTACCTCCATCTTGCGACGCGAAGTGTCGCGCGCCCGGCCGGACTTTTACGTCAGCAATATCCGCACCCAGAAGGAACTGATCCGGATGCACACCCTGCGGGAGCGTTTGCTGGCGATGCTGGCGCTGTTCTTCGCGGCGGTGGCGCTATTGCTGGCGGGCCTGGGGATGTACGGAGTGCTGGACTACTCGGTCTTTTTGAGAAGACGCGAGATCGGTATTCGCATGGCCCTCGGGGCGCAAGCCGGCGACATTGCCCGCCGAATCGCGCTGGAGGTCCTGGCAATGCTGACGGCCGGCGCCGCTGCCGGTCTTGCGCTGGGCATGGCTTCGGCGCGGTACCTCGAAAGCATCCTGTTTCAGGTGAAGGCTACTGACGTGGAAGCGCTCGCGGTGCCTGCGCTGGCCCTGCTGGCGGCGGCGTTGCTGGCCGCCCTGCCGGCCCTGCTCCACGCGGTGCGCATCGATCCCGGCAAAGTGCTGCGCGCCGAATAGCGGCATGGGCGATCTTCACATGCCCAGGTATTTGCCCAGGGGTTCCCAATAGTGGGCGGTCCATCCGGCGGCCAGATGTTCGCCATCGCCTGACGGGAAGCCCGTGTGATCGAAAACGATCCGGGTGGAAGATCCCTGCGCGCTGAGCTCGAATTTCGCAATCGAGTAGACGCCCGGATTCCAATCAACCACCCGCCACGCCTGAACGATTCTGCGATTGGGCGTGAGCTCGATATGCCGGCCGATGATGTGGCCCCCGAACAGGGTGAACATGCCACCGGCTTGCGGGCTGATTGCGGTGGGCTGGCTGCCTAATGACATCGATTGGAGGGCCCCACTGAGCTGTACGACCTTGTCGAACTGTTTGGCATCGACGAGTGCTTCGTAGACGCGCGCGGGGGTCGCCGGAAAGACCGGCTCCTGGTGGATGGCTTCCGCGGTATGAGAGACTCCCTCGCCGGCGGCAGCCCATGCGCCTTTTGCGATCATGCCGACGCCACCCGAGATGGCGGCAGCCACCATCACCCGCCGGCGCGTGGCGCCTGCGAAGGTCATCCCCGGGTGCGTTCGATTATCCATAGGTTGCATTGAACCATGCGCACAAAATATGATCAAGGTCATCTTTTGAGGAGGTCCAGACATGCCGTATCCCAAAGGACATCGTGAGCAGGTCCGCAAACGGATTGTGGAGAGCGCCCGCCGGCTGTTCAATCGCCACGGATTCGAAGCCGTCTCAATCGATTCCATCATGGCCGACGCCGGCATGACCCATGGCGGATTTTATCAGTACTTTCACAGCAAGAGCGACCTCTACACCGAAGTGCTGGGCTGCTTCTTCACCGATCCGAACTGGAAGAACCGCTGGAAGGGCGTGCACCTCGACCTTGCCTCCGGCCCGGCCGGCCCGCAGATCGTGCGCGCGTACCTCTCCCGCCAGCACTTCGACGACGTGGAGAATTCCTGTCCCATGGTGGCGCTGCCAAATGAAGTGGCGCGCTGCGATGAGAGGGTCAAGGCAACCTTCGAAAGCGTGTTCAAGGCGATGGTAGCCATGCTTGCCCGCGACATCGGGAACGCAAAGGCATCGGAAGAGACCGCCATGGCGATAGCGGCTCTCTGCATCGGCGGCATGGTGGTAGCGCGATCACTCAACGACAGTGGATTCAGCGACCGGCTGCGTGAGGCGGCGGCACAAGTTGCCCTGGAATTGGCGGGATGGGAATCGCCGATTCGGAAACCCCCGGCGCCCGGCCTCAGTCCCCGCCGGCCGCCTGCTCGGCAGGCTCGACCAGGGAAGGCGCCGGTGCGCCGTTGAAGTCCAGGCTGGCGGCCGGGTCCAGGGTGCCGTGCCAGCGGGTGAAGCAGTCTTTGACCACGCGATAGATGGCTGCCCGGTTGCTAGCCACCAGCTTGAGCCACGCCCCCACGCCCTTCTGCGGGAAATAGATTCCGCGAAAGAACAGGCGGGCTACCAGGTGGCTGATCTTGTAGGCCGCCGGCTCGTCGTCGATCCAATCCAATGCTTGCTCGAACGCGACGGGGCTGTAAGAGTTCGTCCAGGCGTATTGAACCTCTTCCTGCACCTGGGGGATCGAAATCTTCAAGGGCGTGTGAGCCATCCGGAACGGGGCGAATTCGAGCCAGTGCTTCGGCCTGGTCAGCCGGCCTTCTTTTTCCAGCCGGACGTACAAAGGCGTGGCCGGAAAGGGAGTGATCTGTCCGAAGACCGGCAGCCCCGGCGGCCATTTGCGGATCTCGGCCAGGGTGCGCTCGCCCACCCCGGGAGTGTCGTTGTCGAGCCCGAAGATGAACGACGTAATGGCGTAGACGTGGCGCCGCGCCAGACCCTCCAGCACGCGGGCGTAATCCGCCGGCTTATTGAAGCTCTTGTTGACGCTGGCCAGATTGGCGGGGTCGATGGACTCCATGCCGATGAAGATCCATTTGCCGCCCGAAGCTGGAATCAAATCGAGCAGCTCTTCGTCGCGCAGCAGGTTGGCGCTGATTTGCGCCACCCACGAAAGCTGCGCTCCGGCCGCAATGATGTCGCGCAGCAGCGACTTGGTGCGCTTCACGTTGATGGCGAAATTATCGTCGACGAAGAAGACGGCCGCCTTGCCGCGGCTGTGGCGGGTGCGCTCTTTGATCCGCAGCATCTCCTCGACGATGCTGGCGTTGGTCCGGAAGCGGATCGAGTCGCCGAAAAAACCGGTCACGGTGCAGAACTCACACCCATAAGGACAGCCGCGCCCGGATTCAATGGGAATGATATGGAAGGTCTCCCACGCGAGACCCAAGTGCCGCATCGCCGGGAGCAGGAAGCCCGGTACGCGGTTGAACTGCCGCAAGTCCAGGGTCTCCCAGGGAATCGCCGGGTAATCCTGTAAGGTCGGCTTGCGCTCCTGGCCGAACGCGTCCACGGGAGCGTAAACCTCCTTCAGCTTGCCCGCGGCGGCGTCTTCCACGATGCGCGGCCAGGTCTGGTCCGCTTCGCCCAGCGCCAGCGCGTCCGTATGACGCGGTCCGCCATTCCGCCCAAGAGCTTCCTCGGGAACCTCGGTGACGTGCGGTCCACCCATCACCACGGGAATGCCGGCCGCGCGGAGGGCATCCGCCACCCGGTAAGCTTTGGCGATCATGCGCGTCATGGCGCCGATGCCCACCAGCCCGATCCGCTGGCTAAGCGCGAAACGAACCAGCTCCGCGTCGCTCATGGGTTGGGTGTTGCCGTCGATCAGAATCACCTGGTGGCCCGGCGGAGTCAGCGCCTGCAGCAGGAACATCCACAGGTGAGGCATGAAATTCTGCGTGATCCCGTTGTCGGGATTGTAAAGGAGGATCTTCATTGGATTGCCGGTCCCAGCGAATGCTCGCAGTCCCTTTCTCCGGCAAATCGCCCGCAAGCGTCGGATCAATGACGCAGATTCGTCCCAGACGGATTGAATGTCGGTAGAGTCATCTTATCACCGCGCACGCGCTGGGCACGAAAAAAAGTAGTTCATAAGAGCGGCCGCCGGGAGAAGAAAGTGGTCAAAATTGCTCAGCGCATTCCGTCGGACTGGTGGATGCGAGATGGGATTCCCGGTCACGGAGTAGGTCGACCCGTAACGACCGGCAGGAGCTGCCGCACGAGGGACGGTACTCGGCGGAGCGTCGACCTCACCACTAAAGCCGCCCTCTACGCCCGCGCCGCCGTCCCTGAATACCGGGTGCTGACCTCAGCCGCAGAACGGCGCCTACGGGCGCGTGGAGCATCTGGCCGAACACGAAACCGCAAACGCTTCTCATCTCCACCGTCTTAGGTTAGCCTTCGACCGTTCCAGCGGCCGCATTCCGCAAGCCCGCTTACGTCCCGCTCTGTTGCAATAACTTCGCCACCAGGCCCGTCCAGCCGGTTTGGTGGCTGGCGCCCAGGCCCGCGCCGGTGTCGCCGTTAAAGTACTCGTAGAAGAGCACCAGGTCGCGCCAATGCGGGTCGCTCTGGAAAATGCTTTCGCCGTCATAGACCGCGCGTTGGCCGTTTTCGTCCCTCAGGAAAATGCGCGCCAGGCGGCGCGAAATCTCGGCCGCCACTTCCCATAGGTTCATCCAGTGGCCGGAACCCACGGGGCACTCCACCTTATACTCGTCGCCCAGGTAGTGGTGGAAGCGCTGCAGCGATTCGATCAGCAGATAGTTCAACGGAAACCACACCGGACCGCGCCAATTGGAATTGCCTCCGAAGAGTCCGGTCTGCGATTCGCCGGGCTCGTAGCCTACGCTGTGCTCCGTGCCATCGCCGGTGAAGACGTAAGGGTGGCCGCGGTGCGCCCGCGACAGGCTGCGAATGCCGTAGGGCGAAAGAAATTCCTCTTCGTCCAACATGCGCCGCAGGATCAGACGAAGCTGGTCGGGGTCCACCAGCGAGAGCAGCCGCCGCTCGCCTTTGCCGGGCACCACCATCGACGCCACATTGTGGGTCAGGTCGTGGCGGTTGTCGATGAACCATTGCATGCGGGTTTTGAAGCCGGTCATCCGGTCCATCAGGCGCGGCTCCAGGGTCTCCACGGCGAACAGCGGAATCAGCCCCACAATCGACCGTACCTTGAGCGGCACGTGAGTGCCGTTGGGCATATGCAGAACGTCGTAGTAGAAACCGTCCGCGGCGTCCCACATCCCCGTGCCATCGCCATCCTCCCCCAGGTGGTTAATGGCGTTGGCGATGTACAGGAAGTGTTCCCAGAACTTGCTGGCCACGTCTTCATAAGCCGGGTCCGCGCGCGCCAGTTCCAGGGCGATGGCCATCAGGTTCAGGCTGTACATAGCCATCCAGCCGGTGCCATCGGCCTGCTCGATAAACTCACCGCTGGCGAGCGGCGCACTGCGGTTAAATACGCCGATGTTGTCCAGGCCCAGGAAGCCGCCCTGAAAAATGTTCTTGCCCTGCGCGTCCTTGCGGTTCACCCACCAGGTGAAATTGAGCAGCAGTTTATGAAACACGCGCTCCAGGAAAGCGCGGTCGGCCTTGCCGTGCCGCTTCTGGTCGATCTTGTAGACGCGCCAGGCGGCCCAGGCGTGCACCGGCGGGTTGACGTCGCCCAGGTTCCACTCGTACGCCGGTAACTGGCCGTTGGGATGTAAATACCACTCGCGCAGCATCAGCACAAGCTGCATCTTGGCGTATTCGGAATCGATCAGCGCCAGCGGCAGGCAGTGGAAGGCCAGGTCCCAGGCGGCATACCACGGGTACTCCCACTTGTCCGGCATGGAGATCACGTCGGAGTTGTACAGTTGGATCCACTCGTGGTTGCGGCCCTGCTTGCGCTCGGGGGGCGGCGGCGGGAAATTGGGGTCGCCGCTGAGCCAGTCGCGCACCACGTAGTGGTAATACTGCTTGGACCAAAGCATGCCTGCGAAGGCCTGGCGCATGACGGCGCCGCCATCCTCGCGCAGATCGCGCGGTATCACCGTGGCGTAGAAAGCTTCCGCCTCGCGAATGCGGTCGGCGAAGATCTGGTCGAAGGGCACGCCGAAGGCTTCTTCCAATGGACCGGAAGGTTGCGCATCGGTAAACCGCAGCCGCGCGATAGCGGACTGGCCCGGTTCAATCCGCCACACATAATGCGCCGCCGCCTTGCTACCCGAAAGCTGCGGATTGACCGCCTCGCGCTTGCCCTGGACCACGCACTGGCCGATGCCGTCTTTCACGAACGGCTCGCGATTGGGTATGTTCCACAGCGCCATGGCGTTGCTTTCGTTTTCCGTGAAGAGCAGTTCCGGCGCGCCTTCCGCCAGCAGCCACCGGTGGCCGTAGTAAGGTTCATCGATGGCAATCGCGCCGGGCGAAATCGCGCGCAACTCACCCCGCTCGTGGGTGTAACCCCACCGCCAGCGGTTGCGCAGCCACAGGGTGGGCAGCACGTGCAGGGTGGCGGTTTCCGGCCCGCGATTGAATGCCTCAATGCGCATCAGAACCTGGTCGGGGGACGCTTTGGCGTATTCCACGAAGACATCGAAGTAGCGGTTTTCGGCGAAGACGCCGGTGTCGAGCAGCTCGAATTCGGGGTCGGAGCGGCTGCGCCGCTGGTTCTCCTCCAGCAGTCGCGCGTAGGGAAACGCGGCCTGCGGATACTTATACAGGCACTTCATGTAGGAGTGCGTGGGTGTGTTGTCGAGATAGAAATAATATTCCTTGACGTCTTCCCCATGGTTGCCCTGTTTGCCGGTCAACCCGAAGAGACGCTCTTTCAGAATCGCGTCGCGGCCATTCCACAGTGCCAGAGCCAGGCAGATCCGCTGGTGGCGATCGCAAATGCCGGCCAGCCCGTCTTCATTCCACCGGTAAGTGCGCAGGTGCGCGTGTTCGAAGTGGAAATAGCGCCAGGCGTCGCCATCGGCGCTGTAGTCCTCGCGCACCGTGGCCCACGCGCGCTCCGCCAGAAACGGACCCCAGCGGTTCCAGTGGGCGCGCCGCCCGCGCATTTCTTCCACGCGGATCTGTTCGGGGTTCGAATGGTTGTTGGCCGGCATGGCTTATCCCATCATAGGCCGGTGGCCGCCGCCAGCCGCCATGCCGCCCGCGCCGTCACGCTCAGAGCACCATCAGCCGGTGGTCCACGCAATCCAGTTGGATGGCTTCGTAGACATGGTCCACCAGGTCGAACCCGTGTTTGGCCAGGAAGGGCAGGATGGAATAGAGGCGCTCCTGAAGGTGCCGTTCGGGATACAGCAGACCGCACAGCGAGGCCGCATCCTGAGCCGCGCGGGCATCCCGGCGCAAAGCTTCGCGCCCGGCTTTGCGCTCCACTTTATCGAGCTGATAGCGCATCTTGCGGGCGCTGCGCTCCAGCGCCACGGCGAGGGTCGGATCGAAGCTGGCCAGCTCGCGGCGCAGCCGGTCGATGGCGCCATCCACCGCGCTGGCCGCTTCGCCCATGGCCGTGGTCAGCGCCGGCGGCGCCAGCCGCGCGGCCACCCGCTCCCGCAGAGCGTCCTCGCCGTGGAAGAAATCCGCCAGAGAGAGGCCATAGCGGTGCAGGAGCTTCTCACTGTGGGTGTCGAGGAGGGTGAAGCCGGTGCGCGGAATGGCCAGCGGCATGCGGCCCAAAATCGCGTCGTAGAGCACCGCGGATTGCGCCAGGTAAGCCACCTCGGCCGGCCCGCCGATATAAGCCACCGTGGGCAGCATGGAATCCTGCACCACCGGCCGCAGCAAGGCGTTTGGCGAAAGCGACGCGGCGCGCGCGGCCAGCTCGGCTAGCGAAAAACGCCGCCCGTTGAGAATGTACTCGTCGCCATGCCGCCGCAGCGCCAGGCGCTTGCCGTTCTCCAGCAGGAAGAAGAAGGAAGTCTGCTCCTCCACATGAACCTGGGCGTGATAGCCGGCGGCGGCCAGTTGTTTGTTGCGCTCCAGTACCCGCGTGGTGAGTTCGGCGCCCCGCTCCACCGCGGCGGCCAGAGCGGGCGCGGCCAGTTCGCGGAAGACCGGCAGCATGGGGTCCACCTGCGGCACGTCGAAGCGCGCCAGGATGCGCCGCAGCAGTTCCGAAAAGGCCTGCCCCATGGTGTTGCCGGCGCGATAGGTCTCCTCCACCAGGTCGGCTACTTCCTCGCCGAACGGCAGGCCGTGCAACGCGGCCCGAAACTCGCGCAACGGCGGATTGGCCAGTGCTACCCCGCCCACCGGTTGGGCGCTGGCCGTGCGCCGCATTTCCAGCTTGATGGGAGTGTGGCGGCGGTCGAATACCCAGGCGTGATTGACCTCGGCGAAATCGTGGTCCTCGGTAGCCAGCCAGAACATCGGAACGGCAGGCAGGCCCTGCTCCGTCAGCCACTCGGCCAGCTTGATGGCATGCAGAACCTTATAAAGGGTGTAAGAAGGCCCGGAAAACAGCCCCACCTGTTGCCCCGTCACCACGGCCACGGTATCCGGTTGCGCCAGTTTCCGAAGCGCCTCGCCCTCCGGATTGCGCTCCCGTAGAGCCGCGACCAGGGCGCCGCGCTGCTCGGGGGTAAAGCGGATTGCCGCAGCCGCTTCGCGGAAATCGTCCAGGTCGCGGAGGGGATGCTGGTAAAAGTCGGATGTGCGGTCGGGATGATAGAGGACGTCTGCAAACAGGGCAGAAGTATGCGGAAGCTCGGTATGCCGGACGCAGGAACAGTGCATTACCAGGATCAGCTTACCAGATGATCGCGCGCGGAGGGAGGATTCGGGGAAACGTCCGGGGCGGGCCCATTCACCGCGGAGAATCGGAGGCTGCGGAAGACGCCTACCCCGCCGGCAGAATCCTGGAAATGTCGTTGTAAATCGTGAACACCAGAATTAACATGATGCACACAAATCCGACCTTGAACACCGCTTCTTTGACGTTCAGGCTGAGGTCGCGCTGCATCACCATCTCGATCAACAACATTAGGATGCCGCCGCCATCCAGGATCGGGATCGGCAGCAGGTTGACGATAGCCAGTTGCAGGCTCACCACCCCCATCCACATAAGGAAGACCGAGGGACCCTGGCGCGCGGCATCGCCGGTCTCAACCGCGATGCCGATGGGGCCGGCCAGGTTCTTGGTGGACATGCGCCGCTCCACCAGGCCCTTCAGCACCTCGCCCATCATCATGGCGCCTTTGGCGTTCTCGCGCACCGACGCACCGAGGGCATCGGGGAAGGAAAGCCGCGTGGTGATGAAATCCAGCTTCTGCTGCGGCACTACGCCGATCATCCAGCGGGCCGGCCCGTCGATCTTGGCGTACACCGGGCGCACCGTCACTTCATTGGTAACGCCATTGCGCTTGTACTGGATGCGGATGGGCTGGCCGCCGCTGTTCTTGGTCATCTCCTGAAACTTGATCTGCGAGTGGATGGGCTGGCCGTTGAGAGAAATGATCAGGTCGCCGCGCTTGAGACCCGCCTGGTCGGCCGGCATGCCGTGTTCCACATCGCTCAACTGGATCTGGCCGCGTTCATCCCAGCCCGCAAAACCGACCCCCGTACGATCGCTAAGGATGGGGGTGACCGTGGTATTGAAGGTCTTGCCGTTGCGCAGGATGGTGAGGTGCATGGGCCGGTAGGCGCTTTCCATCTCCTTCAGCCCGACGTCTTCCCAGGTGGGGTTGACTTTGCCGTCCATCTTGACGATGCGGTCGCCATCCGTGATGCCGGCCTTGGCGGCCGGGGAATCCGGCATCACGTGGCCGATCACGGCTTCCATATCGGCGTCCGAGACCTTCTGGTACTTCACCATGTACAGCCCGGTGAGGACGGCCACCGCCAGCACGATGTTCATGAAAGGACCGGCGAAGAGGATAATGAGACGCTGCCACCGCGGCTTGGAGAGCAGGTGCCGCGGGTCATCGCTGTGGGCCGCGGCGGTTCCCGGAGTGACGCCGTCACCGAACTGCTCGCCGGCCATTTTTACATAGCCGCCAAACGGAATCAGAGAGACTCGATAGTCGGTCTCGCCCCGGCGAAAACCGAACAGGCGAAGGCCGAAACCGAAGCTGAAGGCCTCCACCTTCACATCAAAGTAGCGGGCAGCCCAAAAATGTCCCAGCTCGTGGATGTTGATCATCACTCCGATCAGGACAAGCCACCACAAAATATTTTCAAAACCAGCCAGCATATGAATTTAAGCCGTAACGGCGCCGGCGCGGGCGGTTACCATCTCGCGCGCCAGGTTGCGAGCTTCCCCATCGATCTCCAGGATCTCCGCCACCGTCCGCGGCGAACGCGCCGGCATGCGCGCCAGCGTCTCCGAGACGACTTCGTAAATCGAGGGGAAGGCCATGCGTCCTTCCAGGAAAGCTTCGACTGCAATTTCGTCCGCCGCGTTCAGCACGCACGTGGCGGCTCCGCCGGCCCGCTGGCATTCGTAAGCCAGCCGGAGCAGCGGAAACTTGCCAAAATCGGGAGGCAGAAATTCCCATTTGCGAGCCTCCGTCCAATCGATCTTCGGCACCGGCGCCTCGGACCGTTCCGGATAGGTCAGCGCATACTGAATGGGCATGCGCATATCCGTCGCTGATATCTGCGCAAGTACGCTGCCATCGCTATACTCGATCATGGCGTGGACGGTGGACTGCGGGTGAATCACCACATCTACCTGGGAGGGTTGGAAGCCGAACAGCCAGCAGGCCTCGATCACCTCGAAACCCTTGTTCATTAGAGTGGCGCAGTCGATGGTGATGCGGTTGCCCATCCGCCAGGTGGGATGATTGAGCGCCTGGGCGGGAGTGACGAAGGCCAGTGCTTCCTTGGGCGTATTGCGGAACGGACCGCCCGAAGCGGTCAGAATCAGGCGCGAGACTTGTCCGCGATTGCCCGCGCGGAGGCATTGGTGCGCTCCGTTGTGTTCGCTATCCACCGGCACCAGTTCGGCGCCATATTGGCGCACTGCGTCCATTACCAACTGCCCGGCCGAAACGAGCACTTCCTTATTTGCCAACCCGACCCGCTTTCCGCGCACCACCGCCTGGTACGTGGCCTCCAAACCCGCCACTCCCACGATCGCCGAAATCACTGTATCCACTGCGCCGGCGATCGAAACCTGCACCCGCGCCGCATCGCCGGACGACAACTCCGGCCACGCCGCGCGCGGAAGCTGCAGACCGGTGAGCCTGCCGGATAGACGGTCCAAATCCGAGGAAGTCGCCAGCACCGCCACCTGGGGCCGGAATTCGGCAATCTGAGAGGCCAGCAAGGCGTCATTGTGGCCCGCCACCAGCGCGTACACCTGGTACAGGTGGCGATTGCGCCGCACGACGTCCAGAGTGTTGGTCCCGATGGAACCCGTAGATCCCAGGATGGTAAGCGTTTTCATCGCGTGCAGGCACTCCAACGGAGCACCCTGTGTCATAATATCACGCGCCACAAAGCCTCAATTTCAGCCTTTTCAGGCATTTCAGCGGGCGACCGGCCGCAATCGGCGGATACCCGGGACGGTCCCTACTGATCCACCCGGCCATCCGTCAAGGAAACCCACGCCAACACGGCCCGGCCACGCCTCGCTACGCCGCGTGCTTCGGCCCTGTACCTACGAGGTGAGTACCTCGCCAACCAAGCCGCCCCCGTGACCGCTGAATAACCCCGTGTCGCCACAATGCACAAAGCGGTCCGCTTGCCACAGCGCGAACGCCGGAACACGCCGGCTCCATTGAGGACGCGCCGTAAAGCCGTTGATCCTGATTTGCATCGGCAACTTTTTCCGATCCCGGCACCGGGGCAACTGCCGTGGAATTGTGCCAGTTCCACGAATCCCTGCTGCGCAATGGGGCGCGGCGGGTGACCGGCCTGTCCACCGCGGCCTCTACCATCACCATCGGCAGCTCGCGGAGCCGTGGGGCACTCCCTTGGGCCTGCGGCTCGCAGCCAAGGGCTGCCACAAAGGCCAGATCCGCCGTCGCAACTTCCGGAAGGAGCCGTTCCTAGAGCGAAGGCAACGTCATCGTTCGCCGAGCGCACCGCAACCTCTGCTCATTTTCTCTTTTTTTTGGGAAGACCTCTAACCCTTTCGGGCGCCGGGGAGGATTGCTTCAGGGGTCTTTATTTTAGAGGTTAGTCTCGCTTTGGTGGGAGTTGCCTCCCCGGCTTACTTCCAATAATAGTAGATTCCGTTTTTGGAAGCAACAGAAATCTGTATTATTTTTTTTAGGATTTTACCTCGATCCCGGTAAAATCCTCTAACACCTTGATTGTAGAACAGATATCCTCTTCACCGTGGCCTGCCGCAATGGCCGTCTGGAAGAGCTGGCGCGTCAGTCCGGTCAAAACCAGTGGTACTCCTAGTTCTTTGCCGGACTCCAGCATGAGACCGACGTCCTTATCCATCCACTTCACCGCGAAGTTCGCCTGGAAATCGCGGCGCAGCACAAACGGCGCTTTGTACGAGATCAGGCCGCTCTTCGCGGCGCTATTGTCCAGGATCTCCAGCATCAGCTTGGGGTCGACTCCGCCCTTGGTCGCCAGCACCATGCCTTCATTAAAAGCCATTAAGATGTTGGACAGCACCAGGTTCTGGCTCAGTTTAGCCTGCAGGCCCATGCCCGGCCCGCCGCAATAATAAAGACGCTTGCCCATCACTTCGAGGTAAGGTTTCACCTTTTGAAACACCTCCTCCTGGCCGCCGATCATGAAGGTGAGGGTACCCCCTTCGGCACCGGGAGTCGAACCGGTACAGGGAGCGTCGAGAAACTCTACGCCCTTGGCTCGCAGCGCTTCGCCGATTTTCCGGCTCTCGCTGGGGCTGATGGTGCTGGCGTCGGCTACCACGCTGCCGGCCCGAGCGCCTTCGATGAGGCCGTCCGCGCCGAGGATAACCTCGCGCGACATGGCCGTATCGCCAACACATAGGAAGATATAGTCGGCTTGCCCGGCGACTTCGCGCGGCGTCTGGCAGAATGTACCGCCTTCCGCCTCCGCCAATTGGCGCGCCTTGGCGGAATTGTGAGACCACAACGCCACCTTGTGGCCGGCGCGAAGAAGGTTGCGGGCCATAGGGTAACCCATCAGCCCCAGGCCCAGAAAGCCCAAATTTGCCATAGACTTAGAATTTTAGCGCAAAGACCGGCGGGTTCGAGGGAGAAATACAAGACGACCGCTGGCTGAACGGCCGGAGGCTTCCCGGCGGATGGTGATCCGTAACACTTTGATATTCCGAGGAGGGAGCCGCCGCATGAATTGGAACTCGATTTGGCTAAAAGTTTCAGGCCAACTGGCTGAAACCGGGGGCGGTCTTGCCGGGGGACGCAGCGGGTCGAGTGGCAGGGAGAGCGGCGATTTTGTCGCCATAGTGCGGGCGGTGAGGCCAGATTCAGCAGCCAAATGACGGCCCGGGCCTCCTGGCGTTGGCCTCCGCGGAGGCACTTGCACCGACCGGGAGCGGGAAATCTGCGTGGGGATCGCGACTCACTCCGGCGCCTGATGACCGTTGCCGCCGGAAAGCTCCTTGATGATGTCCTCCAGCACTTCCTGCTTGCGCGGCGAGTGCAACTCGGTGATCATGCGGCGCAGCGCCACGCCGACCACATCTCGGTGATGCAGCTTCGATCCCGGCCCCATGGCGCTCAGCTCCAGCCAAAGCCGGTGGGCCAGGTCGATGTCTTCGGGCCATAGGCGCGGTGGATGCGGGCCGAGGTTGAAGAAAACGATGTGCTTCTGGTTTTCGAGAACAATCTCCAGGGAGAGCGAAGGCCGCGGCTCGGGAAGCTGCTCCCAATAGAGGCCCACGCGCGCGCCTTGTTCGGAGGGCGTCAGCTTGGGCGAGAGGCCCATGACGATACGCGACGATTGCAGGCGGGCGGCCGTCTGGACCACCGCCTCGTAGGGGTCCGAACCGGGCACCACCATAAGCTCCACGTGCTTCCCGGCTTTTTCGGCCAGTGTCACCACACGGGTGAAAACAGTGGTCTCGTCGTCGGAGAAGATCTGCTCGGTATCCAGGGGGTGCTCGCCCGAGGCGGCCTGGGTGACGGTGCGGATGGACAGTACCACGATGTCCATCTTACGCGTGTCGGTCTTGCGCAGAATGCGCTCCAGGTGTTGAAGCCGGTTGGGGTTGCGCACCGCCACCAGCACATTGCCGGGGCGGATGCTGACCGCGCTGGCGGAAAGGTCGCGGCGCGTCTCCAGGCGAAACTTCTCGAGTTCCTCCGAATGTCCCGCCCGGCGCTTGCGGTTGTAGATGTCGGACAGTTCGAACACCACGAAGAAGGCCGCCGTGAAGCTCACGCCGGAAATCGTGGCCACCTTTTTGGTGAGCACGTTGATGCTGGCCAGGGCAAACAGCGACACCGTGATCAGCACCAGCCCCAGCGGAATCTCGGTACCGCCGATGTGGAAGTTCAACGGCACTTTCCATTCGCGCGCGCCCGGTTGTTTATACCGCAACACGAGCACCGACAGGGCCTTCATGGCGAAGCTCCAGACCACCCCGAAGGCGTAGGCCTCGCCGAGCATATAGACATCGCCGCGGCTGATCACAATGGTGGCGAGCTGCATCAGCACGATGGTGTTGATCAGGCGCGACGTGGTTCCATACTTCTTGTGCGGGTGGCGGAACCAATCGGGCAGCACGCCATCCTCGGCCACGCGGTTCAACACGCCGTTGGAACCGATGATGGCGGTGTTCACCGCGCCGGCCAGAATCAGAGTGCCCACCAGCACCACGAAACCGTGGAACAGCAGCCGCAGCGAGACGGGTCCCACCAGGAACATCGAGAGGCCGCCGATCAGGTTGTCGAGAAACTTCTGCCGCTCGGCATCGGGGATGATCATCACCGCGAAGAACGAAACCAGCGAGGTGAACAGCATGCTGTAGATGAAGATCACGAAGCCGGCGCGCTCCAGGTTCTTGAGCTTGGGGTGGGCGATTTCGCGATTCACCTGGGCGAGGCTCTCTTCGCCGCTCATGGCCAGCAGCGAGTGACCCAGCCCGATGAGGACGGCGATGGCCGTGATGGAAGGCGCCACCGTGCCCTTCAGCCAGCCCAGCGCTTCGGGGCTGAATTTCAGATTGGCGCGGACCGGCAGCGGGACCGGCTGGTAGCCATTCCGGAAAATCGTGACCAGGCACCAGACGATCAGAATCACCACCATCACCGTGGTGATCTGCATGATGCGCAGGGCCTTTTCACTGGATTCGTGGATGCCGATGATGTTCTTACGCCAGAAATACACCGTCACGAACGCGGCGAAAACGGCCGCAA
Source organism: Bryobacteraceae bacterium (assembly GCA_035505095.1). Classification (GTDB taxonomy): domain Bacteria; phylum Acidobacteriota; class Terriglobia; order Bryobacterales; family Bryobacteraceae; genus JOPF133. The sequence goes on along the minus strand of DATJRE010000110.1, from coordinate 23,986 downwards.
AATAGGGCCCGTTGACGTGCAGACCGGGCATGTGCAGCCGGTCCCCCATTTCGTTGACCAAGCCGCCCAGGTAAAGGCCGGCGCTGACCGCGCTGATGGGACCGGTGAGCACGTAATCGAACATCAGGGCCGACACCGAAAATTTGGCCAGCGTGCCGCCCATTGCCTCGTGCACCACCTTGTACACGCCGCCGCGCACGAACATGGAACAGCTTTCGATGTAAATGGCCCGGACGGCGTAGGAAAACAGCATGATCGCCAGGATGAACCATGGCGCCGCTTTCCCGATGGCCTGCTCGGCAATGCCACCGACATAGTAAGCCGAGGAGGCCAAGTCGCTGAGCACGATGGCCGCCGCGCGCCAGAAGGAGATAAACGACAGCATGACGGTGGTGGCGACCACCACCTTGACCGCCGCTGGCCGTTGCTCGTTGGTCACAGAAGAGTTCTCCTCATTGCGGCTCGCGTCGCGTACCGAGCGCCACAGCGGGCTGGAGAGGAGTCCGGAATAAACCTCGCGAGGCACCTCCGAGTGGAACCCACTGGGCGCGAACACGGGGCACCACGATAGGAGATTGACGAATCCAAGGCGGGCTCTGGCTTAGCCAACTCATATTAGCATAGGGTAGGGAGACGGCTGAGGGATGGGAGCGGACGCCCTGGCGAAGCGGGTGGTGTCGGAGTTGCGGGCCGCCGGGCACCAGGCTTTCCTGGTGGGTGGATGCGTCCGCGACCTGCTCCTGGGGATGACGCCCAAGGATTTCGACGTCGCCACCGATGCCCATCCGGACCGGATTATGGACCTTTTCCCGCGGTCGGGACAGGTAGGCGCACACTTCGGCGTGGTGCTGGTGCGCGACGCCGAAGCCCAGGTGGAGGTGGCCACCTTCCGGCGCGATCTGGATTATACCGATGGCCGGCGCCCGGACGGAGTCGAATTTGAGAGCGATCCTCGCCGGGATGTGTTGCGCCGGGATTTCACCATCAACGGTCTGCTGATGGATCCGCAGAGCGGCGCCGTCCTGGACCTGGTGGGCGGGCGCGCCGATCTGGAAAAACGGCTGGTGCGAGCCATCGGCGACCCCGACGCGCGTTTCCGCGAAGACCATCTGCGCCTGCTCCGGGCCATCCGCTTTGCGGCGCGGCTGGGGTTTCAGATTGAAAGCTCCACTTTCGAGGCTATCCGGCGCCACCGTACCTTAATCACCAGGGTCTCGGCCGAGCGGGTTCGCGACGAATTGGTCCGCATTCTTACCGAAGGCGGGGCCCGGCGAGGCTTTGAAATGCTCGATTCGACCGGCCTGCTGGCGGTCCTGCTTCCCGAAGTGGCGGCCATGAAAGGCGTAGAGCAACCGCCCCAATACCATCCCGAAGGGGATGTCTGGGTGCACACCCTGATGCTTCTAGCCAACTTGGAGCACCCTACGCCCACGCTGGCGCTGGGCGCATTGCTCCATGACGTAGGCAAACCACCCACGTTCCGGGTCGCTGATCGCATTCGCTTCGACGGGCACGTCGAGGAGGGGGTCAAACTAGCCCATGGCATTCTGACCCGCCTGCGATTTTCGCGCGAAGACACCGGGCAAGTGGAAGCCCTGGTGGCCAACCACATGAAATTCAAAGACGTGCCGCGTATGAAAGAGAGCACGCTGAAGCGCTTCCTGCGACTGCCGGAATTCGACGAACACCTGGAACTCCACCGGCTGGACTGCCTGGCGAGCCACGGCGATCTGGAGACCTACGACACGGTTCGCCGGAAGCGGGCCGAGTGCCCTGAGGAGCACCTGCGACCCCTCCGCCTTCTGACGGGCAACGATCTGGTGGCGGCGGGATATCGTCCCGGCCCGCAGTTTTCCGAGATATTGAACTGGGCCGAGGATGCCCAGCTCGAAGGCCTCGTTCACACTACCGCGGAGGCCCTGGCGCTGGTTCGGGAAAGATTTCCGAACTAACCAAGGCCACTGGCGACTTCGGCCGATCGTCATTCCGTCACGGCATTTTTCGGTGACTCCTATTTCACACAAATGGTCGCTCCGGCCTGGGTGCGATGGGATTGGTCCGAAGCGCCGATCGACGCGCTGATGGAGATCGAGGAACCCGTTCCCACGGTAGGCGGAATAATGGCATTGATCTGAACCAGCCCGTCCACCGAGCCAGGAGACGTTCCGGCATAGGTGACGACAGCCGGCTGGCCCCCAATGTCCACTCGCCATGTCTGGTCGGCCAGGAGCACGGGTGTCGCAGTTGCCACCATCCCATCCGGCTGTGGCGGCGAGGCGCCCAACTCGCCCATGCCGGTGACAAAAACCTGGATGGTGGACCCTCGCGCGGCGGCGTTCTTGGATCCGTTGATCGAATAGTCCTGGTTCAGGACGGCCGCCTGCCCCTGCCCCTCGCCGGCAAATGTGAACAACCCTGGATCTTCCGGAAGAACCGTCACGGTCAACGCCGGCGTGGAAACTGCCGGTCCGGTCACGCCGGCGGTGGTGGTCGTGACGATCACCTGGATGCTGGCAGTCTGGTTGGAGGTCTGCAGCACTTGCTCGACTTCGTACGGCACGATCACGTTGATCTGATTGCTGGTGAACATGATGATGGGTGCCGGCACCGTAACCGGGGAGCTGTCGGTCTCGGGCGGGGTGGGAGGTGGGGTGTAGGTGAAAAAGACCGAGACCGACACGGTGGAGTTGGTTCCAGTTGCGGCGGTCAAGTTGAATGGGTAGTACAACGGCGGAGGGCTGGCGGCGCCCGAGGTGTTCAAGGGAGTCGCCGTGGTCACCGCCGTCGGTCCGAGATTTTGACCGAAAATGGAGATGATCTCTCGCGGAGCCACGGTGGTTGGGTAGGAATTTCCCAACGGGTTCGGATTGGTTCCGGTGCCGGTGAAAGTCGAGGTGGACAGGTAACTGGCCGCGTTGACCACCGAGGTAATGGAGGGCAGCGTGGGATCGGTCACGTAGAGAGCCTGGGAGGCGATTTGCGGCTGCGGATTCGTCGGGGTCGCGGGATTGTTTACCGAAACCGTCCATTGGATTCCCGCCGGCACCGCCGGCGGGCCCGCTTGGGCAAGCGGGTAGGTGGATCCCTCATAGGCCGCTGTGAAATAAGTCAGGTTCACGGTTGCCTGGAGCACCCCGCGGCTCAACAGCGTGGTGGTCACACCAGGCGAGCCGATGGGTGTGTTGGTGCCCAGTTGCAGAGTGACTACCGAAGTATTGAAGAAATTATCGCCATACAACGTGAAGACCGGATTCACGGTAGGGTTCGCCACGATGGTGTTCGGGTAGATCGAATTCAGCACGGGAAGGCCGGCCGAGACGATCAGATCCACCAGGATCACCCAGGTGCCATTGGCCGAATTGTTGGCGGCAATGGTGATCTGCCCTGCATAGCTTCCCGGGTTGAGGGTCTGGAGGGTGGGCAGGTCGGCGGTGACACAAATCGGGGCGTAGGATCCCGTATTGGCCACACCGCTGGTCGCAGTTGTCGGTAATTGCCCGGAACTGTTCACGCGCACCCATACGGCGCTACTGCTGCTGGTGCCACTGGTGGCTTTGACGTTGGCCACCGTTACGTTGAAGGGGATGATCCCGCCGGTAGAAGAAACGTCCAGCTCCATGTTGCAGGATGGGGCGGTGGCGGGCGGCGGGACGGTGGCGTTGCCCGCGCCAGTCGTGTAGCTGAAGCTCACGATCGGTGAAGTGCTCCCCGACCCAGGCGGCGTATAGTAAGTCCCTTGTTGTGGCGAAGTTACGAGCAACGTCGGGGGCAGATTGGACACTGTTAGGGTCACCGCGATCACCGCCGGCGCCTGGCTGCTGGGGCTGGTATCGACGCTAATACTGGTCACGTAGCTGCCGGGCGCAAGTCCCGTAGGGTTGACGCTGACGGTCAAGGTTAGGGGCGCGGAACCGCTGAGCGGCGTGACGGCGGCCCAATTATCGGGCGGTGTGACCACAAGGGGCAGGCTGGACGAGGAGGACGGCAGGGTGATCTTAATGGTGGCAGCCGACGGGAGGGTCGTGCTGTTCACGGTGTAACTGAAAGTTAAGCTGCTGGGAGTGGCGGTCGGACCGACGGTCTGGGCACTCGCGCAGCAGGCGCAGCCAAGCCATGCCGCCAGCAGGATTACCGATTGAGAAGCGAACTTCTTCATGTCAAGTCTATCGGCAGAGCCGCAGCCGAACTTTAGGGTGCGGGCAAAATCAATTTCGGGCGGGCGGACTGGCGCCGAAACAGTGGAGGACCAACCGAGGTACAGGTACAGAAGGCAACTGAAGACCAATTGGCTGCATTCGACAACCGTAAGCTGGGGTGTGCGAATGGATGGAGGTGGCGGCGCCAGGCTACCCGCCCGTTGCTTGGAGTCATTACAATGAAGTCATCGTCAGATTTCCACAAAGCTTTAGAGTCTGCGAGAAGGTATCGCCTCGAAGCATCGTGTTATGCTGAATCCGGATGTTCGCCCGCCAGCGTAAAGCTCGTGTTTTGTTTGCCCTATCGGACATCGCCATGGCCACCGTGGGGTTTGAGGCGGCCTATCAGACGCGGGCCCCCCTGCACCTGAAATACGAGTTCTACCTGACCGTGCCTAAAGTGGCACTGGTGTTGGGCTTCTCGATCCTCGCGCTGCTGTCGATTGCGCTCTGGCTAGGGATCTACGAAAAACTGGATTCGGGCCATCCGCGGATTATCCTGCGGGACTCGTTCCGCCAGTGTGTGTATGCCGGAATGTGCCTGGTGCTGTTCGAATACTCGCTGCGCCTCGACCTGAGCCGCTTTTTCCTGGTTTTCTTTACGGTCTACACCTGGATTCTGATCCTATTGTTCCGCCTGGTGGCGGGGCGCCTGGCAGGCATTATCCGGCGCGAATTCGGTGCCCCCATCCACGTCATGGTGGTGGGCACTGGCGAGCGGGCCATCCGGCTGGCTGCAGCGCTGGAGCGGTCGGTGGAATATGGCATTCGGCTGGGCGGGTTTTTGAGCGAGGAGCGGGGACCGCGGCCGCCTTCCGAGGTGGTGCTGGGAGCGGCTTACCCGGTGTGGCCGGTGAGGGAACTGGCCGGAATCCTGCGACGGCAGGTGGTGGACGAGATTGTCTTCGCCGTGGGCAGCCAAAGCCTGGCGGAGCTGGAAGAGGTGTTCCTGCTGTGCGATGAAGAGGGCGTGCGAACGCGCGTGGCGGTGGATTTCTTCCCGCACGTCAACAGCACAGTCTCGCTGGACCGCTTTGGCACTACTCCACTGTTGACTTTTTCAGCAGCACCTTACGACGAGATCCGCTTGTGGATTAAGCGCACCATCGATATCGCCATCGCCGCGGCGGGGCTGGTGGTGCTGGCTCCGCTCATGGCGATGGTGGCGGCGCTGGTGCGCCTGACCTCGCCAGGACCAGCTATTTTCCGGCAGGTGCGCTGCGGCCTCAACGGGCGCCGCTTCCTTTTCTATAAGTTTCGCTCCATGTGCCAAAACGCCGAGGAGTTGAAGCCGGGTTTGGCGCATTTGAATACCCGCGAGACCGCCTTCAAGATACCGGATGATCCGCGCCTGACCACGCTCGGGCGCTACCTGCGCAAATTCTCCATCGACGAATGGCCCCAGTTATGGAACGTGCTGCGCGGCGATATGTCGCTGGTGGGGCCACGGCCGGCGGTGCCCAGCGAGGTGGAATGCTACCAGAGGTGGCAGCGGAGGCGCCTGCGCATGCGGCCCGGCCTCACCTGCATCTGGGCGGTTTCCGGCCGCGACCTGGTGGATTTTGAAACCTGGATGAAGATGGATATGCAGTACATTGATAATTGGTCGCTGGCGCTCGACTGGAAGATTCTGCTGCGCACGATTCCGCGGGTCCTGACGGGCCGCGGGGCCAATTGAAGGACCTTACCGATGCACCTGATTCCCACACAAGATGAGGTGGTCGCCCTGTTCCGCGACACCGGAGCCCTCCGTGACGGACATTTTGAGTACCCTACGGGTCTGCACTCCAACGAATACCTGCAAGTGCCCCTGGCCCTGCGGCGGTACCAGCACCAGCGGTTGCTTTCGGTGGGCTTGAGCCGGCTGCTGCGGGCGAATGCCGAGATTCGCGCCATCATTCCCGAGCTGTCCATCGTGGCGCCGGCCACGGCGGGGCTGCCGGTGGCTTACGGGGTATGCGAGGCGATTCGCGCGCGCCAGGTCTATTGGGCCGAGAGGGAGCGCGACGACCAGCCCTTGCGCTTCCGCCAATTCGTAGAGCCGCAGCCCGGCGAGCCGGTCCTGCTGGTGGACGATATCTTGCGCAGCGGAAATAAGTTGACGGAGCTGAAAGGCCTGCTGGATGCGGCCGGGGCCAAAGTGGTGGGGCTGGCGGTGATTATCTATCAGCCTACGCCGGATACCCTGGATTTCGGTTCGTTGCCGCTGTATTACCTGGCCAAGCTGGAAGCCAGCTATTACGTGGATGGCAAAGCTTGCGAGCTGTGTAAAAGGGGTGAAGCGCTCGAGCAAGTCTGGGTCTAAGGCCAAAGCGGCCGTTGGCGAGGCCGGATTTCGTCGCAAACATGGGAACTGGGATGAAAACGGTGCTTAATGGTACATTAAATACGTTCGCGTGACGAAAGTAGCTTTATGTGGAAACTGGGTGTGTGGATCTGTCTTTGGGGGATGCCGCTGGCCGCCCAGAGCGGAGATAGCGAGAAGCTGGCGCCTTACTATCCCACGCCGGAAGCCATTGTTGAAAAGATGCTCGAACTGGGCGGTTTGAAGGCCGGTGAGAAGGTCTTCGACCTGGGGTCGGGCGACGGGCGGATTGTGATCGTGGCGGCCCAGCGTTTTCATGCAGATGCGGTAGGTGTGGAACTGGACCGCGACTTGGTAAGAGTGAGCCTGGCCAAAATTCAGAAGCTGGGGCTGGAAAAAACCGCTCACATTATTAACGGCGACCTGCTAAAGCAAAATTACAGTTCCGCCGATCTAATCACTGTATACTTGCTGCCGGCGGCGATCGACGGCAAAGTGCAGCCTTTGCTAGATAGGCAATTAAAGAAGGGCGCGCGCGTGGTGGCTCACGATTTCGAGTTTCGAAACTGGACCCCGGACAAGGTCGAAAGCATACCCGACGACGGGGAGGGCCGCAGCCACACGCTTTTCTTATACCGGAAGTGATGGTGTGGCATTCTCTCCCGATTTCGCCTGGCGAACCTATATAGCTAGAGCACGCGCCGTACTGGCAGCAGCGGCGTTGGCGGCGGTGTTTCTGGCGTTGCCGAAGGCCTCCCTCGCGGTGCGCGGGGTGATGGCGCTGTTCGTGGTATACGCGACAGCTTTGGCAATCTATCGGAAAGGGCCGTCCCGCATGGCCGGCCTGTTGATTCTTTTTGCCGACGCGGTTTATTTCCTGGTGCTGGCCAGCCTTGGGAACGAGCGCCTGGCCTGGATGGCGGCGCTGTTTTTCCTGTTTCTGACCACCGAGGGCCTGGCGTCCTATTCCGCGGTGGAGATTGTCGTGATCACCGGGATCAGCGTGGTTTTCTGCGGTGTATCGCCGAATTCCTCCACCCGGATACTGGAACCCACGGTAGTGGTCGCGGGCGTTCTGGCCTGCGGTTTCGCGGTGAGCAAAGAGCGGCTGCACCAGCGGGTGCATTCGCTCGAAGCCAAACTGGAGGAGACCCGGCAAGCCGTGGACAAGGCCCGCGACTCGGAACGCGTGCGGATTGCTTCGGATTTTCACGACGGCCCGTTGCAGAGCTTCATCAGCCTGCAGATGCGGCTGGAGATTTTGCGCAAGCTGATGGAGCGTAATTTCCAGGCCGGCATGGAGGATCTGAAGCAATTGCAGGCTCTGGCCAATACCCAGATCCGCGATCTGCGGCTATTCCTGCACAGCATGCGGCCGGTGGATGTGGATGGCGCCAACCTGGTGGCGATGGCCCGGCGGGCGGCTGAGGCCTTTCAGAAAGAGAGCGGCATTCCGGTGAGCTTTGCGGGCTCGGCATCGCCGGTGGGGCTGCCGCAGGAAATGACCAGCGAAGTATTGCAGATGCTCCGCGAGGCGCTCCACAACGTACAGAAGCATGCGGGCGCATCGCGCGTGGCAGTGAGCATGGAGAAAGCCGACCGGGGCCTCGAAATCGCTGTGGAGGACAACGGCCACGGTTTCCCATTTGCCGGAACGTACACGCTGGAGGAACTGGAACTGCTGCGCCTGGGGCCGGCCAGCCTGAAGCGGCGAGCGCGGTCGTTGAATGCGGACCTGGTGCTGGAATCGCGGCCAGGGCGCGGCGCGGGGCTGAGGCTGCGGGTACCGCTGCAATGACGGTCCGGGTTGCCGCCGCTTGGGCAGCCCTGTGCCTGTCCGGTTGCGGACACTATGCTGCCTTCACCCTGCCGGTGCTCTCAGGCGGCGATCCGAAGCTGAGTTTCGATCTGGAGATGCTGCCCGAACCGGTCCTTTCGCCGGGCGATGGGTGGGACTCGCACGATGCGCTGGCCCCGGCCATGGTGGATGGCCGCAACATGTTGTACTCGGGCTTCGACGGGCAGACGTGGCGTACCGGGATGGCCACTTCAGCCGACGGATTTTTCTGGCGCAAGCATGGGACGGTGCTGCAGCCGGATGCCCGGACCTGGGAGGGCGATTACATCGCCGGCAACGGCGCGGCCTGGTCCGATGGAAACCGGCTCTGGTACTGGTATGTGGCGGGCCCGCGGGGATTTCCACGCATCGGCTTGTGGCGCATGGACGAAGCGCGGGGATCCCCACGGAGCCAGCCGCGCCGGGAACCCCGCCCGGTGCTTGAGGCCGGCCCGTACGAAAGTTGGGACGAACGCGGCGTGGCCGACCCTTACGTCATCCGCACCGGCGGTTATTTTTACATGTATTACCTTGGGCAGGACCGTGCCCGCCGGCAGCGTCTGGGCCTGGCGCGCTCCGCCGATGGCGTGCGGTGGGACAAGTTGCGGGCCAATCCCATGCTGGAATTGGGCGGGGCGGGAGCCTTCGATGAGAACGGCCTCGGCGAACCGGCGGTGTGGGACTACGGCGGATTTTACTGGATGATCTACACGGGCAGGGATATCGGCGAAAACCGGCGCCTGGGGCTGGCGCGCTCCACCGATGGCGTCCGTTGGGAAAAATTGCCGGTGGTATTCGCCGGCTCGCGGGCATGGGATTCCAAGGTGGTGTGCGATCCGAGCGTGGTGATCGAGGGATCGCAGATCCGGGTCTGGTTCGGCGGCGGCGACGTGGCCCGGCCGGATGAGAATGTGCACGGGCAGATCGGCATGGCGATTCTGAAGCCCGTGGAGCGGCCGTAGGGGCGAATCACGCGCCTTACCGGCTGGCGAAGCGCCAGGCGTGCTCCACAATGCAGCGGAGATCCGTGTATTGCGGCTTCCAGCCGAGCTTGTTGCGCAGCTTTTCGGAGGAAGCTACCAGTTCCGGAGGATCGCCCTCGCGGCGCGGGCCAATCACGTAGGGGACTTTCCGGCCGGTCACTTCTTCAACCGCATGAACCATCTCCATTACACTGTGGCCGGTGCCGGTGCCTACATTGAATTGGTCGGATGCGCCGCCGGAGAGCAGGTATTCGAGCGCCAGGATGTGCGCCTGTGCGAGGTCGTCCACGTGGATGTAGTCGCGGATGCAGGTGCCGTCGGGTGTGGGGTAGTCATCGCCGAAGAGAGTAAACGGCTGGCCGGTCAGAACGGCGCGCAGCATGAGCGGGATGAGATGGGTTTCGGGCTCGTGTTCCTCACCGAGGTGGCCCTCGGGGTCGGCGCCGGAAGCATTAAAGTAACGCAGGCAAACGCTGGTAAGGTGGTGGATTTCGTCGAACCAGCGGAGCAGCGTCTCCACCATCACCTTGGATTCACCATAGGGATTGAAGGCGTGAATGGGGAAGTCCTCGCGGATGGGGGTCGTATGCGGATTACCATAGACGGCGGCGGTGGACGAAAACACCAGGTGCTTCACGCCGGCCCGCAGCATGGCGGTGAGCAGCGAAAGCGAGCCGCTGACATTATTTTCGAAATAACGCTCGGGTTCGCGCATGGACTCTCCCACGGCGATGAACGCGGCGAAGTGCACCACCGCTTGGCAGCCGGTCTGGCGCAGGAGTTCGGCCACCGCGGCGGTCTCTAAAAGATTCACCTGGTAGAGCCGGCCGGCCGGCACATTGTGGCGGTAGCCTTTCGAGAGGTCGTCAATAACGGCCACATCATATCCCTGCTGCTGCAGCAGGCGGACGGTGTGCGAGCCGATATACCCGGCGCCACCGGTAACCAGAATTTTTCGTGGGTTCACAAGGATCTAAGAACCGATTGTAGTAGCATGGCGGTTCTATGCCAAATGGGGCGGAGCTATTTGTTGCGGCGGCGGCGGGGTTGGGGATCGATACGGTCTTCACGCTGGTGGGCGATCATCTGAACGAAGTGCTGTGGGAGGCGGCGCGGGCGGGCATGCGGATTGTCGACATGCGGCACGAGTCGGGGGTGACGCACGCGGCCGATGCCTGGGCGCGGATTCATCGGCGGCCGGCGCTGTCGCTGGTCACCGGGGGGCCGGGTCATACCAATTCACTTACCGGGATGGCCACCGCGAACCTGGCGGCGAGTCCCTTACTCGCGGTCAGCGGCAGCCGCCCTTCCGGCATGGGAGGCCGCAACGCCTTTCAGGATATCGATCAGGTGTCCATGGCGCGGCCGGTGGTGAAGTGGGCCGGGGAGCCGCCGGACGCCGCCGCCATCCCGGCGTACGTGGAGCGCGCCTACCGCGAGGCCGATTCCGGCCGCAAAGGGGCTGTGCATCTCACCATCCCGGTAGACCTATTCCTAGCCGAAGCGAAGCCCCCGGCGCCTGTCGCCGGTCCGCCGCCGCCCGAGCCAGTGGGCCGCCTGGAAGCCTGCCGGCAAGCGGTGGAGATGCTGCGCGAGGCCTCCCGGCCGGTGGTGATCGCGGGGAGCGGCGTTTGGTGGAGTCATGCGGAAGAGGCGCTGCGCGGGTTCATCGAACGAACCGGGTTGCCGCTTTACACCATCACCATGGCGCGCGGTGCGGTTTCCGACGATCATCCGCTGGTGATGGGATATGCCGATCCGGCGTTGAACTACGCGGTTCACCAGGCATACCGCGAGGCCGACCTGTTTCTGGTGATCGGCAAACGCATCGATTACCGTCTGGGGATGGGCGGGACGCGGGTGTTTCCGGCGGAGGCGCGGTTTGTTCAGATCGACATCCACGCGCAGGAGTTGGGCCTCAACCGCAAGCTGGACCTGGGGATTTGCGCCGACGCCCGCGAGGCGCTGGAACAACTCACTGAGGCTGCCGGCCCGCAAAAGTGGCCGGAACGGCCGTGGGTCGGGCGGCTGCGCGATGTGCGGGCCGAGTGGCGCGCCGAGCTGCAACGCACCGCCGCGGATGCATCCCTGCCGCTGCACCCGGCAGCCTTTTTCGGCGAGTTGAGCGAAGCGCTGCCCAAGGATGTACTGTACTCGTGGGATGGCGGCGATTTCGCCCACTGGGGACGCGCCATGCTTCCGGCGCGGAACGCCGGCGGGTGGCTGCGGCTGGGGCCCCTGGGCACCATCGGTTCCTCACTGCCCAATGGGTTGGCGCTGCAACTGGCGCATCCGGACCGGCGGGTGGTGGCGATCACCGGCGATGGCGCACTGGGATTTTACATTGCCGAGATGGACAGCCTGGTGCGCCACCGGCTGCCTTTGGTGCTGATCGTGGGCAACGACGCGGGATGGGGGCTGGAGCGCGAATTGCAATCGGCAGCGCCGCATGCCGGAGTGCCTTCAGACGCGACTGCCGCGAGGATGCCGCGGACGGTGGCTTGCGAACTGCAACCGGCGCGCTACGACGTAGTGATGCAAGGCTTCGGAGGCGGGGGCGAAACTGTGGAGCGGGTGCAGCAGGTCCGCCCGGCGATCGAGCGCGCGCTGGCGGCCGGCCGGCCGTACTGCATCAACGTGAAGATCAGGGGCGCGCGTTCTCCTTTCACCGAGTGGCAGATTGCCGGAAAGACGAAGCCGCCCAAAACCGCATAATTTGGCGGGGTCAGATCCGCCACGGGCGCCCATCCGGGTCGACCTAAGCCCGGCCGGAGCGCGGCTCAGAAGGTAAATCCGATACCGACTTCAAGCTGGTTGCGAGGCGATACCGTCGATTGATTGGAGAACGTGGAACCGCCCCAGCGGGTGTAGCGGATTTCAGGCGTAGTCTTGATGTTGAAATCGTCCACCACGCGAAAGCCCACGCCGATGGTGCCCCCCACCAGTACGCGCTTGGAGGGATCGACGACCTGATCGTTGGTTGTGGTGATGTCCGAAGGCGAAATGGTGGTCAGAAATGAGCTGATATGCGCCGCGTAACGCACCGTGGGACCGGCCGCCACGTACAGCTTGGAAAAGCCGCCGGAGCGCACCGGGCGGTAGTGGAACAACACCGGAAGGTCGAAGAGGTAACCCTTGGTATCTTCGGTGAAGAATTCGTGCTCGCGCTCGTCGAAACTGGTGGCGGGATTGTCGATGCCCCAGTAGACGTTGGTCTGCTCGGTATAGGCGACGCGATTGTAGATTACTTCTGCCGTGATGGTCCAGCGCGAGCCGCCGAAATACTCCATGGCCAGACCGGCTCCCCAGAAGGGGGACTTGGTGGCGGTAGTGAAGTTCCAGTCCTTGGGCGCGGGCGGCGGGGCGAAAGTGGTCGTCGCGGTGGATTTGTTTGCCATGGTGCCGAAATCCTTGATGGGAAAGTCGCGCGCGCGAATTCCGAAAGAGAAGTGCTTCACCTTAACCTGCTGGGGCGCGGTCTCCTGGGGCACTGGAAGATCCTGGGCGTAAGCGGCGGAACCGCCCCAATGCAAACATCCCGACAAGATCAGAGCTGCCCCTAGGGCACTGGTGAATGGTTTCATGTTCGGTAACCTTCGGTTTGCGCCGCGGCCCACCTGCGACGGCGAGTGGAAGTCACAGGCTGCCGCACGTACGGTTCCACGGATCGGGAGGCCGATCACCGAGTTTACCATCCGTGCGGGCAAGTCGGGGAGCGGCCTCGGATTTGCATCGGGAGGGACGCAAAACAGGTGTGAGGACTGCTATCTTTAAGGTTTGCCGCAAATCGGGCCGGTCCACCGGGAGTTGTTCAGCGTGCCGCAATGGGGGGCACGGCGGTGCGGTGGGCAGGGCACACCTGGGCGAAATTGGCCCTCTTGTCTTGCGGTATGGGAGTCCACTAATACTGGAACTTAACAGCGGCTGTAGCCGCATAGCGGGGCCGCGCCAGGATTTTTTTTAGGGCATCATGCAAGGATCAATGAACGAAGCGTGCATCTCTCGCCGGGCAAAGCGGATTTTTGGGCTTGCCTTTTTCTCGATTGCTTTTGCCGCCGTGTTGGCGGGCCAGACAGAGACCGCGACCCTTCGCGGCACGGTCAAAGACACGACCGGGAAAGCGCTGCCGAGAATTGTGCTGGTGATTTCCGAGATGGCTACCAACATGACGGTGCGGGTCGTGGAGTCGGATTCGAAAGGCGATTACAACGCGGAATATCTGAAGCCGGGCACCTACAAGCTGTCAATCATGCAGAAGGGTTACCAGACATTCCTGCAGGATGGCATTCAGCTTCGCCCGTCGGAGATCCGCGGCATCGACCCGGTGTTGCCCGCGGGAGAACCGGAGGATACGGCGGCCACGCATGCCAAGCCTGAGTTGCTGGACCACACCACCGGCACCCTCCGGGGTACCATCAACGGTGCCGTGTGGTTCCCCAGCGCGCCGGAGGTGGATCGGTTTCCTTCGCCCTTTCCGATGCTGGTAACCACGCCGGGGGTCCAGGGCAATGGTGTGCCGCTCGCTCCGAGCCTGGTGATGAGCGGCATCTCCGACCGCAATCTGCAGTCGTATCAGATGGACTCGATCCCCGACGACCTCACCTACGCCTTTTACGGCCATCCCTACTTTTACGAATTCGTGCAGGCGACCAACGTAGACCCCGGGTTGGATGCTTACCGGCCGGCCAGTTTCGACCTGGTGACCAAGCGCGGCGGCGAAGGATTCCACGGCTCGGTCTTCGCGCGGCGCGGCGATTCGCGTGCGGATGCGCGGCCGTTTTTCGATCCGCAGAAGGACAGCTACCGGATCCTGGAAGCCGGGGGCGATGCCGGCGGCGTGGTGCTTCCCGAGCGCTTGTATTTCTATGGCGGATGGGTCTTCATGTCGAACCCGGACAGCGAGAATATTTACGCCGATGTTCCCACCCTACAGGAACGGGTGCGCGACTTTTCGCAATATCTGAATCCGGCGACCAACCCGACCGGGCAGGTGGTGGTGATTCGCGACCCACGCAACAATGCGCCTTTTCCCGATAACCAGATCCCGTCCAACCGTGTCCTGACCATCCCCAATAACATTCTCAACGAGGGTTACTATCCCACCCCCAACGTAGGGGGCGCCAACACGTTCTTTCAGAACTACACCTTCATACATCCCTTCGGTCCCTATCTGTATCGCGGCAACTGGCCAATCGGACGATTGGACATGCGCATCGCAGACGAGAATCACGTCACCTTTCGCTGGATGCAATCCATCACCTCGAGCGTGACGCCCGGGACTACCGGCGAAGATCTGGATACGACCCAGGAACACAAGTACAGCGGCTTGATGGCGGCCGATACCGAAACCGTGACGCCATACCTCATCAACCACGCGATTTTCGGCTACAACACAGATACGGTGCTGCAGGGTCAAGGCGTGGGCCGCGAGACGCCGCTTACCGGAGATAACGCGGTAAATTCGCTGGGAATTCAAGGCACCAATGCAGACGATTTTTCGGTGCAGGGATTCCCCAGCATCACGGTCAATGGGCTGACGCCTCTGGAGATGCCGGCGGGCGGCGGCGCTACCAACAACGTGGCGGAGAACGATGCGGTCCTGACCCTGCGGGACGATGTGGTGTGGTCCAGGTTCGGACACGCATTTACTCTGGGCGGCGATTTCACCCGCTTCAACTCGCTGCAGGGGCAGGTGCCGTTGCTCAACTATGGGGCCTTTAGTTTCACGGGAATGTTTACGGGCCTGGGTTTCGCCGATTTCCTGCTGGGCCTGCCGGCCACCAGCAGCCGCATTTTACAGCCCAGGGTGGATCAAAGAATCATTCAGACTCTCGGTGGGGCTTACATCAGCGACAGCTTCCGGGTTACGCCCAAGCTCCATCTGGATTACGGCCTGCGGTGGGACTACTACGGTTCGCCCCGCTATAAGGACGGGTATATGTGGAATTGGAACCCCACCACCGGCGCCGTGGTAGTTGCGCCGGGCACCCTGACGTACGTCAATGAGTATTATCCGACCAACATCACCGTGGTGGAAGGGAACCCGGTGCCGAAAGCCAAGACGACCAACTTACGGCCGCGAATCGCTGCCGCCTACCGGCTGAGCGACAACCTGGTCGTGCGCGGCGGATTCGGCGAATACACGGATGGCGGCGGCTTCGACGCCAACGGGCGCATTAACGATCCCAACGGGCCTTACCAGCTCGTGGAAACCTACTATAACAGCGACGTCAACGGCGTGATTGCGTATTCGTGGCCCAACGCCTTTCCCTCCACTCTCTCGTCGTCGCTAGTGGGGCCGCAGAATGTCAATGCCCTGCCGCCCAGAACGCAGGAGGGCGTGATCCGGCAGTACAACGCCACCGTGGAGCGGGTGGTGGCGGGGATGATCGTGCGGGCTTCGCTGATCGGTGCGCGGGGCGTGGGTATGAACTACACCGTCAACGTGAATGAGGCCAAGCCGAGCACCACTCCCATCACCCAGGCGCGCCTGCCCCTGCCGCAATTCGGCATCGCCAACGATACTTATACCAACGGTTCGTGGCACTACGATTCGGCTCAGGCCCAGGTGCAGAGGCGCGTGGGCGGCGTGACCTTCGATTCCAGCTTTACATGGGCCAACAACATCAGCAACTACGCCAATACCTACGATCCTTATCACGTGACCGATCACTGGACGCGGGATGCGGCCGACCGCCGGTTGTACTTCGTGGCCAGCGGCACGTGGGCGCTGCCAGTCGGCAAGGGCCAGCGGTTTCTTGGGAATCTGGGACCGAACGCGAATAAGTTTTTGAACAGTTGGAGTTTGCAGGCGATCGTAACGATGGCTTCCGGGCAGTATTATTCTCCGTTGTTCACGGGGGCGGACCCGGCCAATGCGGTAGTCGGCCAGGTGACGGAATTGGCCGATTGCATCGGGAACCCCAATGCCGGGGCGCGCACGCTGAACGAGTGGTTCAATCCCAAGGCATTCGCCGTGCCGCCGGCCAATGCGGGGCGGTATGGTACGTGCGGGATGAACAGCCTGGAGGGCTACCCCATTCATGTCGCACATGCCAGCCTCTCGAAGCGCATCCCGGTGGCCGACTGGCTTACCGCCACATTGATCGTCCAGGCTTCGGACATTACCAACACGCCGCACTTCACAATTCCGCAGAACAACATTTCGAATCCCGGCGCGGGGATGTTCACCGCGGCCTCGATGGTGGACGCCACGTACCCGGAGCGGGATGGCTACCGGCAGATCGACTTGAAGCTGCGCCTGGTGTGGTAGAACTCGACAATTGCCAAGCCGCGGGATTCGCGTATAATTACTGGTAGCGGGAACTGGTGCTGCGAACACCAGCCCCCGCCGCGGTAACTACCTGGGTCTCTTACGAGCCCACAGGAACTTTACCGTGAAGCGCCCTACCAAGGGTACAACGGCAATCACCAGTAGTTGGATCATGGAGTGATCCTCCTTTCCGCTTCAAATTGGAAGGCCCGGTCGTGAGCCGGGCTTTCCTTCGATGAAGCATCCAGCCGGATTCCACCGGACGGCAACTGTTGAAAATTTCAGCAGCGTTCCTCGCCCGAATCGGGCAGATCGGAACCCTTCCTGCCGCCCGCTCGTTTCCGCTAGAATTGAAGCATTGCCGCCGAAGCCTCCGAACGTCATCGCGATTTATCCCGGATCGTTCGACCCGATTACCAACGGTCATCTCGATCTGATCCAACGAGGTTCGCGGCTATTTGACCGGCTGATCGTATCGATCCTGCGGAACGAAAGCAAGCAGCCGCTCTTCTCCGTCGAAGAGCGCACGGAGATGCTATGTGAGGTGGTACAGGACTATCCCAACGTGCAGGTCGATTCGTTCAACGGCCTGCTGGTGGACCATGCGGCCGCGCATTCGGCGACCGTTCTGCTGCGCGGCATCCGGGCCATTTCGGATTACGAATTCGAGCTGCAAATGGCGCTCATGAACCGCCGGTTGCGGCCGGGAGTGGAAACGATTTTCATGATGTCCAATGAGGCTTATTCCTTCATCAGCTCGCGGCTGGTTAAGGAAGTGTTCGGGCTGGGGGGCAGTATCACGGGACTGGTGCCCGCCACGGTAGAAGCGCGGTTGCACCGGCGGCTATCTCAACTTCAAACCAAAGGGGCGTAGGATTCAAACCATGCAGACAGCAGCAAACCCGATTGCGGAACGGATCTCGACCATCAGCGTCAGCTCTACATCGCGCGTGGCGGCGGAAGCGGAGCGGCTGCGCTCCAGCGGCGCCGACGTGGTGGATTTCGGAGCGGGGGAACCGGACTTCCCCACGCCGGACAACATCAAGCAGGCCGCCATACGGGCCCTCGACCAGAACTTCACCAAGTACACGGCCACCGGCGGAACGGCCGAGTTGAAGAAGGCCGTGTGCGAACGCCACCGCCTGGATTTCGGCACGGATTATAAGCCCTCCGAGTGCATGGTGACGGTCGGCGGCAAGCACGCCATTTTTAACCTGACCCAGGCGCTGGTGAATGCCGGCGATGAAGTCATCATTCCGTCGCCGTATTGGGTGACTTACAAGGACGTAGTGAACTATGCGGGCGGCCGCTGCGTCTTCGTGGAGACCGGCGAGGAGCAGGGTTTCGCCGTGACGGCGGCGCTGATCGAGCAGCACATTACGCCCCGCACCCGCATGGTGATCGTCAACTCGCCCTCCAACCCGTCGGGCGCGGTGGTGGACCAGGGCGAGTTCGAAAAGATCTTCCGGCTGACGAGCGAACGCGGCATCTACCTGATGACCGACGAATGTTACTGCAAATTCCTCTACGCCGGCGAGCCGTTTTCCATCGCCTCGCACGCGGGAGCCAAAGAGACTGTGCTGGTGGCCGGGTCGCTCTCCAAAACGTATGCCATGACTGGCTGGCGCATCGGCTTCGCCCTGGCGCCCGAGGCGGTGATCGGCGCAATGATGAAGTTGCAGAGCCATTCCACCTCCAACCCCACTTCGATCTCGCAAAAAGCGGCCGTGGAGGCCCTTCGCGGCCCGCAGGATTCGGTGGCGGCGATGTTGGCCGAATACCGGCGCCGCCGCGATTTCGTGGTGGCGCGGCTGCGGCAGATTCCCGGCGTCCGGTGCGCCGAACCGCAAGGCGCTTTCTACGCCTACCCCAACGTGGTGGTTGCGATCGGCGCGGAAGGCATCCGCAACACGCTGCAGTTTTCCGAGCGGCTGTTGGCCGAAGACCAGGTGGCCGTGGTTCCCGGCGAAGCTTTCGGCACCAACCGGCATGTTCGCATCTCCTACGCCACGTCCATGAAGGAGCTGGCGCGCGGGCTTGATCGCATTCACCAGTTCGTGGTCCGGCACTCGTAGACGATGGAACCAGCCATTCGCCTCACTGCCTCCCTGCGCGAGCGGGTTTGGGGCAGGACGCACCTGGAACCGTGGTTCCGGGATGCCGCCAAGCCCACCGGGGAAGCCTGGTATCTGGCCGATCGCGAGCTGCCGCTGCTGGTGAAGCTGATCTTCACCTCCGAGCGGCTTTCCGTGCAAGTGCATCCCGATGACGGCGAGGATGGCCCGCGTGGCAAAACCGAGATGTGGCACATCCTGGAGGCCGAGCCGGGTGCTACCATCGCGTTGGGATTTCGCGAGCCAATCACCCGCGAGCGCCTCTGGGAGGCGACCCGCACGGGCGAAGTGGAGCACCTGCTGCACTGGGTCCCGGTAAAGCCCGGCGAAACGTATTTCACGCCCGCCCACACGGTTCACGCCATCGGAGCGGGGATCGTGCTGTGCGAAATTCAGCAGAATTCGGACGTCACCTACCGGCTCTGGGACTACGGCCGGCCCAGGGAAATCCACGTGGATAAGGCGGTGCCCATCGCCGACCTGGGGGTGCACCCCGGTGCTGCCGCCAGAGTGCCCTTGACGGATGGCCGCGAGGTGCTGGTGCGCTCGAAGCACTTCGTTACCGAATTGGTTCCGCTGGCTGCGGGTGAGCGGCGGACGCCGGTTCCCGAAAACTGCCAGCTTTGGATTCCGATTGCCGGCAGCGGGACCATCGGCGATGAGCCGTTTCGCGCCGGTGAGGTCTGGCTAATGCCCGAGGAAGGTCCCCAGCCGGCGGTGGCATCCGACAAAGGTGCGCGGCTTTTGCGCACTTACGTGCCGGCCGCGGGCTACACCCGCAACTCGAAAAATTGGTAAAGCCTTCCGGAGGCACTGTACCGCACGCTTACAGACCCCGCGGCCCGGGCCAACTGCCTCCGCCCGGCGAGTTGACCGGCAAGGTGCATAGCTTCGATGCCCGAGCCGGGGCAGGATATCGGGAGGACAGTTTCACACTCGGTTTTTTGGAGCCTGCGTCCCCCACGCGAATTGTCCGGCGATTTCCTTCCTCTCTGCGGGTCGGGCTTTCGCCGGTGAGGTACATCGAAGAGAAACGCGGCCGATCCGTAGCAGTGGCCGGCGGTGTGCGATACTGACCTCCAATGGAGGAGCCGATGCTCCGTAAGATCTCTCTCGTACTATGCGCCCTGGGTTGGTTGGCAGGAGCGCAGGCTCAAACTGCCGGCGGCCAGGAAACACCGCGGCGCCCCGTGATCCAGACCATGAAACAACTGGTGCGCGGCACCGAGTACGCCGTCGCATCCATGATGCCGCAGGCCAGCCTCACGGCCGAACACGTGCTGCGCGACGGCGGGAACGCCTTCGATGCCATCGTAGCGGGGCAGGCCGTGCTCGGCGTAGTGCAGCCGAACATGAACGGCATGGGCAGCGACGCCACGCTGCTGATCTACGACGCTGCCGCTAAAAAGGTCTGGTCCCTCAACGCCGAAGGCACCGCGCCCCGTCTCGCCACTATCGAATGGTACAAGAAGAACCAAGGCGGCAAGATCCCGGTCAACGACTCGCTTCTCGCCGGCACCGTCCCCGGCGTCATGGACGCCTGGTACATCCTGCTTTCCCGCTGGGGCACCAAAACCTTCGGCGAATTGCTTGCCCCCGCCATCGAGTTATGCGAGCGCGGTGTGCCCATGGG
The DNA here is from genome assembly GCA_035505095.1 of Bryobacteraceae bacterium. GTDB lineage: Bacteria > Acidobacteriota > Terriglobia > Bryobacterales > Bryobacteraceae > JOPF133. Next base: position 3,645 of record DATJRE010000110.1, on the reverse strand, counting down.
CCGCATTTTGAACTCGGCGGCGCTGGCCAGGTATCCCACCAGCCAACACGTCTACGGAGCACCCGACGGGCAGCGTTGGAAGGAGGGGGAAGTCTGGAAAAATCCCGACTTGGCGCGCACCTTCCGCAAGCTGGTGGAAGCCGAGAAGGAGGCCGCTCCGCAAGGCCGGCTGGCGGGTCTGAAAGCGGCCCGCGACCGGTTTTACAAAGGCGACATCGCGCAGGAGATGGCCCGCTTTTCCGAAGCGAACGGCGGCTTGTTCCGTTACGAGGATTTCGCCTCCTACACCGCCAAGCTGGAAGAGCCGGTCTCCATCGATTACCGCGGCTACACGGTCTACAAGAACGCTTCGGCCAGCCAGGGACCGGCGGAGCTGATCGCGCTGAACCTGCTGGAAGGCTACGACCTGAAGAAAATGGGACTCAACTCCGCCGATTACATCCACACTTCGGCGGAAGCCATGAAGCTGGCGATGGCGGACCGCGACACCTATCTGGGCGACATGGATTTCATCAAAATTCCGTACGCCGCACTGCTTTCGAAGCAGTACGCCGCGGAGCGCCGCAAACTGATCGACCCCGCCAAGGCTTCGCTGGAGTTTCGTCCCGGCGACGTGACCGGTTTCGCTGGTCCGGGCTTCCCTTCGTTTGACCGGCCGCGCGACGTCACCACCCACGGCAATGCCGATCATGCGGGCGACACCAGCTACATCGCGGTGGTGGACCGCGCGCGCAACATGATTTCATTCACCCCCAGCCTGCACAGTGCTTTCGGCACCAAAGTGGTGATGGGCAGCCTGGGCTTCATCTTCAACTGCCGCGGCGACTATTATTCGCTGGTGGAAGGCCACGCCAACGCGCTGGCTCCGGGCAAGCGGCCGCGCAGCACGCTGCAGGGAACACTGGTGATGAAGGACGGGCAGCCATTTATGATTACCGGCAGCCCGGGCGCCGATGACCAGTGCATGCGCACCATGCAGACCTTGCTCAACGTGGTTGACTTTGGGATGAACGTGCAGCAGGCCATCGAAGCCCCGCGCTGGTCTACCCGCAGCTTTCCAGCGTCGCCCTTCCCGCACACCATGTATCCGGGCGACCTTTCGCTGGAGGGGCGCATTGCCGAAGCGGTGCGCGACGAGTTGATCCGCCGCGGCCACAAGGTGGCCATGAAGGGGCCGTGGTCGATGAACGAAAGCGCCGCCATTATGGTTGAGGCGGCCACAGGCACCCTCAGCGCCGGCGCCGACCCGCGCACCAGCGCGCTGGCCCTGGCCTGGTAGTCCGGAATCACAGCCGGTCCGCGTCTCAGGCGAAAAAGGCGCTGACCTTCACTGAAAACCCCGGCAGGACGGGCGTCTCCAGAAACTCGTCGCCGGTAAGGTCGTAAACCCGGTCGGGCAGATGCACCCGCACCCGGCGCTCCCGCGGATAGAACTGCCATACCTCACGCACGCCCGCGCCGAGATATTCCCGCACCTTGGTTTCCGCGGAGGCCGCCGTCTCCGATTCGGAGATTACTTCCACCGCCAGATCGGGAACCACCGGAATGATGATGTTGGCTTCCGATAACAGAGCAACCTTAGCGGGGCCGAGAAAAGCCGCATCCGGCATACGGGCGGTCCTGGGCCCTAATTGAAATAGCGATTCCGGAAAGATCCGCCCGGCTTCAGGGTGCTCGCCGGCATACATGCAAAGCCGTGTCACAACGTTACTCTTGATTAACTCGTGCCACATGCCGGCTTTACCCATAACGATCAGTTCTCCGTCGCTGAGCTCGTATTCCACGCTGTCATCGTCGGGCATGGCCAGCAGGTCCGCCGGCGTGAGCGCCGTCTTGGTTCCCATGCCGATCATCTTAGCGCTTTCCTGAGGGTAAGACGCGGCTGTCATGGTCCCACTGGCGTCGCGGCGTCTCCAGAACCTCGCCGCCGGTAACAACGTAAACCCGGCCGCGCATCCGAATCCGGACCAACCGCTCCCACGGATATACCTACCAGACTTCGCGGACCCCCGCCGCAAGATACTCGCGCACTCTTTTCTCCGCTCCAGCCGCGGTCTCCCGTTCCGAGATCACCTCCACCGCCAGATCGGGAACCACCGGAATGATCACGTCGGCATCCGGCAGAAGGCGACTTTGGCCCCGCGCGGACCTTTACCCGTCACGATCCACCCAGTATCGTCGGGTATATCCAGCAGGTCCGCAGGCGTGAGCAACGTTTTGGCGCTCATGCCAGTTCTCCTAGCGTTTACCCACCCGTGCCTCGGCCACCATTGCCTTCACTCGTGCCATCAGCGTCGGAGCGTGGTACGGGATGCCATCCTTGATGGTCCATTCCACTCCGCCCGTGTGCACCACTTTTCCACCGCGGATTTCGTCCACTCCGGTCGGATACAGCACCTTCAAATTCTCCAGCGGGTTGCCGTTGACCACGATCAGATCGGCCGCAAACCCCGCGCGTACCCGCCCCAGGTGCTGCTCCTGTCCCAGAATCCGCGCGTTGTTCCCAGTGGCCTGCTGGATGATCTTGATCGGGTGGAAGCCCGCCTCCTGGTGCAGTTCCATCCCGCGGATCAGCCCGAACCCGTACAGTTGGTAGATGAAGCCGGCGTCATCGCCCATTCCGATCAGGCCGCCCAGCCGGTCGAATTGGCGCAGCGCGTCCATCCAGATCCGGTAGTTCTCCTTCCAGAACTGTTCGTCGGTGGAAGTCCAGCCGATGAAGTAGGACCCGTGGTTGGCGGGGTTCGGCTTAAAGTATTCCGCGAGCGTCGGGTGCAGGTATTCGGCGAACCACGGCTGGGTCTGCGCCCGCTGCAAATCGCGGCTGGCCTCGTAAATATCCAGCGTCGGATCCCACGCTACGTTATGGTCCACCATGGCCTGCAGTACCTTGGTCAGCCGCTCGGGATTGGCCTCGCGCCACAAGTGGCCAGCGTAACGGAAGCGGTCCGTCTCGTTGTTGTAGTTATAGCTGGAGGGGAAATTCTGTACCCCGCTTTCGATGGCCGCATCCGGAATTCCGTACCAATGTTCAATGCTGGTAGTGCCGAACCGGATATCGTCCCAGGCGTTGGTCTCTTCCACGCCCACATGGTGGGCAACGCGCAGGCCCAGTTTGTGGGCTTCGTCCTCGGTGGCGCCCATCAAGTCGCGATCGATCCCCAGCAGTTTCACCCCATCCGCGCCCATCTCCTTCAGGCTTCGCACCCGTGCCCGCGCCTCCTCGGTGGTGCGCACGCGGCCCAGCATCGGGTAGACGAAAATGCGCGGCGCAGCAATCTCGCCCTCGGCGCTTTGGCGGCGCAGTTCGAGCGCCCGCCGTGTGTCCGACCCCACATCGCGCACGGTGGTGATTCCGCAAGCCAGCCATATATCCAACTCATATTCGATCGGCTGCGGCCGCCCGCCGCGCTCCTCCTGCAAGTGCGCATGCGCGTTGATCAGCCCCGGCAGCACGTATTTCCCGGTGGCATCAATCACGGCATCCGCCTGCGCGGTGCCGGCGTTGCCGCCGCGGGCCACCGCCACCGGATCGAGCGGAATCACGTCCGCGATCAGGTTATTCTCGATCAGGATGTCCTTGGGCCCGGCCGCCGGAGTTCCGTTGCCGTCGACTACCGTGGCATTGTGGATCAGAAGCCGGTG
>DATJRE010000109.1:0-3481 GCA_035505095.1 Bryobacteraceae bacterium | reverse complement strand
CTGGCGCGCTACCAGCCGGTGATGCGGACCACCGGCTTCGCGATCTTTGTTCCGAAGCAGTAGGGGCGGGTGTGGGTCGCCGAGGAACACCTCATGGTTTTCTCCGCGTAGCCTCCGCGCTCTCCGCGTCTCCGCGGTGAGTGGTGGGGCTGTTCGCCAGCGCCCCGCTCGCCGCCGCCGCGCGAATCAGATGCCTCCGCGGGTCGAAGCCCGGCTGGCCGCGGTAGTAGCGCTCGCGCAACCCTTGCTCCACCGCCTCCACATCCCCCGCGCGGCAGAACACCACCGCGCAACCTCCGAAGCCGGCGCCGGTCAGCCGAGCGCCCAGGGCCCCGGATTCCATAGCCGTGTCCACCAGCCGATCCAGCGCGGGGCAGCTCACCTGCAAACGGTCGCGCAGGCTGGCGTGCGATTCGTTCAGCACCCGGCCGAACAACTGCGGCTCGCACCGTTCCATCGCCTGAACGGCATCCCAGACGCGCAGGGCCTCCGTGGTCACATGAAGAAAGCTGTCCCGCTCCCTGCCGGCCAGACGTTGCGCGAAGTTCTCGGGAAGTTCCTCAGGCAAGCGTGCCAGGACTTCCCGGTAGGAGCGGAATCCCAGCTGCTTCAGGGCCGCGCTTCCCGCGGCGCGGCGGGCGTTGTACTCTTCGCGGCGCGGGCCGGATTTTTCGGCGCGTTCGAGGCTGTGGGCCACCAGGAAAGCCCAGCCGCCGGGGATCGGAATGGCCCGCATCCGCGGCGGGTCGAATTCGATCAGCGAGGCGCACCCGCGGAGCGAGGCCAGCACCGCCGCATGATCCATGCCGCCTCCGCGGGTACCCACGAACTGCTCGCCTTCGGGCAGGATCTCCATGAGTTCTTCGAACGTCGGGCTCAGCCGGTTGGCCCGCAGCAGGCACAACGCCACGGCCACCAGCAGCGCCGTCGAAGAAGACAGGCCCGCCGCCGAAGGCAGGTCCGATTCGATCTCCGCGTCGATTCCCAGCCCCACGCCCCATTGGCGGCTCACCGCCTGCGCCGCCGCCCGCACGTAATTCTCCCAGTCGCCCGGCGCCGCGCACGCCAGATTGGCAGTCCACTCGAATTGGCGGCAGCCGTACCCCGCGCTCGCAACCTGAATCTCGCGATCACTCCGGGCGCGAAAAGACACCCGCACCGACCGCCCAATGGCCATTGGGAGCACCGCCAGCCCGTGATAATCAATGTGCTCCCCAATCAGATTGACCCTGCCGGGAACCGCTAACGAATCCTGGTCCATAATAGAGCTTCGAACCACATCATACATGGATAGAGAATACGACCTTGTTCCCAGGCGCGTGGCGCCGGTGGAAACCCGATTCCGCAGGATCGTGACCGAGTTCCCTGTGCCCGAGTCGATTGCAATCCTCCAGAAGCTCCAGACCTACGAGCCGGTGGCCATGCGCGGCCAGCCCCCGGTGGTGTGGGACCACGCCGAAGGCTTCCAGGTTTACGATGCGTGGGGCAACCGCTGGATCGACTGGTCGAGCGGCGTGCTGATCGCCAACGCCGGCCACGGCCGCCACGAAATCGCCCGCGCCATTGAGCGCCAGGCAGCCTCCGGCCTGCTCACCAACTATTGCTTCCCCAGCGAGATTCGCGCGCGGCTGGTGGAACGCATGGCTGGCTTGCTGCCGGAGCCGCTGAAAAAAGTCTTCCTGCTCACCACCGGTTCGGAGACCGTCGAATGCGCCATCAAGCTGTGCCGCACCTATGGAACCGCGGTGGGCGGCCGCAGCAAGCACGTCATCGTCTCCTACGACAAAAGCTTCCACGGGCGTACCCTGGGGTCGCAGCAGGCCGGCGGTATTCCGGCGCTGAAGGACTGGATCGTCAATCTGGACCACGGCTTCGTGCAGATTCCCTTTCCGGACGGCTACCGCACCACCGACAATTCCTTTGCCGGTTTCGAAATCGCGCTGAGCGATCACAATGTCGATCCCCGCCAGGTGGCCGGCGTGATTCTGGAAACCTACCAGGGCGGCAGCGCCGCCTTCGCGCCTGTGGATTACATGCGGTCGCTGCGCCAGTGGTGTACGGAGCACCAGGCGCTGCTGGTTTGCGACGAGGTGCAGGCAGGCTTCGGCCGCACGGGTACGCTCTGGGGGTTCGAACATTACGGCGTGGTTCCCGACCTGGCGTTGTTCGGAAAAGGCATGGCCAGCTCGATGCCGATTGCCGCCGTGGCCGGCCGCCCGGACGTAATGGACCTGCAACCCGCGGGCAGCATGACTTCGACGCACACCGGCAATCCGGTGTGCTGCGCGGCGGCGCTGGCATCGCTGGAACTGATCCTTTCGGAGGACCTGGCCGGCAACTCCGCGCGCATGGGCACGGTGCTGCACGATTTGCTCTCCGGGTTGGCCGCGCGCTTTCCGCAGATCGGCAAAGTGGATGGCAAAGGCCTGGTGGCGGGCGTGGCGTGTGTCGTTCCAGGCGCGCGCGACCCGGACGCCGGGCTGGCATTCGACGTGGTGTCGCGGTGCGCCGAAAAGGGCGTGCTGATGTTCAGCCCGGTGGGTTATGGCGGCGGCACGGTGAAAATCGCTCCGCCGCTGGTGATCTCCGAAGCGGCCCTTCGCGAAAGCGTGGCGGTGCTGGAAGAGGCTTTCGCCGAGGTTCTGCGGGAGCGGGCGGAAGCGGCGTAACCATGCTACCCGAGGTGCTCATTGTAGGGGCCGGCATGATCGTGCACGACCAGCTTCTGCCCTCGCTTTACCACATGCAGCGGCAGGGCCGGATCGGCGCCATCTCGATCTGCGCCCAGCACGGCCGGAGTTTGCAGGCGCTACGGGCAGCCGCGGATCTGGCGGAGGCATTTCCGGACCAGTCGTTCCGCGGGTTCCCCGAGACGGGCGATCCCGACCGCGCCCAGCCCGATCTTTTTCGCGAGGCGATCGCCCGCATGCCGCCGCGCCAGATCGTAGTCGTGGCGGTTCCCGACCAGCTTCATTTCGACGTCATCATGGCCGCGCTCGCCGCCGACCAGCACGTTTGCACGGTGAAGCCGCTGGTACTGAAACACGCCCAAGCCGCGCAGATCGCCGATGAAGCCTGGCGGCGCGGCCTGGCGGTCGGCGTGGAATACCATAAGCGCTTCGACGACCGCAGCCTCATGGCGCGGCGCAAATACCGCGACGGGCTGTTCGGCGAGTTCCGCCTGGGAACCGCCTGCCTGCTGGAGAAGTGGTACTACCGCGCTTCCAATTTTCAGAACTGGATGACCACGGAATACTCCGACGCCTTCACTTACATCGGTTGTCATTACGTGGATCTGGTCCACTTCATCACTGGCCTGCTGCCTACGGCCGTTTCCGTCTACGGCATCCCCGAGCGCTTCCCCAACGGCAGCGAGGGTTTCCTGTGGACCGACGCGCGCGTGATCTGGAACAACGGCGCCTGCCTGAACGTGCAGAACGCCCTCGGCTTCCCCGATGCCGCGCCGGGTACCAACACCCAG
>DATJRE010000108.1:0-3305 GCA_035505095.1 Bryobacteraceae bacterium | reverse complement strand
ACTTCGCCTAAGGTCCTCAAGACCTATTTCTGGTAGGGGCGTGCCCGCCGGGACGGGCATCGCCGGGCTGATTACACCGAATAGCGCTGCTTCCAGGCCGCCAGGCTGCCCGCCAACTCCTGCCGGACGCTGACGAACTGCGCATTCTCGTATTGGTTTTGGCGCTCGCCCGGATCGGCCACCAGGTCGTAGAGTTCGCCCACACCGGGATTGCGCTCCACTACCTTATACCGCTCCACCCGCGCCATGGCCGTGGCGCCGTCCGCCGCGAACACCGTGGTGCGCCAAGGCTGCTTCTTCGGCAGCGGCTTGCCCGTCGCCAGCGCCAGGTAACTCCGCCCGCACAGATTCGCTCCGGGCAAGTTGCTCGACAGGATGTCGCAGATGGTGGGCACGAAGTCAAAGCCGCTCACCTGATCGGGACGTGTGACATCCGCACCCACCCGGCCCAACCAACTCCAGATCAGCGGCGTCACCACCGACTCCTGAAACATATTGGGCGGCTCGGAGGCGTCGCCCGCGCCCCACAGCCCGTGGTGCGTTGCCAGGTTGCCGCAGGTTGCGGTGAACACGATCAGGGTATTGTCCAGCAGCCCGCGCGCCGTCACCCGCTCGATCAGCACGCCCACTTCATCGTCAAAGGCGCTCACCGCGGCGGCGTACTTGCGCAGGCTGCCGATGGGGTCCTTGAGCAAATCCAGGTTGCGCCGGGCATTGGCCGCCGGCCGCTCCGGATTGAAGGTTTCGAACTTCGCCGCAGCATACTGCTGCTGATATTTCTGGGCCACGCCCTCATAAGGCGGCAGCAAATATGGGCAGCGTACGTGCAGAAAAAACGGCTTGCCGGCCGATTGCGCGTCCAGGAACTTGGGCGCGGCGCTGGAGTCGGCTTCCTGAGTGGCATAGCCCCTCCCCGCCAGCAATTTGTCCAGCCCGGTCTCCCCCACCGGCAGGCTCTGGGCATCGTGAAGCTGCATGGGGGTGCGCCCGCTCATCAGGGTAGCCCGCCCTAATCCCGGTTCCGGAGCGCCCGTCGAGTGGTTCAAAAACCGCGTCCCGGTCCTCGCCAGTAGATCGAGGTGCGGGGTCTTCACTTCCTGGTTGCCGTACGACCCCAGGATCCACGCCGGCAGGTAATCCGGAGCCAGCAGCAGCAGGCTGGGCGGGGCCGCGGCCTGGGTCTTCTTGGCGGCAAACGCCGGCAGCGCCAGGCTGCCCAAAAAAAAGTGCCGTCGCGTCAGCATAATTGGAAATTACAAGTATATAGCCTCCGCTCGTGCCCCTACGGCCTCTCGACGCTGCCCCACCGGCCGAAGCTCCACGGCGAAGACAGCCCGGCAGGCGGGCGGCCAAACCCGGCGAGCCGCTTTCCAGCGCCACCTCGCTAGACGCGACGGCCCGCGACCGGTCACTGGACCAATTGTAAGAGTTGGCGCGTATTCCCGACCGGAGCGGTGTCCCCGATTGCTGCAATCAATGAGAGGGCGACACCGGAGAGGCCGTTGAACTGCGTGAACCAGCTTCACTGGACTTGAGTAGCGCACGTTTCCGGGTTGGCGATAGAATGTGATAGGCGAGTGCGGTCCGCAGCGAGGACTTGAAAGAACGAGACATCTCCCGTGGAACTGTTAAAGCAGCCAGCCGTCACCGGCCAACCCTTCTAAGATCGGCTGTCATCGCACTGCTCATCACTATTGTGCTCAACGCCCAAGCTACCCCCGATGAAGTACGCGACATCGCGCAGCGCGCGTACCTTTATGCTTACCCGCTGGTTCTGATCGAAGCCACCCGCGGCGAAATGCCGGTCAACCGCTTCACTCACGTCCCCCAGTTTCCGCGCCCTGATTCGAGGCAGGTCATCCGTCCTAACGCCGACACCCTTTACTCGACGGCGTGGCTCGACGTGTATCGAGAGCCGATGCTCATCTATGTTCCCGATTCCGGCGGCCGGTTCTACCTCCTGCAATTCATGGACGCCTGGACCGAAACCTTCGCGGACCCCGGCAAACGCACGACTGGAACAGCCCAGCAATGGTTCGCCATTGTGGGACCCAATTGGACAGGCAAGCTTCCGGAGCAGGTCGCCCGCTTCGATTCGGCAACCAATCTCGTCTGGCTGCTCGGGCGCACGCAGACTAACGGCAGCGCCGATTACGAGAGCGTTCGCGTATTCCAACGAGGCATGCGCATGATGCCACTGAGCGAGTATCCCGACGGAATGCAGACATCCGGCTCTGCGCGCGCTTTCGGAACGGCCGCGGGTGGTACGCCCCCCGACCGTGTCAAAGCCATGGACCCTCGCGCCTTCTTCGCCGCATTCGCCGCAGCTATGAAAGCCAACCCGCCGCATCTATCCGACGGGCCGATGATTCACGACCTGGCCCGGATTGGACTCGTTCCCGGCCAGGATTTCGATACGTTGAAACTCCCGGCAGACCAACTCAGCGCGATCGATGAAGGCGCACGCGCCGCATCCGCTCGTATCGAAAGGTTGGTCACTGCAGCAGCGTCTACCAAGCCGGGTTGGGGCGCATTCAACCGGACCGTGGGCCGCTACGGAACCGACTATCTGGGGCGCGCCGCCACGGCTCGCCTCGGGCTGGGCGCGAATCCGCCGGAAGACGCGATCTACATCAACAGCACGGCCGACGGCACCGGCCAGCCACTCAATGGCGGCATGTGCTACCGCATGCACTTCGAAAAGACCGGTCTGCCTCCTGTACGAGCCTTCTGGTCGGTGACCGCGTACGATCAGGACGGATATTTCATAGCGAATCCGATCAACCGGTACGCAATCAGTGATCGCGATAACTTGAAATTGAACTCCGACGGCTCACTCGACCTCTATATCCAAGGCGAAGACCCCGGCGCCGATCACGAATCGAACTGGCTCCCCGCCGGCGACGGACCGTTCAATCTCACCATTCGCTTGTACTGGCCGAAAGAGGCCATCCTTGACGGGAGTTGGCACCCACCAGCGCTACAGCGTCTACCCTAAGCGTCAGCGGAGTGCGTGCATACACCCAGCACAATTTGTGCAGGTTCTCTTTATCTCCGTGCCGATGCCCATTCCGCGGCAGTCGTCCACAGATTGTGGTTTTCGCGGATCTCATCGCGCACCTAACGAACGACCAGTTGCCGAATGGCGCGTAATCCGGACCGCCGCCGCGATGAGCGCGCACGCCGGCAATCACATGGTGAGAACGGCGCGGAAGCGGGCCTTTCCTTCCGCAACGCGCTCGTAGGCCTTGGGTGCTTCAGCCAATGGGTACGTCTCGACGATGGTTTTAACTTTGCCTTGCGCC
>DATJRE010000107.1:0-18198 GCA_035505095.1 Bryobacteraceae bacterium | reverse complement strand
CCGGCCAACCCAGCGCCGGCGGCAGCCAACAAATACAACGCTCCTCTGGAAATCCGTATCCGCATATGGGGTTCAATTTATCACAACCGGACACGCGGTTGCGCAAGGAGCCGCCCCCGAGGCCCGCGGCAGCCCGTAACCGCGGTGGAAACAGAAACAAGGAACTCAAGCCAGGATTCTATGCCGCCAGCGTCCGGGAAGGTGCTTACCCTCGCTCAGATTTCTCCGCGTTTCCTCCGCACCCTCCGCGTCTCTGCGGTGAACGCACGCCCGCCCCCATCCGCTTCGCAACGCCTCCGCGCACCCGGCCCCGTCCCGCTTCGCAACTCCCCCACGCGCCCCGCCCGGCCCGTCCCGCTTCGCAACTCCTCCACGCGCCCGGCCCGGCCCTGCTTCTCAACGCCCCGCCCGCCCGCCCCGTCCCGCTTTGCAACTCCCCCATTGGGTGATACTGAGGATTGGATTATACGAACGTTGCGGACAATCTGCGGGAGTCGTTTCGCGTGATCGCGGCCAGCCGCGCCGCCGGCGAGCTTCGCGAGCTGCCGGGCGTTAGCGTGGCCTCCTCCGGGGTGACCTTTCAGATGTTCAACGCCGCCTTCCTCTCCACTCCGGTCGCCGGCGACGGAGAACTGGCCCAGCGCATCCTCATGCCCGCCATGCACTTCAATACCCGCAAGCTGGAGTGGGCCTATTGGGTCTGCGAGGATTGGATGAGTCCCCGCGCGCGACGCCACGCCCGCCGCGTCTTTGAGCGCTTCGGCCTGCGCCACTCGGTAGACCTGCCGGGCATGGTGGCCGACGAAATCCTCCCTCCGGTGAAGCCGGCCGCCGCCATGGAGGTGCGCCGCGTCTCCAGCGGCCCCACGCGCGACGCCTTCTGCGCCATCGGTTCCATCTGTTTCCACGTGCCTCTGCCCTGGTTCCAGGAGGTTTTCGAAAGCCCCACGGTCTGGGAAAACTTCGCCGCCTATGTGGGCTATGCGGATCAGGAACCCGTCGCCACTACCGCCATCGTGGTGGGCGGCGGAGTGCTCGGCGTCTACAACGTCGCCACCCTCCCGGGCCGCCAGCGCCTGGGCTACGGCGAAACCGTCATGCGCGCGGCGCTGGCCGATGCCCGCAGCCGCCTGGGCATCCAGCGTTCCATTCTGCAATCCACCCCCGCCGGCCTCCACCTGTACGAACGGATGGGCTACCACAAAGTGACCACCGTAGCGGTCTACGCATCGTAAGGTCGGCCAAGCGGCAGGTCAGCCAAGCGGCCCGCGCCCGCTCAGAAGTTCACGATTGACGCGAACGACACCGGATTGAGACTCGCGCCGCCCACCAGCACGCCGTCGATTTCCGGCTTCGCCATCAGCGTCCTGGTGTTGTCCGGCTTCACGCTTCCGCCATACAGAATGCGGATGGCTTCACCGGCCTCCTTGCCGAACGTCGCGCGGGCCTGCTCGCGGATGATGCCGTGCGCTTCGGCGGCAATTTCCGGCGTGGCGGTCTTGCCGGTGCCGATGGCCCACACCGGTTCGTAGGCGATCGCAATCCGCGCGAACTGCGCCGCGGTGAGACCCGCGATGCCGTTCTGGAACTGGCTCACCAGCAGGGCCTCGGTTTTGCCGCTTTCGCGCTCCTCCAGACGTTCGCCCACGCAGACAATCGGCGTCAGTCCGAACTCCAGCGCCGCCCTGGTCCGCTGGAGCACCGTTTCGTCGGTCTCGCCGAAGTACTGCCGGCGCTCGCTGTGGCCCACAATCGCGTGCGTAGCCCCGGTGGCGGCGATCATGGGTCCCGAAATCTCACCCGTAAACGCGCCTTCCTTGGCCCAGGCGATGTTCTGCGCACCCACCCGGATGGCGCTGCCCTTCACGGCATCGGCGGCCGCGGAGAGACTCGTGAAAGGAGGACAGATCACGATCTCGCAATGCTCCGAATTCGCGGTCAACGGCCGGAATTTCTCGAAGAATGCGATGGTATCGGCGGGCGTCTTGTACATCTTCCAATTGCCCGCCATGATGGGTTTTCTCATAAGATTTGCGGTAAAAAGCTGGTGCCGTGCGTCAGGCACGCGCCGAAGTTGGCGGCCACCGTCTGCCCGATGTCGGAGAGCGTGGCGCGCAGCCCCAGGTCGGCGCCGCGGCGCACTTTGCGTCCCGATGCCAGCAGCGGCACGTACTCGCGGGTGTGGTCGGTGCCCGGCACGGTCGGGTCGCACCCGTGGTCGGCGGTGAACACCGCCAGGTCGTCTTCCGCCAGCGCGCCTTCCAGTTGGGGCAGCCAGGCGTCGAACTGCTCCAGCGCGGTTCCATAGCCTTCCATGTCGTTGCGATGGCCGTATTGCTGGTCGAAGTCCACCAGGTTCACGAAAATCAGCCCCTGCGGTGTCTCGTCCAGCGCCGCCAGCGTCTTCTCCATGCCATCGCAGTTATCTTTGGTCTTGTCGGAATGGAGGATGCCGCGCCCCAGAAACACGTCGAAAATCTTGCCCACGCTGTGTACCGTCACCCCGCGCGCTTCCAGTTGATCCAGCAGCATGCCCCTGGGCGGCGGCACGGCGTAATCGTGGCGGTTGGCGGTGCGGGTGAAGTTGCCCGGCGTCCCCAGAAACGGCCGCGCGATCACCCGGCCCACTTCATAGGGGCCGCGCAGAATCTCGCGCGCCGTCTCGCAGATCTTGTACAGCTCCCACAGCGGAATCACTTCCTCATGCGCCGCCACCTGGAAGACGCTGTCGGCGGAAGTGTAAACGATCGGCGAGCCGGTGCGCATGTGCTCCGCCCCCAACTCCTTGATGATTTCGGTGCCCGAGGCGGCCTCGTTGCCCAGCGAGCGCCGGCCGGTGCGCCGCTCGAACGCGTCCATGATCTCCGCCGGAAACCCGTGCGGATAGAGCGGAAAGGGCTTGTCCAGGTGAATGCCCACCATCTCCCAATGCCCCGTGGTGGTGTCTTTGCCAGGAGACGCCAGCGTGCAGCGCCCATAAGCCGCTTCCGGCGCAGTGGCCGGCGCAATCCCATCGAGCGGCTTGATGTTGCCCAGGCCCAGCCGCGCCAGGTTGGGCAAACGCAGCCCGCGCAGCCGCGCGATGTTACCCAAAGTGTCCGCGCCCGGCGGATCGCCGAACGCAGCCGCATCCGGCATCGCCCCGATCCCCACGCTGTCCAGAACTATCCAAATCACGCGGCGGAACATGCAATCTGAGAGTAACATGTGGCGCCTTGCGGAAGGCCTCTACGCCGCGCTCAAAATCCGCTCGATGCGCCGCAGTTCCTCCTCCGAAAACCGCCGGTTCTCGAGAGCCGCCACATCGTCCTCGATCTGCTTCACCCGGCTGGCGCCGATCAGCACGCTGGTCACGGCCTCGTGGCGCAGGGTCCACACCAGCGCCATCTGGGCCAGGCTCTGGCCGCGCTCCGCCGCCACCTTCTGCAACTCGCGGGCCTGCCGCAGGCGCGGTTCCTCCAGTTGCTCCGGACGCAGGTAGCCGTATGGCTTGCCGGCGCGCGAATCGGCCGGAATGCCCTCCAGGTAGCGGTCGCTCAACATGCCCTGGGCCAGCGGCGAGAACACAATTCCGCCCACTCCCTCGTTCGCCAGCACCTCCAGAAGGCCTTGCTCGGGCGCGCGCACGAACATTGAGTACTTGAACTGGTGGATGACGCAGGGTGTCCCCAGCCCGCGCAGAATGGCGACGGCCGCGCTGGTCTGCTCCGGATTGTAATTCGAAATCCCGGCGTAGAGCGCCTTGCCGCTGCGCACCGCCTGGTCCAGTGCGCCCATGGTCTCTTCCACCGGCGTCTCCGGGTCGGGCCGGTGCGAATAGAAGATGTCCACGTAGTCCAGGCCCATCCGGCCGAGGCTCTGGTCCAGGCTGGCCAGCAGGTACTTGCGCGACCCCCAATTGCCATACGGCCCGGCCCACATGTCGTAGCCCGCCTTGGTGGAGACGATCAGTTCGTCGCGCCAGGCCGCGAAATCGTCCTTCAGCAGGCGGCCGAAAGTCTGTTCCGCCGATCCGTACGGCGGCCCGTAATTGTTGGCCAGGTCGAAATGCGTGATTCCCAGGTCGAAGGCGCGCCGCAGCATGGCGCGGCAGTTTTCGAGCGTGTCCACGCCGCCGAAGTTGTGCCACAACCCCAGCGAGACGGCAGGCAGCCGCAGGCCGCTCCTACCTGAGCGCGGATAGGGCATCGCGTCGTACCGCGCGGGATTCGGTGTGTACAAGGTGAAGGTCGCTCCCTCACCATCCTACCAGCGGCGCCGCTATGATCGAACCAATGACGATCCGCTCCGCCAGGCCCGAGGCGGCCGACCTCGATACCATCGTCTGCCACCGGCGCGCCATCTACCAGGAAGCCGGCTTTGACGACCCATGCGCGCTGGATGCCATGAGCGCCGCGTACCGGGTGTGGCTCAGCCCGAAAATGGAAACCGGTGAGTACCTGGCGTGGTTCGCGCTCGCACCTGACTCTTCCATCGCCGCGGGCCTGGGCCTCTGGTTGATGGATTCTCCTCCCAACCTCTTCGCGGCCGGCCGCTGGCGTGGCAACATCGTGAACGTCTATACCGAGCCGGACCACCGCCGCGGCGGCCTGGCGCGCGCCCTCATGCAGGTAGCCATGGATTGGTGCGCGGCCCACGAGGTCGACATGATCGTCCTGCATTCCACGCCCGCCGGACGCCCGCTTTACGAATCGCTCGGTTTCACGCCTGGCAGCGAAATGCGGCGGATCCGCCGGATCGTATCATCGAAGAGATGACCATTCGCTCCGCCACTCCGGATGCCGCCGACCTGGATGCCATCGTCCACCACCGCCGCGCCATGTTTCGGGACATGGGCTACAGCGACGAGCACGCCCTCGATGCCATGAGAGCCGATTTCCGTCCCTGGTTGCAGCGCAAGATGCAAGCCGGCGAGTACCTGGCGTGGTTTGCCTTGGCGCCCGGTGCCGCCGTCGCCGCTGGCGTGGGCCTCTGGCTGATGGATTGGCCCCCTCACATGGTGGCGTCCGGGCGCTGGCGCGGCAACATCCTGAACGTCTATTGCGAGCCGGCCCATCGCCGCCGCGGTATGGCTCGCGCCCTGATGGAGGTGGCCTTGGCGTGGTGCGCGGCCAATCAAGTGGGCGCCGTCATCCTGCACGCCAGCCCCCACGGCCGCGCGCTGTACGAATCGCTCGGATTCACCGCCACCAACGAAATGCGGCTGATCCGGCCGCTGGCGTGAGTCTTCGGACCGGCGGGTGGCCGCGGCTCAGCACGCGGCCCGCACGCGGTTTCCGAAGTGACCGCCTTTGCGGCACCCGTGCGGCTCGCTGCCGATCCCCAAGCATCGGGCGCCGTTTCGCCGCAGCGTATCCCGCATCGCTTGCCGGACAGGCCGGCCCCGAGAGCCGAGCCGTCAGGGAGCGGTCTGCCCGGCTGTCGCGATGCTATGGTGGAAGGCGATGTCGCGAATGCTCGAGGAAATCCGCCAGCAGCCCGAGACGCTGGCACGCACGCTGGCGCGGGAAATGGCCAGCGCCCGGAGCTTCAAGAAACTGGTCGAAAAGCGCCGGCCCAAGCTGATCGTGCTGGTGGCGCGCGGAACGTCGGATAACGCCGCGCTGTTCGGGCGCTACCTGCTGGAGATCACCACCGGGATTCCGGTTTCGCTGGCAGCCCCTTCCATCACCACAATCTACCGGGCGGCCGTGGATTACCGCGAGGCGCTGGTGGTGGCGATTTCGCAATCCGGCGAATCCACCGACATCAACGTGGTGCTGGAGCGCGCGCGTGCGCAGGGCGCCATGACCCTCGGAATCACCAACGAAAGCGGCAGCAGCCTGGCCAAACTGGCCGAGCACGTCTTCCTGGTGCGTGCGGGGAAAGAGCGCAGCGTGGCGGCCACCAAAACGTACACCGGCCAGATGCTGATCCTCTACCTGCTGGCGCATGCCCTCGGCGGGGCGATCCGCATCCCCGACCTGGAACGGCTGCCTGAAGCGGTGGAGGCCACCCTCGCGCTGGAGCCGGAAATCGCGGCGCTTTCGGAGCGCTACCGCTTCATGCGCTACGCCGTGGTGGTGGGCCGCGGATTCAACTACGCCAACGCCTTCGAATTCGCGCTGAAGCTGATGGAGACCTGCTATGTGGTGGCGGAGCGCTTTTCCTCGGCCGATTTCCTGCACGGCCCCATCGCCCTGGTGGAACCGAGCTTCCCCGTGTTCGCCTTCGCGCCTGCGGGCGCCACCTGGCCGTCCATCGGCGAGACACTCGAAAAGCTGTACCGCCTGCACGCCGAAATCGCCGTGATCACCGATCCGCGCAACCCTCAGGCGGGAACGCACGCCACACGGGTGATCCGCCTGCCCATACGCCTGAAAGAGGAGCTCACCCCCATCCCGTACGTGATCCCGGCGCAACTGCTGGCGGCCTGCCTGGCGTCGCAGAAAGGCCTCAACCCGGACCAGCCGCGCACGCTCAGCAAGGTTACGCTGACGCTGTAAAGGGAGGGCCGGTGGCTACGCCGAGCTGCTGCGTAGAATCTCATCGGCCACGTTGGTTGCGGCGCGCATCTCCGGGACATCGTGAACGCGCACAAGGTGGGCGCCGGCGAGCACGCTGGCCGCTACCGCCGCAGCGGTGGCGAAGCGCGTTTCTTCGGGGTTTTCGTGAGCCAGGAAGTGCTTGCGCGACGGTCCCACCAGGATGGGCAGATCGAAGCGCGCCAGTTCGCCCAGCCGGCCGATGATCAGCGAATTCTGCTCCTTGCGTTTGCCGAAGCCCAGGCCGGGATCGATCACCAGGCGGCTTTTGTCGATGCCCACGCCGCGTACGCGGTTGATGGCCGCATCCAGTTCCTGGGCGATCACCGCCATGGGGTCGGCCATGGGCCCCATGCGCGCCCAGGTTTCGGGCCGCCCGCGCATGTGGTTGATGATCAGGCCGCCATCGTGATTGGAAACCACGCGGGCCAGTTGCGGCTCGAAGGTCAGGCCGGAGGGGTCGTTGATGATCTCGGCGCCCAGTTCGAGCGCCCGCTCAGCTACCTCGGCTTTGTAGGTGTCGACGGAAATCGGCACGCCCAGGCGGCCCTTGAGCCGTTTGAGAACCGGGATCAGCCGGCGCATCTCCTCAGCGGCCGAGATGCGCGTGGAGCCGGGCCGAGTGGATTCGGCGCCGATATCCACAATGTCGGCGCTCTGCTCTTCCAGTTCCACCGCGCGCGCGAAGGCGCGGTCGGGATCGGCGTACTTGCCGCCGTCGGAGAAGGAATCCGGCGTGACGTTGAGCACGCCCATCAGAACCGTTCGTTCGCCGAGCTGGATCTCGCGGTTTTTCAACTTCCAGATATGGCGCTTTCTCACCGTCCTACTAATTTCGCACTTTTCTGTCCGGAGTGGGCGGCGGGCAGCGCCTGCGCAACTTTCTGGTCGTCACTGAGGGGGCGCAGCGCGGCTATTCCTGGCTGCGAATCTCCCGCAACCGGGCCTGTAAAACCGGCGGCAAGCACCGCTCGACTTCCCTCGTCACCAGCCCGACCGAATCCATATCCCGAACGTGCACCCGGTCGATATCGCGGTTGTTACTGAGCTTCATGTGGACCAGATCGGAGACCGGGATCACGGCCACTTCGACTCCGTGGATCGACAGGTGCTGCGGGCGCAGCGGCGGATTCGGTGTGGACTGACTGGCCTTGACCTTTTCGCCTGTGAAGATCAGGTGAGGGGCGTTGCGGGCCTCACGGCAAAAGCTGAAGCCATGGCGCGCAGCCACCTGCTTGATCCGCTCCAGGTCGCGGCGATGCACCATGATGTCCAGATCTTTGGTAAGTCGCACCGCGGATGGCTCGACCCGGTTGACCTGAATCATCACCGCACCACCGCCGATCAGTTCATAGGAGATGTTCTCCGCGGCCAGCGGCCCGGCGATTTTTTCGAGCGTTCCTACGAGGGCAAACAGACGTTCTTCAAACAAGCTGTTGATGCACCCACCCTTCTCAGCCGTATCGTTCAAAAATTGTTCGAAGGACCGCACGATGGGAGCGGCCGCGGGGCGGCCGGAGATCGCTCGTACGAATCCCCGGCCGGGCCGCGGCGAAGGTTTACGCTGTCTTCACGGCGTGGAACTCCCAGCCTTTTCGGAAGACGGGCTTGAGGAGTTTGTTGGCTTCGGTGTTGTTGGTGATGCGCATCTTTTCGGAATCGTACTCCAGCTTGCCCTCGTTGCGGAGGGCGATCACCCCCAGCAGCATCCATTCGACGAAGGGCGAGGCCACATCGAAATTGGAGCAGGCCGGGTCGCCGCCTTTGCAGGCGCGGATGAAATCGCGCATGTGGCCGGGCGAACGGGTCAGCAGCGGCGGCGGCATGCGGTAATCCTTCATCTTCTCGACGGGGATTAAGCGGGTCATTTCGCCATAAGTGCCGGTGGTCATCATGCCTTTGTCGCCCACGAAGAGGCTGCCATCGGGCTTCGGGTAGCGCAGCGGTTGGGTGGCGTTCTTGAGGGCCTCGAACTGGGCCCAGTTGAAGACCCGGCCGGGGGACACGAACTCATCCCCCGAAGCCGCGCCGCGGCCGCCCATCCGGCCGCCACCCTGCGCCATGGCTCCGCCCGGAGCGCGGCCAGCCCCGCCGGGAGGCATTCCCGGGCCGCCCGCGCCGCGTCCCCGGCCGCCTCGGCCGAAAGCGCCTGGGAGGCTAGGCGGGTCGCCGAGCCATTCGCCCTCCGGAACGCCGGCGATCTTGGGGGTCTCTTTGAGGCCGTCGTACCAGAAGACTTTGAGCGCCGGCATGTCGCCGTAGGGGGCAAAGTCGTAGCGGATCACCGAAGCCTTCGGGAACATGAAGGGGCTGGTGCCTTCCTTCTTTACGCACTCGACGCTGATGATCTTGCGCTGCGACAGGTGCAGCGCCATGTTGGGCGCGCCCAGAATGTGGCAGGCCATGTCGCCCAGGGCGCCGCAGCCGAAATCGTAAAAGCCGCGCCAGTTGAAGGGCTGGTAGAAGAATCCGCCGTTCTGGTCGGGCTCGGTTTTGCCGTCCGCGGTGAAGGGCCGGTCGGCGGCGATACCCAGCCACAGGTTCCAGTCCAGGGTGGAGGGCACCGGGTCGGGCTTGGGGATCTCGGTGAGGCCCTGGGGCCACATGGGCCGGTCGCTCCAGGCATGCACTTCGGTGACGTTGCCGATATCGCCGTTCCAGACGATCTCGGCCGCCTGCCGGGTGCCTTCGTTGGAGTAGCCCTGGTTGCCCATCTGGGTGGCCACCTTGTATTTCGTGGCGGCTTCGCGCAACTGGCGGGCTTCCCAGATGGTGTGCACCAGCGGCTTTTGCACGTAGACGTGTTTGCCCCGCTCCATGCACCACATGGCGGCGGTGGCGTGCATGTGGTCGGGGATGGCCACGATGACGGCGTCGATGTTCTTGCCTTCCTTATCCAGCATCTGCCGGAAGTCTTTGTACTTCGGCGCGTTGGGGAAGCGGTTGAAGGTGTTGGCGGCGCGGCGGTCGTCCACATCGCAGAGCGCCACGATGTTTTCGGTGGGCGCGGCGGCCCCGATGTTCGAAGCGGCCTGCCCGCCGGAGCCGATGGACCCGAAGTTGAGCTTTTCGTTGGGCGATTTATACCCCAGCGATTTCAGGGACGTTGAGCTGCCCCATCCCACGGCCGGGACAGCACCGGCCAGCAGGCTGCCATAGAAAAAGTAACGTCTGGTGATTGCCATTACAAACTCCCACTGTGTAGTCCGGGGACTACGCTAAACAACTCTTCACGTACGCGAAACACTGCTTGGTTTCGTCCACGATATTCTCTGCCGTCAAGCGCGTGCCCTCGCCGTTCTCCAGCTCCAGATTGGCGGGGAAGGGATAGCGCATCTCTTTCATAAGCTGCATGACGGCCTTGATGGGGGTATCCCCGGTGCCCCACGGAAATACGCCTGGTCCGTGGTTCTTCTTGCGATCCTTGATATGCAGGTTGGTGATTTTGGCGTGGTGTTGCTTGATGAACGCCACGGCGTCGTACCCGGCGGCGGTGAAGTGGCCGATGTCCAGGTTAATGCCGTTCCACTTGCCGTACGCCATGAGGGTGTCGTAGCTTTCGAGCGTAGCGGTCTGGTTCGGGTCGCTGGTCTGGTCATGGCCGTGATAGCCAACCATCATCTTATGCTTGTCGGCGATGGGGGCGATGCGCTTGGCCATGGTGAGAGTAGTGCTGGTGGAGATGGCCTTGACTCCCAAGCCTTTGGCCATGCTGAAGCCGTACTCGATATCCTCATCCTTCATGGCGTCCTGCATGTTGTAGCAGAGGATGGCGAGTTCGATGCCGGAGTCGTTGAACTTTTGGCGAACGGCCTTCCAGGTTTCGGGGGTGGCGGCGGCGCGCCATTGCGCGACCTTCTCCATGGCGGCCTGCCGTTCGGCCTGCTGCTCGGGGGTCATTTGCATGCGCCCGCCACGCTGTGGGGGAGGCGCACCTCCGGGCGTTGCCGCTCCGGCGCCCCGGGCGCGGCCGGCGCCTCCGCCGCGGCGGCCGAACGAAGGCATAGCAGGAGCCCCCGCCAGGGCTTCGCAGTGGTTGGACATCAGCTCGCACTCGCCCAGCCCAATCTCTACATAGGCCTTGATGATGGCCTCCGGCTCGTTGGCGATGGTATTGAAACTGTAGCTGATGGCACCAATCTGGACGCCGTCAATCTTGGAGTCGATCATTTTCGCCGCGAACGCTCGGGAGAGCGGCACGGACGCCAGCGCGATCTTTCCCAAATCTCGTCTTGTAAATTCCATGGTCTTCCTCTTCATCCTGCTTTGCTCTGCCGCGGCCAGCGGCCGCGACCCGCCAAACGCACTCGCCCCGGTTTCCCCGGCGCGCGCGGCGGCACAGTCCTCTCCTATCGACAAAAGGACGTGACATTCTGAAAATACACCCGCGGGGAGGCCGAATACCAGTGGTATTTTCGGGGAATCCGGAAGCGGGCTGCCGGGACTGTGCGGGGTGAGGCGCACAACTGGGCCCCGCGCCGTGCGGAGGGCCAGTCTGGCCGAGCCGCGTGGGCCGGGCGTCCGCGCGAGCGGGCCAATGTGTGGGCGTTGGGCTTGCCGGATCTCCCTTACAATGGGGACATGCCGGAAAACTTGATCATTGCGGGGCGCGCCTTCCGTTCGCGTCTCATCGTGGGAACCGGAAAGTACCGCAGCTTTCAGGAGATGCAGCGCTGCCACCAGGCGACCGGGGCGGAGATGGTGACCGTGGCGGTACGCCGGGTCAACCTGACCGACCGCTCCAAGGAATCGCTGCTGGATTACATCGACCGCCAGAGCCTGTTCATTCTGCCGAATACCGCGGGCTGCTACACCGCCGAGGACGCTGTGCGCACCGCCCTGCTGGCCCGGGAGGTAGGCCTTTCCAACTGGATCAAGCTGGAGGTGATCGGCGATGAAAAGACCCTCTTCCCCGACAACTTCGGACTTTTGGAGGCGACCCGCACGCTGGTGAAGGAAGGTTTCGTTGTGCTGCCGTACACCAATGACGATGTCGTGACGGCGCGCCGGCTGATCGACGCCGGGGCTGCCGCGGTGATGCCGCTGGCCGCTCCCATCGGCTCCGGGCTGGGCGTGCAGAATCCCTCCAACCTGCGCATTCTGCGGGAGATGATCACCGAGGTGCCGATGATCGTGGACGCCGGGGTGGGAACCGCCTCGGACGCTTCGGTGGCCATGGAACTGGGCGCCGACGGGGTGCTCATGAATACCGCCATCGCAGCGGCGGACGATTCCGAAAAGATGGCCCGGGCGATGAAACTGGCCGTAGAGGCCGGGCGCCTGGCATGGGAAGCCGGACGCATGCCCAGGAAATTGTACGCTTCAGCGAGCAGTCCCCTGGCGGGAGTGGTGGGCCGCTGAAGCGCTGGGGCGTTGTACGCGCGCGCTGGCGCCATTCGCACAAAAGTATACCGGTCCCCGGCCGGAGAAACCGGATTTTGCCCTCCACCGCCAGTCAGCAATGACCGCAGATCGGTCCCACCCGTGCCCGCACAGTAGCCACGGGGGCAATTGCTCTCGCCCATTTCGGCCGAGTCGCTTGAATCGGGATATCTCCCCTCGTGCGGATTCGCCAATCGGCGTGATGAGGTTAAACCTCAGGGCCGATCCGCCGTGTTTCGTAATTCCCCTCATGGCCCTCCTTCGCTTTGCGTTCTTGGCGGCTTGGCGGCTTGGCGAGAGACGCAATAAATCACCACGGTTTGCTGTACTTAGTCAGGTCTGCACTTGCCGGCACATCGTTGGCATTCACCAAGGGCCCCAACCCGAAGCCCCTGTCACTACAGCCGCTTGCGCGCCTTGCCCCACTGCCCGGCGTATATGCCGTGCTATAAGTTGGTCGAGGGGGCCCGGTCTCGCCGACTCATTGCCCAATACAATCCGCTGCGATGGCTGTAATCTGCGAAGCCCGTCACTTCTGCATGATGATGCGCGGCGTCGAAAAACAGCACTCCGGCGCCAGGACCAGCGCCATGCTGGGCACGCCTTCCGCACCCGCAAAGACACCCGCGACGAATTCCTGGCCCTCGTGAACCACCAACCCAACGGATTCTAAAATCCGTTTTGAAGTCGCCGCAGGGACGCCGCCGAGCCGCAGGACAGGCGTGACTCTTCCTTTAGTTTTGTTTCTTATCAGCGTTCATCTGCGTTCATCAGCGGCTTTAGAGCTTTCGCGGGGCAACCGCAAACCATTAGCCGCTGATGAACGCAGATGAACGCTGATAAGAACAACTCCCTTAAAATCCGTGTATCGGTGGCCGATTCTTCCCCGCCGGTCCCTTGAAAATCGGCACCAATTAGTCCCGCAGAATGTGAGCCTTACGCAATGGCAGCCCCTCCCGTCTCCTGGGCCGACTCGCGTCCATTTTCATCCCCTCCCGTGCCGAAGCGAAGCGCCGCCGTAGCCATTCACCAAGTTCCTCAACTCGATTTCCTTTCCGTTCAATTACTTGCCGCTCTCTCCCCCAGCTCACCGATTCCTCGCATGTTAAACGTGAGTTTTCGGAAAGGAACTCCCGATGCCCAACCAAACACCGACCTCCGTCGAACCTGTCGAGGAACTCGCCCGTCTGCGCGAAGACCTCATCGCCTTCTATCGTCCCGTCGGCTCTCAGGAGCGGCTCGCCGTCGAGCGGATCGCCTCCGCCCGGCAATCCATGCTGCGCGCCGCCCGCCTCGAAAGCAGCTTGTTCGCCTCTGCTCCCGAGGGCGAGCTGCACACCATCCTCGCCACCGAAGGCTTCAAGGTGTTTCTCCGTTATCAGGCGCAGGCCGAGCGCTCTTACCGCTGCGCCGTGAAGGAACTGATGGACCTCAGGACCGACCGCCTCTCCGTGCCCGCCGTACCCGAGCTACCCGTGGCCCGCAAGCCGCAACCGGTCCCCCCGCCACCTGCCGCCGCATCCGCCGCCGCAGCCTCCCGCGGCAACGCCGTCAACCTGGCCCTCCGGCTCTAAGTTTTAACCGGTCAGCCCTTGCGGCTCACCCAAGCAGGCCTTTCCGTCAGCCGTTCCTCACTGCGAAACCGAGAACGTCGTGACGTACGTGCCGGCTGCCGGGTCCACGCTGGCGATGCCGTCCTGCACCAGCGCAAGGATGGTCTGCACGCCCGGTGGTATCCCCATCGGAATCTGCACGTTGATCTGCCAGATCCCCGGATACGAGGGAGACAGGCCGGAAAATTGAATGAATTGGCCGT
The DNA here is from genome assembly GCA_035505095.1 of Bryobacteraceae bacterium. Lineage (GTDB taxonomy): Bacteria > Acidobacteriota > Terriglobia > Bryobacterales > Bryobacteraceae > JOPF133. The sequence goes on along the minus strand of DATJRE010000107.1, from coordinate 4,476 downwards.
TCGGCGGGTCGCCCGGCTCGAGCGCAATTTCATCCAGGAACAGTCCGTTCATCACGATGCGCGGATTGGTCGGCGTGGTCACCAGCCCCTGCGGCAAACTCCCGTCCGGCGGCGCGCCGGGGACAAAGCCCTGGCCCGTGGCGTAAATCGTAATCACGGTGCCGCGTTTGGCCGGATTGGTCGGAGTGTTCAGCGTGGAATCGGCATTCGCCACCACCGCCTCACGCACCGCGCCCGTATACTGTTGCAGCAGGATCCCCGGCGACGCCACATTCATGGGCACTTGCGCGGAGGCATACAGCCGCCCGGTGGATGCCTGCACCACCTCCAGGTCCGCCGTGTTCGACGTGGGCGCGCCCATCGGCACCACGAAATTAATCTGCGTCGGCGAAACATAATACAGCGGCACCGGCGAGCCGTTGAAGTTCACCTGAATGTCGCCCAGCGTGGTTGGCAAGGGCAACGGATTCGGCAGGCTGCTGCTGGAGGCCGTGATGCTGCCGAATTCCGACAGGCTGTTCACGCACGAAGTGCCCGGCGAGCAGATCGAAGCGAACATCCCCGGCGCCAGCGGCAGCGACGAAATCAGGCTCGCGCCGTTCAGCGCTTGCAACCCCGGAAAGTACAGGCTCACCCGGTTGCTCGCATCCGCGATCACCAGGTTTCCGTACTGGTCCTGCGTCAACGCGATGGGGTCGGGCGCCGCAATCGTGGTGGTGCTTCCCAGGTTGAACTGCAGCAGGTCGTACTGCGGATAATCCACCGCCTGCCCGGAGTTGGTGTTGGCCACCCAGATCTCGCCGGTCGAGGCGTTGACGAAAACTCCCCGCGGCCCGTTCAGGCCATTGATGGGCAGGGTGGACTGGGCGCCCGCCGTGGGCGTCTGCGGGTTGTTGGGATCGGGAAGGATCAGCACCCGGTTGTTTCCCGTATCGGCAACGTAGAGCCGCCCGTCGGCATCCGCCGCAATCCCGCGCGGGCTCGAAAATTCCGCGTTCGAATTGCCCGCCGTCACGGTGCTGAAATCCGGTTGGCCGTAGACCTTCGTGGCCGCTTTGCCGTTGTCCGATCCCGCCGTGAAAGTGCCGTTGGTGGTGGGAATGTACAGCACCCGGTTATAGGTAATGTCCGAAATCAACAGCCCGTTGATGTTGCAATTCGTCTCCGTCGGCGTGCACGCCGGCGTAAAGGCCACCCCGTACGGCGCGCTCAAGGTGGAGGCCGCGGGACCGGGACTGCCCGCCGTCGTAAAACTGTTCTGCCCCAGCACCAGGTCGGCCTGCTCCAACTGTCCCTGGTATGCGAAGGGCGCCGGGAAGCGCAGAACCCGCCCATTGCCGCGATCCGCCACGTACAAATTGCCGCTCGCATCCACCGCCAGCCCGCTCGGGTAGCACAGGCTCGATTGCGTGGGCTGATTCGGATTGCCGGTCGGGTAGTTGCACAGCGAGGTGGCGAAATCCGGCTCGCCGATCACAATATCGGCCGCCACCCCCGCCGTCACCAGGCGCGCGTCCTTGAAACCCAGAATGCGGTTGTTATACGTGTCCGCCACGTACAGGTGCGGCGTGCCGCTGGAGGCGTCGATCACCATGCCGCCGTCGGCCGCCAGTTGATTGTTGCTGGTGATGGCCGTGAATCGGAATTCCTTGCCCTCAATCAGGTTGGGCGCGTTGGACGTCATGTTGTCCTGGCCCAGCAGGCGCGTGGCGCCTCCAAAGGTTCCGCTCCCGTACGGCAGCACCACTACGCGGTTGTTGCCGGTGTCGGTCACGAACAGTTCGGTCCCCGAAAAGTACACCTGGGACGGGTCCCAGAGCGACGAACTGGTGGCGCCCGGCAACACCCCCGACACCGTCGCCTGGTTGGGATACACGCTGCTGATCGACAACGCCGGCTGCCCCACCACCGCCGTCGCCGCCGCCGGCGTCACCGTGGAACCGGTCGTCACGTTCGGCCAGTTGGCCGCCGGAGGGAAAATCAAGATCCGGTTGAGGGCCGAATCCACCACCCCCACGCCGGTATTGCCCGGCAAAAAGAAAATACCGTTCGGTTCGATAAACTGCGTTTGCGCGCGCTGCGCCGCCGTCGGCGTCGAGCCGGGATAGTAAACCCCCAGAATGCCGTAGGCGCTCTGTCCGCTGCTGAACGGCGGCTTGAAAGCCAGCACCCGGTTGATCCCCGTGATGCTGCCGCTGTTATCGAAATCGCCGATGTACAGCCAGCCGCTCGAATCGAATGACAGATTGGTGGGAATCGCAAGCTGGTTGGCGGTGATCGCCGAGGTTGTGGCGGTGTTGCTCAACCGCGTGCTCGAACCGAAGTCCAACTGGCCGATTTCCAGCACCGCGGTCAGCGGCCCGCCCCCATTGGCCAGGTCCGAAGCCTGGAATTCGAGCACCCGCGAATTGCCCACATCCGTCACCCACAGGTTGCCCGAGCCGTCGAAGGCCATGCCGCCGAGACCGGGATTGAGCGCCAGCCCCTGCGCGGCCACCTGCCCGGTGTAGTTGGCCGCCGACGAGTTCAGATTCGGTTGCCCTATATAAAGGTCCGGAAAAATCGAGCCGGGCGTCTGCGTGAAGGGCTTGGGATAGCGCAGCACCCGGTTATTGCCCGCGTCCATCACGTAGAGATTGCCCTTGGCGTCTACCGCCAGGGCGCCCGGGTAGGTCACGCCACCGGGATAAGTCTGGCCGGGCCCCTGCGGGAAGGTGCTGTAAAAATCCTTCTGCCCGATCACCAGGTCCGCCTGCTGGCCGTTGTTGAAGGCTGTAGCGTTTTTCCACGCCAGCACGCGGCTGTTGTTGGTGTCGCTGACGTAAAGGATCGGAGGAGACACCGAAGTGTCTTCGGCGATCCCATAAGGAGACCAGAATTCCCGGCCCACGATCAGATCCGGATTCTGAGTCGAGAGCGTATTGCCCTCGTTCGTAAGATGGCCGACCACCCGCGAAGGAATATTATTCAGGGGCACCAGGCTTTGCGCCCAAGCCGTACTGCCAACCGCCAGAAGTAGAGCTAACCAAAGGAAGGGTTGTTTTCTCATGGAGATGCCAAAAACGCGCTACGCGGAAGAGCGGTTCTTATCGAGGATACCAGACGCCGCTCGAAGGGGCCCGGCCACAGTACTGCGAATTGTGCCGGACCTACCCCTCCCAAACCGCCCCCGGCGCTGAGAACGGACAGAGTTCCGCAAGCCGAGGGTTGCATACAGGCCTCATTTTATGACAAGGTTCGCCGCGATCTAAGGGTCGAGTTACTCCCACAAGCCGGCCTGGGAGTCACCCGGCGCCGACGCAGCCTGGGACGCCGTTCGCACGGATAACACCGGAATCCCGGTGAGCGCCGGGCGGCGGGTTCGCTGCAGTCATGGGGCGCGCCGGCCGGTGACGGCCAGCCGCCGGCGTCTCGCGGGCTAATTCCCTCCGGCATTCCCCGGCGGGGGAGTCTGCGCCTTCAGAAAGGCATCCACATTGCTCTTGTCGATGAGGGTGGCGCCGGTGTCGATGAATACCGGCAGCGGCGCGCGCGTGTCCTCGCTCCAGTTCCCCACCAGGGTGGGCAGTTTGTAATGATGCAGCATATCCAGCGTCAGCGTGCCGAAATGCGCCATGGTGTAAGGCTTCTGGGCAATGGTGGCGGCGATCTTGCCCTTTTGAATCCAACTCAGCGTGTTGGCGTCCGAATCCATGGCGACGATGACCTTGTTTTCGACTTTCTCGCGGTCGAGAACATCGGCTACCTCCTGGCACGAGGTGGCCTCCAGGCACACAAACGCGTCGGGCATGGATTTGCCCTTGACAATCTCCTCGGTGGTATCGAATGCGATGGTCGGATTCCCTTTCACGTCCACGGTGCGCATAATTTTCACCTGGGGATGATCGGCCAGAATATTCTTGTAACCCTGCAACCGCTCGTCGAGGTTCAGTTGCCCGGGCATGGTGAATACCACCACGTCCCCCTTGCCGTGCAGCCGGTCAACGAGGACGCGCCCTCCCATCAGGCCGGCCTGGTAGTTGTTGGTGCCGATAAAGGTCAGGCGCTTGCTGGTGGGGACGTCGGAATCGATGGTGATGACCGGGATGCCCTGGGCGATAGCGGCATCGATGGGGTCCTTCATGACGTTCGGATCGGCGGCAGAGACTAGAATGCCGGACGGTTTCTTCACCACCGCATCGTGAAACGCCTGCGCTTCGCCTTGCACGTCGTAAGTATCCGGGCCGACCATTTCGGCGGCCACTCCCAGACCATTGGCGGCGCGAATGAGTCCGGCTCCGGCGGCCTGCCAATAGGCGAGCTTGGTGTTTACCACCACCAGGTAATATTTTTCGGTGACCTCGTGCCGGGAACTGCTGCAACCTGCCATGACCAGCATTGACGCAACGGCAACGTATCGGGCGAGCCTCTTTTCCATGTTGTGCCTCCTGGCACTATACATATACGACTTTCCGTCTCGCGGAGCAAGACAGGCGG
>DATJRE010000106.1:0-6682 GCA_035505095.1 Bryobacteraceae bacterium | reverse complement strand
CACCGGCGAGGGGGTGCCGGCGGCCTTCGCCGGTTCCGGGCACCATGGGCGAGCGCACGCCGCAGCCAATCCCTTACGGGGCCAGAATCCAGCCGTCCGCCAGTTGAATCACCCGGTGGCCATAGGCGGCGTTTGCTTCCGAGTGGGTTACCTGCACGATGGTGGTGCCTTCGTCGTTCAGCCTCTTGAAAAGCTCCATGATCTCCTTGCCCTGGGTGGAGTGCAGATTGCCAGTGGGCTCGTCGGCCAGTATCAGCTTGGGATGCGCGATCACCGCCCGCGCCACGGCCACCAACTGCTGCTGGCCGCCCGAAAGCTGGCTGGGATAGAGGTCGCGTTTGCCCACAATGTGGAACCGGTCGAGCGTGTCGCAGACCATGGCGGCGCGCTCGGAACTCTTCACATTGCGATAAGAGAGCGGGATGTCCAGATTTTCGTAGACCGTCAGGTTGTCAATCAGGTGATAGCTCTGGAACACGAAGCCGATGTACTTCTTGTTCAACTCTACGCGGTCTTTGGGCTTCATGCGGTGCACCTGGTGGCCGAAGAATTCGAACTCTCCGGTCCAGGCGCCGTCCAGCATTCCCAGGATGCTCAGCAGGGTGGATTTGCCGGCTCCTGAAGGGCCCATGATAGTCACGAACTCGCCTTCCTTGATCTCCCCGCTGATGCGGCGCAGCACATAGGTGCGCCCGTATCCGCCTTCGTAAAACTTCTCGACATTGCGAAGTGTAATCATGATGTCTTATTCGTGCCGCAGGGCCGTCACGGCATCCAGCGCCATGGCGCGGCGTGACGGCAGGTAACTGGCCAGCAGGGCGACCGCTCCCAACAGCAGGGCGATGGCGGCGAAGGTGTAGGCGTCGGCCGGATGCACCTCATATAACATGCCGGCCATCAGGCGCGTGAGCCCGAACGAGGCGGCCAGCCCGGCGGCAATTCCATATGCGGCCAGGCGGGCGCCCTGCCCCACCACCAGCCGCAGAATGTGCGGCGATTCGGCGCCCAGCGCCATGCGAATGCCCAGTTCGCGGGTGCGCTCGGTGACGTCGTAGGAGATCAGCCCGTAAATGCCCACAGCCGAGAGCGTGAACGCCACCAGCGCGAAGAGTCCCAACACTACGGTCTGGAAGCGCGCTTCGGCCAGCGCGTGATCCATCACCGCATCCATGGGCCGCATGTCGGCCACCGCCTGCACCGGATCCATCTGGTGCACGGTGTGCTCGACGGCCTGCGCCAGGGACATCGGGGCGACCGTAGTACGAACCACCATCACCATCCCAATCGTGGTCCGCTGGCGGAACGGACGATAAATCGTGGGCCACTCATCGGTATCCATACGTTCCGGTTTCACGTCTCCCACCACGCCGATAATCTCGCAGGATGTCCCGCCATCGAAATCCACAATCAGCCGGCCGCCGATCGGATTGCCTTGCGGCCAGAAGCGGCGCACCAGGGTCTGGTTCACGATGGCCACCTGGGGCGTCTGGGGCGTATCCATCGGGCTAAACCCGCGGCCCGCGATCAGCGGAATTCCGATCGCGCGGAAGTATCCTTCATCCACTCTCCGGACCAGCGCGATAGGCCGCTGGTCCTGCGGCGGCGCCGGGCGGCCGTCTACTGCAAAAGACGAACCACCCCCGAATCCGGTTAGCGGCAGAGTATTCACAAACCCCACTGCGGTGACGCCCGGCAGCGATCCCACCCGCCCGGCCAAGTCCTGGAGGAAGGCGATGCGCAGGGGCGGAGTACTCAGCCTGGCCGCCAGGGGCAGGCGGGTGGTAAGCAGGCCCGCCGGCTGGAACCCCGGGTTCACGGCGCGCAGCCGCTCGAAGCTGCGGATCAGCAGACCTGAGCCGATCATCACCACCACCGCCAGGGCGATCTGCGCGGCCACCAGTCCGCGGCGCATGGCGCGGGCGGAGCGGCTCATGGTGCCGGAGCGGCCGCCTTCGCGCAGGGCAGCGCTCAAGTTGGTGCGCGAGGCGTGGAGAGCCGGCGCCACGGCGAACAGGACCCCGGTGGTTACCGAAAGCGCCAGCGCAAAGAGCAGCAGCTTGCCGTTCAGCGCGGTGCCTGCCAGGCGCGGAATCTGTTCGCTGGCCAGGCGGACCAGCAGCCGCACGCCCAACCCGGCCAGCAGGGTTCCCAGAAAACCGCCCACCAGCGAGAGCGACACGCCCTCCACCAGCAACTGCGCGGCAATCCGGCCCCGTCCGGCGCCCAGGGCGGAGCGGACGGCGATCTCCTTGGCGCGCGTGGAGGCCCGTGCCAGCAGCAGATTGGCCACGTTGGCGCAGGTCATGAGCAGCAGGAGCCCCACGGCGCAGAGCAGCACCAGCAGAGGTTCCCGCACCTTGCCCACCAGCTCATCGGAGAACGGGAAAACCGACGGCCGCCAGCCCGCATCGATCAGCGGATCGGTCTGCTCGCCGCGCGCGCCGATGGTATCCAGCTCGCTGCGGGCCTGGTCGATGGTAACGCCTTCCTTTAATCTTCCGACGACCGTCAAATTCCGCGCCCTCGGCACCCGCGGGTCGTTCCAATCGAGCGCCAGGGGCATCCACAAATCGGTGTCCGGATCGAGCACCGCAAACCGCCGCGGCATCACGCCCAGCACGGTGTAACTCTGGTCGCGCAAGACGATCGGCTTCCCCAGGATGGAGGGATCGCCGGCGAATTTGCGCTGCCACAGGTCGTGGCTCAGCAGGACGAAGTTGGTGTGCCCCGGCCGATCCTCCTCAGGCCGGAAACCGCGTCCGAGGGCGGGCTGCACCCCCAGCAGCGGCAGCATGCCGGCAGAGATCAGCTCCACGCGCAACTCCTCCGGCTCCATGGGGCCGTTGGGCCCGCTGATCAGGCTCAAATGGGCATCCACGAGGGCGGCCACGCCATCAAGCGAGCGGCAGTCCTGCCATTGCCGGTAATTATAGGGTGCGGCAAACATACGAAAGCGGTGATGGGCCGCATTCCTTTCCCAGACCACCAGCAACCGTCCAGGATCGCGAAAAGGCAAAGGCTTCCAAAGAACCGCGTCGACAACACTAAAAATGGCCGTGGTCGCCCCGATCCCCAGCCCCAGGGTCAGCAGCGCAACTGCTGTAAAACCAGGGGCTTTGCCGAACAAGCGCACTCCGTGACGCAAGTCCCGAGCAACTGAGTACATGGGACGAGGTTAACAAATGTCGAGAACGGTTGGGAGTACCAGGCCTTTCGGAGCGTCCCCGGTAAGGCCCCAGGTGTTTACGTGCGGCGGAACCAGGCGTGAATCGAGATCCCCCCGTTGACGTTGTGCACGTGAATCTGGGCGCCGCCGTGGTTCACGGTGGTTCGGAGGCGTTGGCCGGTGGATTCGCGCCAGGCGTGGCCGAATTCGGTATCGATGCCGCCCGAGAGGTTGCGGGCTTCCAGAACCGCATCCGCATCCGACGGAATGGACAGGCGGATGGGGCCGTTGACGGAACTCAAAGCAATGGGGTGAGCGGGCGCGATGCGGTTGAAATCCACCTCCAGGGGCCCGTTCACCGTGGAGAGATCGGCCTCGCCGCCGATGCGTTCGGCTTTGATGCTGCCGTTGACCGAAGAAGCTTTCACGGGGCCCGCCACCCCGCTGATGGACAGCGCGCCGTTAATGATTTTGACATTTTCGAGATTGGCCGAGCGCGGCACCATGATGTGGTACTCCACGCTGGCCGGATGCTCGGCATCGGCGCCCAGGTACAGCGTGCGGATGGAGAGCACTTCGGCCGAGGAATCGACTACAATCTGCGCGTCGTCGGCGTGACGCGGGTCGCGGGACTTTTTGATGGCTTCCACCAGGACCTCATCGCGGTCCCAGGCGGTAATGCGGACGTCGCCGTACAGGTTATGAATGAGCACCCGGCCGTTGTGATTCAGGCCGTAGATCTGCCGGAACTGGAACGGCGGCACTCCAATAGTTCTTGCATAAAGACCGGAAAAGGCGGCCGGAGCCGCCAACAATACAATAAGGGCCCTTCGTTGCAGTTTTCGCATGGCATCCCCTCCTCCATGAAATGCCCCGGAGTCTGGTGAATTCCCTCAGAGCGCGGCAGGCCGTTGGCAGGGCTGGCAGGCTGCCGGCCCCACCGCAGGCCGGCAATCCGCCCGGGTAACTAGTGTCTGTCCCAACCAGGAATTGACAACCGCTCCCTCACGCTCGCGGCTGCGGGCACTACTTGCGGAGCCGCGTGCGTAAGCCCGCGGTAACCGCGACCGCACCCCAAGTCTCCGACCGCGAGAGGTTGGGCGGTTGCGACACACGCTCCCTGGCGGTCGGAGCTCGGATCGGAGCCCCGAGCGTGGGCGAGTGATCCGCTAATGGGGACAAGTTTCGCGGTCATGGCACTAATGTTTCGCGGACTCGATCTTTTCTTCTACAATGCGCCCGTCGAACAGCCGGATGGTACGGTCGGCGAATTCGGCATAGCGCGGGTCGTGCGTCACCATGCAGACGGTAGAACCGGCGGCATGCAATTCGCGCAGCAGGCTCATGACCGCTTCACCGTTGGCCGAATCGAGGTTCCCAGTGGGCTCATCCGCCAGCAGGATGAGCGGATCGCCGCTCAAGGCGCGGGCCACGGCCACACGCTGTTGTTGACCGCCCGAGAGCTGGGAGGGGTAATGCTTCATGCGATGCGACATCCCCACGCGCTCCAGGGCCTCCTGCACGCGCCGCTTGCGCTCGGCCGAAGGCATGCCCCGGTAGGTCAGCGGCAACTCTACGTTTTCATAGACCGTCAGATCGCCGATTAAGTTGAATGCCTGAAAAATAAATCCGATCTCGCGGTTGCGAATGCGGGCGCGCTCAGAAAGCTTCAACCCGGTGACCGGTTTGCCGTTCAGATAATACGAGCCGTCGCTGGGGGTGTCGAGCAGCCCCAGGATGGCGAGCAGCGTCGATTTCCCACAGCCCGAAGGCCCTGCGATCGACAGGTACTCTCCTTTCTTGACGTCGAAGTGGACCGCCGAGAGAGCGTGCGTTTCCACCTCGTCCGTCACGAAGACTTTGCTGACGTTTTCCAGCCGAAGCAGGGGTTGCGAGCCGTTATCATCCATGATCATTGCTCCTGTCTACGAGAATGGCGAAATCTTTGTTCCATCCGTTTAGTTCAATTTGATGCGGTCGTATGCATCGTAGGCGGACATGTCGGACAGAATCACCTTGTCGCCTACTTTTAAGCCGTCTACGATCTGAATTGTATTTACAGAGCTGCGTCCGAAGGTGACTTTGACCTTGTTGGCGTACTTGCCATCGGGGTCCACCCTGAAAAGCTGCACGGTGCTGTCCTGCTGGCCGAAGACGGGGCGGCCGACGTAGATGACGTCATCCAGCTTGGCCTCCTGGATGGTGCCATCGACGCTTAAATCGGGGCGCAGGACCGGCGGCAGCGGTCCTTTGAGCGCCACATCCACGGTGACGGTGCCGTTCAGAATGGACGGGTCGATGCGCGAGACGTGGCCGTGAATGAGGCCATCCCAGCCGTTGCCGGCCAGGCGCGTGTCGATGACGGCGGGCTGGCCGATGGCGATATCCTTCACCTGGGTTTCGGCGATTTTCAACTCGGCTTTGAGATGGGACGGCTGAGCCACTTTGCCGAGGGGAGTTCCGGCGGTGACCTTCTGCCCTTCCTCAACCGGGTTGAGGGGCGCCGGCAGCGCCTCCAGCATGCCGTCGAAACCGGCTTTTACCTTGAGCTGATCGGCCTGGCTCTTTTTGAGTTCATACTCGGCGCGAGCCTGATCCACTTTCACTTTCTGGGAGCCGAGCTGGGCCTCTTCGCTGGCGGCATAGGTGGCCAGGCGTTTCTTTTCGATATCCAGGCGGGTGGCCAGTTCCTTGGCCTTGACCTCGGAAATCTGGGCGTCCATGGCCGGCAGCAGATTGGCTTTGGCGAGGGCGTCATCGCGATCGGCCTCCAGCTTGGCGGTAGCGTAATCGGAGGCCACCTGGGCCTCGGTGGATTGCATGTCCAGGAGGGCCTTTTCAAGGGTGACTTTGAGGTTGTCGAGATCGGCCTGGGCGGCCTTCAAAGCGTACTCGTCGGTCATCAACTGGGTTTGCAGGTCGGGGCTGCTCATGATCATGACCACGGAATCGGCTCGCACCGGCGTGCCGGGGCGGATCAGGATGCGATCGATGCGCGCGTCGGTGGTGGCGGTGATGAGCATGGTGTCTTCGGGCACGAGCGTGCCCAGGCCGCGCACCTCCAGGGTGATCGGCCCGCGTTTGACGGTGTCCGGCCACAGAGTGGAATACTCGACGCCGGGCGCCGCAGGTTTGAGCTTATTCAGCCCTATCCAGCCGGCGCCGAGGCCGACGGCTAAGATTACCGAGACCACCGTTGTACGGATGATCCTTTTCTTCTTGGCACCTTTGCGCTGTATGTCCATGGGAACTCCGAAGTGAAAGGGCACGGACCCTGCCACTTCCTTTACCAGCGTAACCCTTTGACGGCACGGAGGGTAAAAGGGGTAGCCAATTGGGCAAGGTGTTCGCTTATGGGATGTCTTGTGCTGCCGTGGGATTGGGGCGCGCGCGAGGGGTGGCAGCCGGTGGGCGGGTGGGAGGCGGGTTGGCTTGCGGGGGGTAAGTGGCGTGGTTTGTGAGGGCTGCGAGGGGAAATGGGTTTGTTCGGTATTGGGGGAGCGGCGATGATGGAGA
>DATJRE010000105.1:0-14440 GCA_035505095.1 Bryobacteraceae bacterium | reverse complement strand
GCGTGCCTCTCGCGGCATCGCTGCCCGAATTGTTCCCGGCCACCGCCGAACCAATGCCGGCCGCAAACCGTTCCCCGGCTCCCGAATCCATCGCCGACAGTGCCAGAAACTCCGGCCCGGGTCCGGAAATCGAAACTGCGGCAGTGCCGCAGCTGGCATTCCAGGCCCGCCTGATTCCCGAAGGTATCGTGGATGATCCGGTGTCCACCGCCGATCCGATGAGAGAGCCGGCGCCGGTTAGCTGCGGGCCCGTCTCCCCGAAGCCTGTCCTGCAGCAGGTCGTACCGGTCCCGGCGGATCCGGCTCCCGCATGCCAGGTGCGTCAGCCAGCTGCCTCGAACGATCACGAGATCGCCACTCCAACGCATGCTTCTCCGGCCCGGCTTCCGAACGCGGCCCCCGCGAAGCCCGCCGAAAATCCCCAGGCGGACGTGCCGGATGATCGGAGCACGGACCGGCCGCCGGATTCATCGGCGCCCGTCAGCTCCGCCAGGAACGCGGCGTCAGGCGGCAATCCCGGAGAAAGCCGTGAAGGCCAAACCTGGCCGGCCCCTGCGGATGGTCCCGGGGTCTCTTCCGTCACACCCGCCGAGGTGCTTTTTGTACCGCCGGCGAGCGAACCTCCCGTGGCTACTTCGCCTTCCGCGCCTCCTGCCGCGCCGCTGCCACGTGCCGAGGTCCAGCCCGAGATCCTGCCGCAACCAGTGTCCCGCGACCTGGCTTTGCGCCTGGAGGGGCAAAGCAACGTGGATATACGGATGACCGAACGTGCCGGCGAGGTCCGCGTTACCGTGCATACTTCGGATGCCGATCTGGCGGGATCCCTGCGCTCCGACCTGCCGGAACTGTTGACCAGGCTGCGGCAGAGCGGCTTCCAGGCGGAAGCCTGGCGACCGGCCGGCGCGGTCGAAGCAGGCGTGGCTGGCCGTAGTCCCGCGGATCTCTATGGAAGCGCCCAGGATACGCGCGAGGGCTGGCGCCAAGGCCGGCAACAGCCCCAGCATCCCCGGCAGCCCCGTAATTCAACCAGGTGGACCGGGGAGTGGAACGCCAGCCTGGATCTCACCGAGGAGTCTCAAACATGACCATTCCAACACTCGCCAACCAACCCATGACGACGCCGGCCCCCGCGCCTGCCACGTCCACCAATAACTCCACTTCGTCGAGCAGCGACAGCTCGCCCGACGATGTCAACGAAGACGATTTTCTGCAGCTTCTGGTGGCTCAGATCCAATATCAGGATCCCACCGATCCGACCGACAGCACCACCTTCGTCACGCAACTCGCCGAGTTCAGCTCCCTCGAGCAGCTCATGGCCATTCGGGGCGATTTGGACACCCTGGCGGGCGACGCCACCGGCAGCACCAGCACCACCACTACCAGCAACATACAAGGAGAAAAATAAGATGTTCGCAGCATTCAGTACAGCGCTTTCCGCCCTGGACGCCAATGGCGTGGCGGTGAATGTAGTCGGCAACAACCTGGCCAACCTGAATACCACCGGCTATAAGGAGAGCGAAACCTACTTTCGCGATCTGGTCAACGAATCCATGGGAGCCGGCCAGACCCAAATCGGCTTTGGCGTGGCGCAGCCGTTGACGCTGCGCGAGTTTACCCAGGGCGCCATTCAGTCGAGCGACGGCACTCTGGATGCCGCCATTCAAGGGAACGGATTCTTCGTGGTGAACGATAACGGCGTTACCCAATACACCCGCGCCGGCAGTTTCCAGACGGACCTGAACGGCAACCTGATCACCCCGACCGGAGAAGACGTGCAAGGTTGGATGGCCGTAAATGGAGTGGTGAATACCGGCGGACCCATCGGCAACATCACCATGCCGCTGGGGTCCACCGAGCCGCCGGTGGCCACCCAAAATATCACCTTGAGCGCCAACTTCGATTCATCGGCGGCGGTGGGCTCCGCGTCGGATTGGTCCGCGCCGGTCACGGTCTATGATTCTCTCGGCAACTCGCACGTGCTGACCATGAATTTTTCGGAAACCGCGGCCAACACCTGGTCCTACACGGTCACCATGCCGGGTGCGGACGTTACCGGAGGAACGGCCGGTACGCCCTACGCTATTCCCGGCGCCAGCGGCACTTTGACCTTCAACAGCAGCGGACAACTGACCAGCCCCGCGGCCGGTTCCCCCATCACCTTTTCGGTGAATAACCTGAGCGACCAGGCCGCGACTCTGAATATCAGCTGGAATCCTTACAGCTCCAGCGGCGCCGGCATGCTGACCCAGTTCGACCAGGCCTCGGCCGCTTCGGCCACCACGCAGGACGGCTCGGCGGCGGCGCAGCTGAACAGCGTAACCATGGGCAATGGCGGACAATTGCTGGCTTCCTACTCGAATGGCCAGCAGGTGGTGATTGGACAACTGGCGCTGGCCAGTATTCCCAACCCGCAGACCCTGGTCGCGGTCGGCAATAATGAGTACCAGGTGAGCGCGGACACCGGCCAACCGGCCGTGGGAGCGCCCGGCACCGGCGGCCGGGGCACCATCGTGGGCGGCGCCCTGGAATCCTCCAACGTGGACATGGCCGGGCAGCTCACCGATCTCATCGTGTTGCAGAGCGCCTACCAGGCAAATTCCAAAGTGGTGACCACCGTGGATACCCTGGCGCAGGACACCACCAATCTCATCACTTAGACCGGAAAATGCCATGACCGCTCTCGAAGAAATCGCCGCCTTTGCGGACGTGCCGGTGGATATCGAGGCCGAGCTCGACCGCCGCATTCTGACCGTGGGGCAGATCCTCCAGATGGAGGCCGGCAGCCTGATCCCCATGAAGCGCTCGGCGGGCGAGAACATCGACCTGTACGTGGGCGGCACGCGTATCGGCTGCGGCGAGATCGTGGTGGTGGAGAATACCCTGGGGGTCCGCATCACCGACTTTCATGCCAATGTCTGATGCCCGCATCGAAAAGGGAAATCATGGAAGGAATCCGTGAATTATCGGCCGTAATTGGGGTGTTGCTTCTCCTGGTGGCCTCCTTGTGGTGGCTGCGCCACGGCCGCTTGCTTCGAGTGGCCCGTCCCGGCGGGCACGGCTCCCGCGCGCGCATGCTACAGGTCGTGGAGCGCGCCGGGTTGTCCCCGCACCACTCTCTGCATCTGGTGCGTCTGGCGGGGCGCGGTCTTCTGATCGGCGTATCGCCGGCGGGATGCACTGTTCTTGAGAGCTTTACCTGGGAACAGTTGAACTCGTCCACCGGCGGGCTGCCGGAGGACCGGCGATGATAAGGCCGTGGCTCCGCGGAATGCTGCTGGCGCTGCCGGTGCTCGACCGGGCCTTCGGCCGGACGGCCGCCTCGGCGGGGCTGATCGCCGGCAAAGGGAACGTCCTCAGCGAGCCGATGCAGATCGTGCTGCTGTTGACGGCCCTTACCGTGCTTCCGGCCGCCCTGGTCTCCGTCACCCCGTTTCTGCGCATCAGCGTGGTGCTGCATTTCCTGCGGCAGGCGCTGGGCACCCAGACCGCGCCTTCCAACCAGGTCCTGGTCGGGTTGGCCCTGTTCCTGAGCCTGCTGACCATCGAACCCATGGCCAGCCAGATCTACGAGCGCGCCTGGACGCCGCTTGAAAACGGCCAGATCACCGCGGCCCAGGCCGCCCAGGAGGCCGCCCAGCCGTTGCGCCAGTTTTGGCTGCGTTTCGCCAAGGAGAAAGACATTGCCTTGTTCCTCGAAATCTCGCACTCCCCGGCGCCCCGCACGCCCGCCGATCTGGACCTCAAAGTCCTGATTCCGGCCTACATTTTATCGGAGCTGAAGGCCTCCTTCCAGATCGGCGCCATTCTGTATCTGCCCTTCCTGGTGATCGATCTGGTGGTAGCCTCGGTCACTATTTCGGTAGGTATGATCCAGTTGCCCCCGGTCATGATTTCCGCGCCCTTTAAGATCCTGCTGTTTGTGCTGGTGGACGGCTGGAACCTGGTGATCGGGTCGCTCATGAAGAGCTTCAGCTGAAGGAGGAGGAGAAATCGAATGACAACGGACATGGTCGTAGCCATCCTGCGCCAGGCCCTGTGGGCGGCCTTCTGGATCGCCGCGCCGCTGTTGGCGATGGCTTTCGTATGGGGCATCCTGATCAGCCTGGCCCAGATCGTCACCTCCATCCAGGATACGGGCTTCAGCACGATTCCCCGGCTGGTCGCCTTTGGGGCCGGCATCCTGCTGCTGATGCCCTGGATGGTCCAACGGCTCACAGTCTACACTACGGCTTTGCTGAGCGATTTGGGGCGCTATGCCCGCTGAAGGCCTCCTCAGCCTGTCTACCCTTTACGGCTTTCTGCTGGTGCTGGCGCGGGTCGGGGGAGTATTCGCGCTGGCGCCCCTGCCGGGATTTCAAAGCGGCCCCAAGCCGGCCCGCATCGTGCTTGCGGTGCTGGTGACCTTGCTGCTGGCGCCCGCCTGGCCGCCGGTGGACGCCGCCCGCATGGATATCCCGCGCTTGTTGCTGGCGGCGCTGGGCCAGACCAGCATAGGGGTTACCCTGGGGCTGGCCGTGGCTTTCATCCTGGAAGCCTTCGTCATGGGTGCGCAGATTCTAAGCTTGAACGCCGGGTTCAGTTTCGCACAGACCATCGATCCGTCCACCCAGGCCGAATCCGGGGTGCTGCTGGTGTTTGCGCAGCTGGCCGGCGGACTGATCTTCGTGTCGCTCGGCCTGGACCGCGAAGTCCTTCGCACCCTGGCCCGCAGCCTGGACGTGCATCCGTGGGGACCTTGGATCACCCCCGCCGCGGCCGAAGCCTTGATGCGGTTGGGCGGAGAGATGCTGGCCTTGGCCGTGCGGCTGGCGCTGCCGTGTCTGGCATTGCTGGTTCTGGCCGACCTGGCGCTGGCCCTGCTCGGCCGGCTCAACGCCCAATTGCAACTGTTGACGCTGGCATTTCCCCTCAAGATGATGGCCGCGCTGATTTTGCTCGGATGGATCACCGTGCTGCTGCCGAGGCTGCTAGCCGAGTATGCGGGCACGGTATTCGGCACGCTCGAGCGGATGTGGACGCAGTGATCGTGTGACGCGCGGATGCCGGATAACGGACAGAGAACCGAACAGCCTACCGCCAAGCGCCTGGATAAGGCCCGCAAGGAAGGCCAGTTCCCCACGGCCCGGCAATTGGTCTCGGCCGTGCAATTCGTGGTGTTCGTCGCGGTGCTTGAGGCGTGGGGCGGGGCCTGGTTGGATCAGTTGCGGCGCCTGATGCGGGAGACTTTGGCGGCAGCCTTCGTTCCGCAGGCGAATCCTCCGGAGATCAGCCGTCATCTGCTGCTGGCGATGGCGCGCGTTTTGGCGCCGGCGGCCGGTGTGCTGCTGGCCGCCACGCTGGGCATACAATTGGTCGCCACCCAATTCGGCGTGAGCCTGAAGAAAGTAGCGCCGGATTTCAAGCGGCTGAATCCTGTGTCCCGCCTGCGGGAGTTGCCGCGCCAGAACCTGCCGGCGCTGTTGATGGCTCTGCTGATGCTGCCCCTGTTCGGCCTGGCGGTGTACGGCATCATCCGCGACAATCTGTTCGCCTACATGGCTCTGCCGTTTCAAAGCGCGGAAACGGGCTTCCGCGCAGCCTTGAGTTCGCTGGGGACTCTATTGTGGAAGGCTTGTGGGGTATTCCTGGCCTTCGGCGCGGTGGACCTTTTCCGGCAGCGTAGCCGCTATCGCAAGGATCTACGCATGAGCAAGCAAGAGATCCGGGACGAACTGAAGGAGACCGAGGGCAATCCGCAGATGAAAGCGCGCATCCGCCGCATCCAGCGGGATCGCTTGCGCCACAAGATGATGAAAGAGGTCCCGCAAGCCACCGCGGTGATCGTCAATCCCACGCATTATGCGGTGGCCCTGCGCTATGCCATGGACTCCATGGCGACGCCCGTGGTGGTCGCCAAGGGCAAAAACTATCTGGCGCAGCGCATTCGCCAGCGCGCGGAAGAATTCGATATTCCCATCGTCGAGAATCCGCCGCTGGCGCAGGCCCTGTACCGCTCGGTCGATATCGGGCAGGAGATCCCCCCGCACCTGTATCGCGCGGTGGCCGAGATCCTGGCGTATGTTTATAAACTCATGAACGGCCGATTACCTGGATAGTGCGATGAGAGACGCATGGCGGAAGCGGCGGTAATCCCCAAGACGGTTTGGAAACCACTCGCGTTCTTCAGCGACGGCAGGGCCGCGGAACTGGGCGTGCCGGTGGCCGTACTGGCTATCGTGCTGGCGCTGATTACGCCTTTGCCGCCGTTCCTGCTGGATCTCCTGCTGGTGCTGGACATCATGATGTCGGTCATCGTCATGATGGTGGCCATGTACATCACGCGCCCCGTGGAGTTCAGCGTTTTCCCGACCACGCTGCTGCTCCTCACCCTGTACCGGCTGGCCTTGAACATCTCTTCCGCGCGCCTGATCCTGCTCAATGGGAACAGCGGCACGGCGGCCGCCGGACACGTGATCGAGGCCTTCGGCAGCTTCGTGGTGGGCGGCAACTATATCATCGGCGCGGTGATCTTTCTGGTGCTGATCGCCATCCAGTACGTGGTCATCAATCATGGCGCGGTGCGCATTTCCGAAGTCACCGCGCGCTTCACCCTGGATGCCCTGCCCGGCAAGCAGATGTCCATCGATTCGGATTTGGGTTCCGGCCTGATCGACGAAGCCGAAGCCCGCCAGCGGCGCCGCCAATTGGCCGCCGAAGCGGAGTTTTACGGCGCCATGGACGGCGCCTCCCGCTTCACCCAGCGGGATGCGGTGGCCAGTATCCTGATCACCGGCATCAACATCGTCGCCGGCTTTCTGATCGGCGTGCTGCAGCATGGGATGGAACTGCGGCATGCCTTGGAAACCTACACCGTGCTGACCATCGGCGACGGCCTGGTCACGGTGATCCCGGCGCTCATGATTTCGGTTTCGGGCGGCCTGATCATTACCCGTACGGGTTCGGAAGCGCGGCTAGGGACGGATTTCCGCAAGCAGGTCTTCGGCAGCCCGCAGCCGCTTCTGCTGGCCAGCGGGGTGCTGATTGCCATGGCCTGTTTTCCGGGGCTGCCGGGAATTCCGTTCCTGCTGCTGGGCGCGGGGCTCGGAACGGCTGCCTGGCGCATGCGCCCGCGCCCCGTGGCTAAGGGGCAGGCGCCCGCGGCGGCCAAGCCCGCCCGCGAGAACCTGGAAGGCCTGCTGAAGGTCGAACCGCTGGCCCTGGAAGTCGGCTTAGGCCTCGTCCGCATGGTGGAAGGCGCGCAGAATTCCCCGCTGCTCAAGCGCATTTCCGGCATCCGCCGGCAGTTGGCCGGCGATATGGGATTTCTGCTGCCGCCCGTGCGCGTGGCCGACAACCTGGCGCTGCGCGCCCGCGAGTACGTGGTTTCATTGAAGGGAGCGGAGATCGCCCGCTATGAAATGCCGCAGGGCTGCCAGCTGGCCATCCCCTCGGCACGCGGCGCGCCGGCCATCGAGGGCACGGCCACCCGCGAGCCCGCTTTCGGTCTGGCCGCCTGGTGGGTTCCGGAGCAACGCACCGAGCAGGCCCGCGCGGCCGGCTATACGCTGGTGGATCCCGTGGGCGTGTTGGGTACCCACATCGCCGAATTAGCCCGCCGCCACGCCTACGAATTGTTCTCCCGCCAGGATGCCAAGAAAGTTCTGGATCTGGTGGCCGTCGAACAGCCCAAGCTGGTCGAGGACCTGGTTCCCAAGCAGCTTCCCCTTTCGACGGTGCAGCGCGTCCTGCAGAATCTGCTGCGCGAACGCGTTTCCATACGGGACACCAGTTCGATTCTGGAAGCGCTGGGCGAGGCGGCCCTGTCGACCCGCAACCTGGTCCTGCTCACCGAATATGCCCGGCAGGCGATCCGGCGCACGGTGGTCAAGCGTTTCCTCGATCCGGCCGGCAACCTGCCGGCCTATTTTCTGGACGGCTCGATCGAGCAGGCGGTCGAATCGGCGGTGCAGCACGGCGAGCAGAACAGCCATCTGGGCATGGCGCCGCAGACCGTGCGCGAAATCCTGGAACGTATCCAGCGCAAAGTAGGCACTCCGGAGGGCGCGGTGGCAGCCGTCACCACCGCCGGCGCACGTTATTTTCTGCGGCAGATTGTAGAACCCGGGCTGCCCAATCTGTTCATCCTGTCGCACAACGAAATTCCAGCGGGGGTCAAGGTGGTGTCGCTGGGGGTGATCCAGTAAAGGAAGGAAAATGCGAATCAAATCATTTTATGCGGGCACGGTGGAAGCTGCGGTGAGCCTGGCACGGCGGGAGATGGGCGCCGA
Source organism: Bryobacteraceae bacterium (assembly GCA_035505095.1). Taxonomy (GTDB): domain Bacteria; phylum Acidobacteriota; class Terriglobia; order Bryobacterales; family Bryobacteraceae; genus JOPF133. The sequence goes on along the minus strand of DATJRE010000105.1, from coordinate 6,173 downwards.
GGCTATGCTGGTCGAATCGCGCCGCGCGCCGCTCGAATCGCGCCATTTGGGCGAGTATGAAGTGGTGTGCGCGCTGGTGCCGGAGGCCGGCTCCGCGCCGGAACCCGAGTCTGAGTCGCCGCCGGATCCGCGGCTGGCCATCGAGTTGGCCGAAATGCGCCGGCAGCTGGACCTGATGAGCCGGACCATTACCCGATCGGCGTGGAGCGGTACGCGATGGTCCTCGGCGGCGCCCGAACTCTCGGCCTGGCACGGGCTGTTGACGGCGGCCGACCTCGATGGCGAAATCGTCGCCCAGCTCCTCGACGGGGCCGGGCGGGCCTCTCCCGACGCCGCCGTGCGGGAGGCGCTGGTGGCCGAACAACTAGGCCAGCGCATTCTGGTGGATGCCAGCTTAGGTGCGCCGCGCGCCGGAAAGCCGGTGATTGCCGCGCTGGTGGGGGCGCCCGGCGCCGGCAAGACTGCCATGCTCGCCAAGCTGGCGGTGGCCTGCGGCTTAGCCCTGCGCCGCAGTCTGGCGCTGATATCCATGGACGACTATCGCGTGGCCGGGGCGGACCAGTTGCGCTCTTACGCTGCGATCCTGGGGGCCGCTTTTCAGGCGCCCGACAATCTGGCCGCTTTGGCGCAAGCGATCGCAGAATTCCGTGGAAAACAACTGATCCTGATCGACACCCCGGGCTACGGGCCGCGAGACATGGATCGCGCCGCTGATTTGGCACAGTTTCTGTCCAAGCACCTGGACGGGTCCACCCACCTGGTGCTAACGGCCACCATGAAATCCGCCGATCTAAAGTCTGTGGCGGAACGCTTCGAAATCTTTCATCCGTCCAGCCTGATGTTCACCAGGGTAGACGAGACTCGTTCATTCGGCACGGCGGTTTCCTTATCCGCGGCGTTGGAAAAGCCCATTTCGTTTTTGGGAACCGGCCAGCAGATTCCGGAGGATCTCGAAGGCGCCACCAAGGCGCGCATTCTGGATCTTCTGGGCGCGTCCAGCAACGGTTCCGCGCGGCTGGCAGCCTAAAGCGGCGGCATCAGGAAGGGGCGGCATGGCGAATCCATATTGCGGTGGGGCGGCGGGCGAGACAGAGGCCGAGGAACGCGAACGGCTGATCCTCGAGCATCTGCCGCAGGTCCGGCTGATTGCCCGCCGCATCCATGACCGGCTGCCGGGCAATGTCAGCCTGGAGGATCTGGTCTCCACGGGAATCGTAGGATTGATCGCCGCCGTCGACCAGTACGACGCCAGCCACAACGTCAAGCTGAAGACCTATGCCGAGCACAAGATCCGCGGCGCCATTCTCGACAGCCTGCGCGGCCTGGATTGGGCGCCGCGGCAGAAGCGCAAAAAAGCCAAGCAGATCGAGTTCGCCATCGCGCGCGCCGAACAGCGGCTCCATCGCACGCCCGCCGAAGATGAAATCGCCGCCGAGATGGGCTTGGACCTGGACGAGTATCACCGCTGGCTGGTCGAGGTGCAGGGCCTCAATCTGGGCAGCCTCGAGTATACCGGCGAGAACGGCGAAGGCCAGAGTCTGCTGGCCTATCTCAGTGACGATGGCGGCCAATTGCCTTCGCGGCTGCTCGAACGCGCGCAGCTGGAAGAATTGCTCACCGCGGCCATCCGCCGCATGCCGCCCATGGAACGTACGGTCCTGGGACTCTACTACATGGAGGAGCTGAGCTTGCGGGAAATCTCCCAAGTGGTGGATCTGCACGAATCCCGCATCTCGCACCTGAAATCCCAGGCGATTTTGCGGCTGCGCGCGGATATCGAGAAGGTGTGGCCCAATCCGGCCGGGGGTGTGATGTGAAGCCGAATGGTGCCGCCAGGTGGTTTGCCGAGGAGTGGACGGCGCAGCTCGCCACAGTGCTGGAATCTCTGGCCGGCGAGCGGCCCAAGCTGGCTTGCACCACCGCCGGCCAGGACCGCAGCCCGGCGCAGGGTAGTGAAGAAATCGTCCGCCAGCATGGCGCCGTCTGGTGGTGGCAGCAGCGTTTTCCTTTGCCGGGCGATCCCGTGCTTTGGGTCGGCGCGCCCCAGAACGCCTGGTCGCAACTGGCGGCGCGCGTCCTGGGCGCCGCGGGAGTGGAAGAAGAGTCCCAGGCGCGTGAGACTTACATCGAGATCCTGCAACAATCCATGGCTGAACTGGCGCGCAGCGCCGGCCGCCGCTGGAGCCGCCAGATCGAGGCTCCCGGCAGCCCGGCGGACGCCGCCCCGGATTCCGGTGAACTCTACCACGTCGAGGGATCCTATCCCGACGGGGCCCTGCCGCCGCTGCTCCTGGCCATCACGGGAGACCCCTCGGAACCGCCTCCGCCAGATCCGCCCGCCGCCTTGCCCCATCTCGAAAATACACCGGCCTCCTCCCGCACCTTCGAACTGCTGATGGGCGTCGAGCTGCCCTTGAGCGTATCATTCGGTCACGTACAGCTTCCCCTCGGTGACGTGCTCAAGCTGGCCGCCGGCTCCATTATCGAGCTGAACCGCACCGTCGACGAGCCTGTCGAAGTCATCGTGAACAATTGTGTGATTGCCCGCGGTGAAGTGGTCGTGGTCGAAGGCAACTACGGCGTGCGCATCCACCAGATCATGAGCCGCCAGGAGCGGCTGGAGAATCTGCCATGAACCTGCTGGCCGCCATAGCCCATCCGCTCGGCGTATGCGTCCTGCTGGCCGTGGGGCTGACTCTGGGCCTGTATCTCTTCGTGACCCTGAAATGGGAGTTGCGCGCTCTCGATCGCCGTCAGCGGGAGAGCCAAAAAAAAGTACTTGCTCTGGAGGCGGTTTTGATGGAAGCCCGCGCGGCCGCCGCGGGTCTGGAGTCGGATGTGCGCGAGATGGCCAGCCAGACCGGTATGCTGGTCGCGCCCCAACCGGCTCCCTCGGGCCTCAATCTCAGCAAACGGACGCAGGTCTTGCGTATGCACCGGGCCGGTCAGGATAGCGCGGGCATTGCCGCCGCCCTCGCCCTGCCGCGCGCCGAAGTGGATCTGCTGCTTAAGGTTCATCGCCTGGTGGTCGAGCAAATCTGAAATCGCCTAAAGCCCTACGCCGCTACCGCCGATTCCTACTATAGCGATGGACACAGGCGAAAAACCCCGAGTTTTGTGTTTGGGCGAGAGCACCACACTCTCGCCGCTGACCGCCCTTGCGGAATACGGCTGGACCTGCGCACCCGGTATTCCGGAAGCCGTCGAGTTACTCCAGATCTCCCCGCCGGACGCAGTCCTGCTGCGCTGCCCGCTGGCCGAGTGGACGCCGGTCGAGGCGCTGGTGGAATTACGAAATGCGGAACCGGGTGTGCCGGTAATCGTGTGGGATACCGAGGTCGACTTGCCGGCTGCCGTGCGCCTGACCCGCCTGGGGGCCTTCGACGTCTTAGGCGGTAGCGGCGTCGAGCAACTGTCTGCCGTGCTCCAAGACGCCATTGCCGAGCGCCGCAGCCGGACGCCCCATGCCATTCGCGCGGACGAGCCCTGGCGGGAAGCACTGGTCGGCCCTAGCCGGGCCTTTCAGGAAATTGTGAGCCTGGTACGGCTGGTAGCTGGCCGCCGTTCCACCGTCCTGCTCACTGGCGAAACCGGAACCGGCAAGGAGATGGCGGCGCGCGCCATACACCTGGCCGGGCCTCGCGGGCGGATGCCCATGGTCTCGGTTTGCTGTACCGCCTTGCCGGAAAATCTCTTGGAGGCCGAACTGTTCGGCCACGTGCGCGGGGCTTTCACGGGCGCCCTCGTACAGCGTACCGGCAGGTTCGAGCAGGCCGACGGCAGTACCCTGTTTCTCGACGAGATCGGCGAAATGCCCATCGAGTTGCAGGCCAAGCTGCTGCGTGTCTTGCAGGAACATGAGTTCCAGCGCCTGGGCAGTTCGGAAACCATAAAAGTCGATGTGCGCGTGATCGCCGCCACCAATGCCGATCTGCGCGAACGCGTTCGCCAGGGCCGCTTTCGCGAAGATCTGTATTACCGTCTCAACGTCGTGCCCATCGAGCTGCCGCCCTTGCGCGCCCGCTTGGGCGACGTGCCGGCCCTCACTCACCACTTCCTGCGGAAGATCTGCCATCTCGAAAAGCTGCCCGTCAAGCAGATCTCGCGCGAAGCCCTGGCGCGGCTCGCCGCCTATTCCTGGCCGGGAAATGTACGGCAGTTGGAGAACGTTATCGAGCGGGCCATCATCTTGAGCGGCGAACGCAGCATGCTGTATCCCGCCGATTTCCCGCTCGAGGGAGATCGTCCGCGCCCTTTGGCGGAACCGGCCTCCCGGCATTTGGTCGAAGTTCCCGACGGCGGCCTGGACTTCGAACAGACAGTAGGGCAGATCGCGCGCAGCATTATCGATCAGGCGCTGCGCAAAACCAGGGGCAATAAGAAACTGGCGGCCGATCTGTTGGGTCTGAAGCGCACGACCCTGGCCGCTAAGCTGCGCAGTTTGGAAGAAGGAGATCCGCAAATGGCCCGGTTGGCCTCGGATTTTTTGCCGACCGCCTAGGATCACATTATGGCGGCTCGCATGCCGGATTTGGACAGTCGCGCGGAAGCCCAGTTAGTCAAACCTCCGCTCATCGGCGCGAGCCTCAGCGCGGCCGCCTTACGCCGCGTTCTGGACGCGCACCGCGCCTGGCTGGAGGGCCGCCTGGAAGGCCAACGCGCCTGCCTGGCTGGCATCGTGCTATCCGACGCGATGCTCGAAGGCGAAAACCTGGAGCGGGCTGACCTGCACTCCGCCAATTTCATCGACGCCCGTATGTCCCGTGCGGTTCTCAGCGGCGCCAATCTCCGGCTCGCCGATCTGGGCAACGCCATCTTGATCGAAGCCGATCTTTCCGCGGCCGACCTCACCGAAGCCCGGCTGGAACTCGCGCTGCTGGCCCACGCGAACCTGGCCGAGTCCCATCTCGCCGGCACCATCCTCCGCCGCGCCAACCTGCGCGCCGCCCGGCTGCCGGATGCCGCCATGGACAACTGCGATTTCGCCGACGCCGTGCTGCGCGAAGCATCCCTGCATCAAGCCAAGGCCTTCGAATGCAATTTCGCGGGCGCGGACTTAACCGACGCCAAGCTGTATCACGTGACCTTCCGTTGCTGCCGCCTGCCGAACATCGCCGCCTACGGTTCGAATTGGACCACCAGCACCGTGCACAATTGCGACTTCCGCAATGCCGATCTCTCCGCCGCGCGGCTCGATCGCTGCGATCTCGCCCAAAGCGCTTTCTGGCGCGCCAACCTGCGCGGCAGCAGCCTGCAGCAGGCGCGCCTCAACGGAGCCGATTTCGAATCCGCGGACCTCGCCGGCGCCCGCCTGCATGAAAGCGTGACCATGGGCGCGAACCTACGCGGCGCCGACCTGCGCGGCGCCACAGGCTTGACCCCCACCCAACTGAGCCGCGCTCGCACCGACGCCAAAACCATCCTGCCCGATGGTTCCCACGGTCCCTACATGCTGGGCTCCGCCGCCCACCGCTCCGCCCGCTATTAGCCGCCCGCTTTCCCGCGCAATCAGCACAGCGCTGCCATCAAGGCTCCCCGCGCCGTCGCGTTGAGTGGATCACCCGACACCCGCACCTCGGAAATATGCAGTGGAAACTCCTCGGCCTTCAGCGCCCGGGTGAAATGCTCCAGAAAGCCCGGCGGCATAGCCGTCCCGCCGCTCAGCACCAGCGGCACGCTTTGCTCAAACTTCGGCAGTGTGCCGGCACTGGCGATCCGCGCCCGCAGTGATCCAATCAGCGCCGCGATCACTTCCTGGTAGTACACCGTCAGCGCATTGTGCATCCGGTCCCCTGTGAAGCCGTTCAATTGAAAACCGTTCTCCTTGACCACGCGCAGCCGGTGCGCCCGATCTCCGGTCACCTGCGCGGCGTTGGCATCAATGAAGTCGCCCGCCTTCATAACGCTGAAGCTCAGTACCGGCACCGACAATACCGCCATGCAGACATTGCATAAACCGCTGCCGCAGGAGATGCCGATGCCGCTGAAATTCGATCCCGCCAGTTCCCCATATACTACCGCCAGGCCCTCTTCGATGGCCGTCCCCCGGTAGCCCAACTCGCCCAGAATCTGCCGGATCGAAGCCTCGTGATAGTGGATCGCCCCCTCCCCGCTCTCACTCCCTGCGGGAATGCTGAAATACACCGTCTGATTCTCCACCGCCGCCGGTCCCA
>DATJRE010000104.1:0-3375 GCA_035505095.1 Bryobacteraceae bacterium | reverse complement strand
GCCGATCTCCGCCAGCACTTTCCACACGTGCGCGGTGTGCTCGGCGGCGGATGGCGCCGAAACGTCCACCACATGCAGCACCAGGGCCGCCTCGGTCACCTCTTCCAGGGTGGCGCGGAAGGCTTTCACCACGGTGGTGGGCAGGTTGCGGATGAAGCCCACCGTGTCGCTCAGCAGCACCCGCCGCCGCGAGGGAAGCACCAGGGGGCGCACGGTGGGGTCGAGTGTGGCGAACATGCGCGCGTCTGCCAGCACGCCGGCCTCGGTGAGGCGGTTGAAGAGGGTCGACTTGCCGGCGTTGGTATAGCCCGCCAGCGCCAGGGTAGCCAGCGGCACGGCGCTGCGCTTCCGGCGGTGCAGCGCGCGCCCGGTTCGCACCCCTTCCAGGTCGTCCTCGATTTTCTTAATGCGCCTGGCAATGCGCCGCCGGTCGGTTTCCAACTGCGTTTCGCCGGGGCCGCGGGTGCCGATCCCGCCGCCCAGTCGCGACATCTCCACACCCCGCCCGCTGAGCCGCGGCAGCAGGTAATTCAACTGCGCCAACTCCACCTGCAGGCGGCCTTCCCGCGTCCGGGCGCGCGACGCGAAGATATCCAGGATGAGTTGCGTGCGGTCAATGACCTTGGCGTCGAGCTTTTTTTCCAGGTTGCGCTGCTGCGTGGGGGTCAGGTCGTGATCGAAGATCACGGTATCGGCCGCGCCCGAGGCCACCGCGGCGGAAATCTCCTCCACTTTGCCCTGGCCGATCAGGGTGGCGGCTTCGGGCGCGGCCCGGGCCTGCATCACGCGCTGGGCTACCTCAGCGCCCGCGCCTGCGGCTAACTCGGCCAGCTCATCCAGGGATTCCTCCGGGGAAATGCCGGCATCATGGCCGGACCTGGGTCGCCTCTTCCAGTCCAAACCGACGAGAATGGCCTTCTCGCGGGGCGGGTTGCGCAGCGCCGTGGCCTATGCCTCCGGGGAGTCGGCGTGGGGCGGCAGACCGGGCGTCGAGCCGCTCGCGGCTCCCTGCGCCGCCTGCGAAGTGGCCGCGTAGGAATGAGACGTCTTCTGGGTGACCACCGTGGAGATGGCGTGTTTGAAAATCAGTTGCTCCTGATTGTTGGTCTCCAGCACCAGGGAGTATTTATCGAAGCTCTTAATTCGGCCGGAAAGCTTTACACCGCTCATCAGGTAAATTGTGAGGACAATCTTGTCCTTCCGGGCGTTGTTTAAAAAACTGTCTTGGATATTTTGCGCCGGCTTTTCCATATGCGACCCCAAACCCCTTCGGGCAAGCAAAACAGTGTAACGGCGATAGTTATTGTACACTATTCACCTCCCCAAAGTCGGATCGGTGGCAGCCGCACAGTGGGGCATAAAGAGATAAGGAGCACCGTTTCGCACCAGCCGCCCGCTGGAGACCTTCCGCGGCAGCGCCGGGACGCCGCAGAGGCCCGCTTTCCCGTTTTCGCAGCCGGGCGCGAGTCTCCGAGCCGCGGCGGTGACTCGCCGGCGCGCATCAAACACGGCGCCCGGCAACGGTGCAGCGGCGGGAGGTGAGAACCGCGCCCGGTCGGCTATAATTCGGCCATGCCGCTTAGCCGCAGGTCGTTTCTCTCGCGGTTGCTCGCTGCGCCACTCGCAGGCGCCTATGCCACTGCCGCCCAGTCTGCCGCACCCTTGAAGATCACGCGCATCGAAACGGTGTACTGGAAGAGCCGCAACGATGCCCCGTTCTGGCCGCACTGGACCTGGGTGAAGATCGACACCGACGCGGGCATTTCGGGCATCGGGGAGACGTACCCGCGCAACCCGGCCGAAGCGGCCGTGGTTCACTCGGTGGCCAACTCGCTCCTCGGCCGCGACCCACGCGATATCGAGCGGATCTGGGCCGATCTCTATCGTGCCTTTGATTTTCAGGTGGCCGGCGGCGCCGAAATCCGGGCCTTGAGCGCCATCGATCTGGCGCTGTGGGACCTGCTGGGAAAGCAACTGGGAGTGCCGGTGTACCGGCTCATCGGGGGCAAGGCGAATCCCCGCGTGCGCCTCTACAACACCTGTTTTCCCTACAAGTATGACTTCAATCGCGAGCCGGAAAAGATTATGCGCGAGCTGATCGAGACGCGCGGCATCAAGGCCATCAAGATCTGGCCGTTCGACGGCGCCGCCGCCCGCAACCGCAACCAATACATCACGCCTCAAGACATCGAGGAGGCGCTCCAGCCGGTGCAGAAGCTGCGCCAGACCTTCGGTTTGGACATCGATATCGCCATCGAGTTCCACGCGCAGTGGAATGTCACCTCCGCGCTTCGCATTGCGCACGCCCTGGAACCCTACCGGCCCATGTGGCTCGAAGATATGTTGATGCCCGGCAACTTTCAGCAGTACCACGAGTTGGCGGCAGCCACCAGCCTGCCGCTGATCGCCGGTGAACGGATGGCGGGGAAACTGCAATTTCAGCAACTGCTCGAATCGCGTACCGTCAAGTACGTCATGTTCGACGTCACCTGGTGCGGGGGCTTGACCGAGGCCCGCAAGATTGCCGTCATGGCGGACGCATTCGAGCTACCCATCGCGCCGCACACGGCCGGGGGGCCCCTGCTGTTTTACGCCACCACGCACCTTTCGACCGCATCACCCAACGTGTGGATCCAGGAGAGCTGCCAGCGGTTTTACGAACACGATTGGCCGGCCATGCTGGAGAATCCGATCGCGCCGGAGGGCGGATTCATACGCGTGCCCGAGGAGAGCGGGTTCGGCATGCGGATCAAGCCGGAAGCGTGGAATCACCCTTCCGCAGTCCGGCAAGTGAGCGGGACCCGGTGAGAGATTCGAACGGCGCGGACCGTGGCGGCGACGGTGGGACGCCGCCGCGCCGCGGGAGCAGTTCAGCCTGCCCGCCGCATCCGTTACAGGTTGCTTGTCCCCGAACTAGCGCCGGCGCCCGGCTTGACACTCCTCCAACGGCGGAATTATGATCCTAATGGTCCACCGATGAAACGACGTGCCCTTCTGCGGTCTTTGGTTGCCGTCCCCGCCGCTGCGGCGGTGCCGGCCGAGGCTTTCGCGCAGCAGGGCAGGGCCAGCGCTCCGGCGAATCGGGATACTCCTGACACGCCGACCACCGGCGCGGATGCGGCTGCCGATGGGCTGGTCAAGACTTTCAATCAGGCGCAATTCTCCGCGCTCCGCAGGCTGGGGGAGATTCTCATGCCGGCCGCACAGGGCACACCGGGAGCTTTGGAATCCGGAGCGGCGGAGTTTCTGGACTTTCTGATCGGCGTTTCTCCGGCGGATCGAGTGCGGCTCTATCGCGGCGGGCTGGACCGCTTGAATGCGGAGGCCGAGCGCCGCTACGGAAAATCTTTCGCCGAAATTACGGTGGAACAAGCC
>DATJRE010000103.1:0-6368 GCA_035505095.1 Bryobacteraceae bacterium | reverse complement strand
GCGCGGGGTGGAAAAGGACGAAGTGGAGCGCGGGCAGGTGATTGCGAAGCCCGGCACGATTACGCCGCACACCACGTTCAAGGGCGAAGTGTACATTTTGAGCAAGGATGAAGGCGGGCGGCACACGCCGTTCTTCAAGGGCTACCGGCCGCAGTTCTACTTCCGGACCACGGACGTGACGGGAGTGGCGCAGTTGCCGGAGGGCACCGAGATGGTGATGCCGGGCGACAACGTGAGCCTGACGGTGGAGCTGATTACGCCCATCGCCATGGACAAGGGGCTGCGCTTCGCCATTCGCGAAGGCGGCCGCACGGTAGGCGCCGGCACGGTGACCGAGATCATAAAGTAGCATCGGCAATCGGCCTTCCGCGGCCGGACCGTCCGGCTCGCGGCAACTGGCTGAAAGTAAAGGGAGTGGAAGCATTATGCCTCGCGAGATTATTACGTTTCAGTGCTCCGAATGCAAGAACCGGAACTACTCTTCGACTAAGAACAAGAAGACCAAGACCGAGCGGCTCGAATTGAGCAAATTCTGCCGCCATTGCCGCAAGCACCAGCCGCATAAGGAAATCAAGTAGAATAGGGGTAGCCCCCGCCCTTGGGGGCGGGACTACAGGGGCGTAGGTTTAACGGCAGACCAGCGGTCTCCAAAACCGCGAGTGGGGGTTCGAATCCCTCCGCCCCTGCCATTCACCCCGCATACAAGTTCGGGAGTTTGAATTTATGGCCGATGCGAAGAATTGGATTGAGAGCACGCGCGATTACATCAACGATCTGAAGCTGGAGATGCGCCGCGTGTCCTGGCCGAACCGCAAGCAGGTGGAAAGTACCACCGCCGTGGTGATTTTCTCGGTGTTCGCTTTTGCTGCTTACTTTTTCGTCGTGGACTCCATTCTCTCCAGGGCTGTTGCCGGGGTTTTGGATCTTTTTACCAAGTAGGCGGTTTATGGAAGCGGAAGAAAACCTGCATTTCGACCAGGAGCCGGACGCGGAGTCGGCGGACCAGCCTGAGGACCTCGCGCAGCCGGCCCACGAGGATGCCGGGTTTGAGGAGAACCACGCGCAATTTGAGGAGGCCGCTCCAGAGCCCGCCGGCGGACCCGCCCCGCCTGCCGCTCCGGAACCGGGCCCTCCCCCCAAGAACTGGTACATCATCCACACCTATTCGGGCTTTGAAGGCAAAGTCGCCGAATCGCTGCGGACCCGCTCGGAAGCCTTCGGTTTCGCGGATAAGATCGGGCAGATCCTGATCCCCACTGAAGAGGTCGTCGAGCTCCGCAACGGCAAGAAGGTCACCAGCAAGCGCCTCGTTTATCCGGGCTACGTCCTGGTGGAAATGGAAATGAACGATGAACTCTGGCACGCGGTGAAGAACACCCCGCGCGTCACCGGGTTCGTGGGCGGCGGCAATGCCCCGGTGCCCCTGAGCCCCGATGAAGTTAACGCCATTCAGTTCCGCCAGGCCTCCTCGGCGGAGCGCCCGCGCCCCAAGATGACCTTCGAGAAAAACGACTCCGTCCGCATCATCGACGGTCCTTTTGCGAATTTCTCCGGCAAAGTCGACGAGGTCAATACCGAGCGCGGCACGCTGCGCGTGATGGTCACCATTTTCGGCCGCGCAACCCCGGTCGAGCTGGAATTTTTACAGGTAGAAAAGGTTTAGCCGATGGCAAAGAAAGTTACCGCACAAGTCAAGCTGCAGATCCCGGCCGGCAAGGCCACTCCCGCACCGCCCGTGGGCACCGCCCTAGGTCCCCAGGGCGTCAATATCATGGACTTCTGCAAGTCCTTCAATGCCAAGACCTCCGCCAAGGACCAGGAAGGCCTGATCATCCCCGTGGTGATCACCATCTTCTCCGACCGCTCCTTCACCTTCATCACCAAGACGCCCCCGGTCCCGGTGCTGATCAAGCGCGCGGTCAACCTGGCCAAAGGCTCGGCCGAACCCCACAAAACCAAGGTCGGCAAGATCACCCGGGAGCAAATTGAAGAGATCGCCAAGATCAAAATGCCCGACCTGAACTGCTTCGATCTGGCGGCCGCCATGCGCTCCGTCGCCGGCACCGCCCGCAGCATGGGCGTCGACGTCGTTTAGCATCACTCCGGCGGCCGCACCCTCTGAGCCGAAACCCGGGTCGCCGCGTCGCCCCAGGCCGTCCTGCCGCGCGGCCCCGTGGCGTCTTTTGGCCGAGTCGCCCAAGAACGGCCGCAGTGGCCTCGGCGCAAATTGTGGTAAGCTCATAGACTCGCTGGAGTGGCGGAACTGGCAGACGCACGGGACTCAAAATCCCGCGCCCTTCACTGGGCATGTGGGTTCGACCCCCACCTCCAGCACCAGCGTATCCCCTGAAAACAACTTGCTACGCCCCGATCGCCGTCGTGGAGTGAAACCGCGCCAGTAGCTCTGCCGGGGGATCGTTACTCGCGTGTAGGGGTCGCAACGGGCATACCCTTGGCCCTCGCACTGGGCAGGTTGGTTCGAAGGCGGCTCTAACGGCCTGGAACCGCACCATCCCGTAACACTGGTTTCTTCCACGTTGCTGCTCAGCGTGGTGGCCGGGCTGGCCGGATTCGTTCCCGCCCTGCGGGAGCCTGCGCGCGGCGGGCTCCGAAACTGCTGCCGTTCAAATGTCATAACCATTTTCAGCCGACCCGCGCCCTGCCCACCCCTTTCCGGCTAATTGGAGCGATAAAAACATTTTGTGCCATATTTGCGCCGTTGGCGCGCTTCCTCTGCCATACTGGCGTTGATGTCACTGGCAACGGCAGCGCGGGTCACACGGGCGCGGATCGCCCTGCGCGTGTTCCTGCGTTTGACCGCCATGGACGTCTGCTGCGGACCGCCTTCCTCAATCGCATCTTCGTAACTTACCCTGGTTCCGCGAATCTGCCCGTTCTGCAATTGTAAGAGGAGTGGTGTGTCCATGACCGAGTCGTCTGTACTTTGGCAAGAGATGGTTCCGCCCGGCGCAAGCTGGTCGCATGTTCTGAAGCGCGGCACGGTGCTGCGCCTTACCGATGTGGAGGGCGGCGCCAATGTGGGAGCGCTGTTCTATAACTTCGAATGCCCGGTGGAACGGTATAACATGCCGGACACCCTCAAAGCGCAACATATCGCCCGGCTTACTACGGGCTATGTGCTGTATTCCGATATGGGCCGCATTTTGTGCTCGGTCGTAGAGGATACCGTGGGCTGGCACGACCCGCTGGGCGGCTGCACCAACCGCGCGCTGGTGGATGCCAAGTACGGCCAGGCCCGCTACCAGGAGCATCGCAACGACTGCTACAAGAACGGGCGCGACAGCTTCCTGGTGGAACTCGGTAAGTGGGGATTGGGGCCGCGCGATTTGATCGCCAATGTGAATTTCTTCAGCCGCGTGGATGTGGCCGAAGACGGCGCCATGACTCACCACCCGGATAACTCGCCGCCCGGTTCCTACATAGAATTGCGCGCCGAAATGAACACCCTGGCCATCCTCAATACCTGCCAGCACCCGCTCGATCCGAACCCGCATTACGCGCCCAAACCGGTGCTGCTTTCGGTTCGCCGCGCGGAGCCTGCCGGGGCGGACGATCCGTGCCGCCTCTCGCGCCCCGAAAATGGCCGGGGCTTCATATTGACGGAGCGGTATTTCCTATGAGTGGCATGCACCTTGTCGAAAGCACGCTTGACCCCGCCGCGGCCGTTTACAGCGAGGTCATTCCGGCGGGCGAACCATGGATCCACGAAATCCGCCGGGGCCAGTTTTTCCGCATCGTCGATCTGCGCGGCAACCAGGCCGTGGATACGCTGTTCTATAACGCGCACGATTACGCCGACCGGTACAGCGCGCAGGACACCATCCGCGCCCAGGCCAACCTTTACCTGACCACCGGCACGCGGCTCATGTCCACCGGCGGAACGGTGCTGCTCACCATCGTGGCCGACACTTGCGGCCGGCACGACACCCTGGGCGGCGCCTGCGCCAACGAGAGCAACATGGTGCGCTACGCCATCGAGAAGCGCTACATGCACGCCTGCCGCAGCAGCTTTCTGAAGGGCGTCATCGAGTGGGATCACGGCATGACGAAGCGCGACATCACCGCCAACATCAATTTCTTCATGAATGTTCCGGTGACGCCGGAGGGCCGTTTGACCTTCGAGGACGGCATTTCCGATCCCGGCAAATATGTCGAAATGCGCGCCGAAACCGACGTGCTGGCGCTCATCAGCAACTGCCCGCAATTGAACAATCCCTGCAACGCCTACAATCCTACGCCGGTGCAGGTGCTCATTTGGGATACCCAGGGGAGTTGATGTTCCGCAAGGTCCTGATCGCCAATCGGGGCGCGATTGCCTGCCGCATCCTCCGTACGCTGCGGCGCCTGGGGATCGCTCCCGTGGCGGTCTATTCGGAAGCCGATCGCCATTCGCTGCACGTCCAGCACGCCGCCGAAACGGTGCTGCTCGGGCCGGCGCCGGCGGCGGAGAGCTATCTCGCAATTCCCGCCATCCTCGCGGCGGCGCGGCAGACGGGCGCTGACGCCATTCATCCCGGCTACGGATTTCTCAGTGAGAATGCCGCGTTTGCAGAGGCCTGCGCGGAGAACGGAATCGTCTTCATCGGCCCCACTCCGGCGCAGATGCGCGATTTCGGCCTGAAGCACACCGCCCGGCGGATCGCGGAAGAAAACGGCCTGCCGCTGCTGCCGGGAACCGGCCTGCTGGAGTCGCTGGAAGAGGCGCGTGATGCCGCCGGGCGCATCGGCTACCCGGTGATGCTGAAGAGCACCGCGGGCGGCGGCGGAATCGGCATGCGCGTGTGCCCCGACGCCGCCGCCCTGGCCGAGGCCTTCACGGCCGTCGAGCGGCTGAGCCGCGCCAGCTTCGGAGCGGCCGGCCTCTACCTGGAAAAGTTCGTCGCCCACGCCCGCCACATCGAGGTGCAGATTTTCGGCGACGGCCGCGGCGCGGTGCTGGCCCTGGGCGAGCGCGATTGCTCCGCGCAGCGCCGCCATCAAAAGGTGATCGAAGAAACCCCCTCGCCCGGTCTTTCTCATGCGACGCGCACGCGCCTGCTGGAGGCCGCCGTGCGGCTGGGCAAGGCCGTGCGCTACCAATCCGCCGGCACAGTGGAATTCCTCTACGACGACGCGGCCGAAGCGTTCTATTTCCTGGAAGTCAACACGCGCCTGCAGGTGGAACACGGGGTCACCGAAGAAGTGACCGGCGTGGACCTGGTGGAGTGGATGGTGCGCCAGGCTGCCGGCGATATGCCCGCGCTGGAGAGCCTGCGGGTGGCCGCGTCGGGCTGCGCCATGCAGGCGCGCGTGTATGCCGAAGATCCGGGCAAGGATTTCCAGCCCAGCTCGGGGCGCTTGCTGCACGTGCAGTGGCCCGCCGCGGCGCGCGTGGAAACCTGGGTGGAAGCGGGCGCCGAGGTAACCCCCTATTATGACCCCATGCTGGCCAAGATCATTGTGCGCGCCGGCAGCCGCGAGGCCGCCCTGGAACGGCTGCGCGCGGCGCTGGCGGCGTGCCGACTGGACGGCATTGAGACCAATCTGGAGTATCTGCGGCAGGTGTGCGGCTCCGCGGCTTTCCAGGCTGGCAGCGTCCCCACCGCCTTCCTCGGCGGCTTCGCCTACACCCGCCACGCCATCGACGTGCTCACCGCCGGGACCCAGACCACCGTGCAGGATTACCCCGGCCGCCTGGGCTATTGGCACGTGGGCGTGCCGCCGTCCGGCCCCATGGATGCGCTGGCCTTCCGCCTGGCCAACCGGCTGGTGGGCAATCCGGAATCGGCCGCCGGCCTGGAGATCACGGTCACCGGCCCCACGCTGCGCTTCCGTACGGACACCTGGATCGCCCTTACCGGCGCGGATTTCGGAGCCAGGCTGGAGGGCGCGCCGCTGCCGCGCTGGCAGTGCGTGCTTGCGCGTGCCGGTTCAGTCCTGGAATTGGGCACGGCTGAGGGCGCCGGGGTGCGCGGCTACCTGGCGGTGGCCGGCGGATTCGATGCGCCGGCTTACCTCGGCAGCGCCGCTACCTTTATACTGAGCCGATTCGGCGGCTGCTTCGGGCGGGTTTTGCGGCCCGGCGATGTGCTGCCCATCCGAGCGCTCCCTGACGGTCGCGGCTCCGAAGCGCCGTCGCGGCCGTCAGCGAGCGGTTCCGTCCCCATCCCCACTTACTCGCACGCGTGGGATATCGGCGTTCTCTACGGCCCTCACGGCGCACCCGATTTTTTCACCCAGGCGGATATGGAAACCTTCTTCTCCACGGAGTGGAAGGTGCACCACAACTCCGACCGCACCGGCGTCCGGCTGATCGGCCCCAAGCCCCAGTGGGCCCGCCCGGATGGCGGCGAGGCCGGGCTGCACCC
>DATJRE010000102.1:0-11979 GCA_035505095.1 Bryobacteraceae bacterium | reverse complement strand
TCAAGCAGAAAACATAGGAAAGAGTTGTACCCCTCGAGCTGTCGCAAGTCCACTTCGCGGATTCCAAAGAACGCCCCCCCATCCCCATGCACTCTCGAATAGCGAATATAGACTCTCGCCGCATCTTCGCCAATCCTGAAGAGCGATTCGCTCCCCTCAATCTTATGAAGCTCGCCACAGCGGGTGCGAAGCGTCTCCAGAAGCTCGGCCTTGTGGGAATTTGGCATGGCAGCTACCGCCGCAGCGGGTCCTCCACCCACGGCGGCGTAGCCTCGATCAGCCGTCCCAGTTCCGGCTCCAGAGCGTCCATCCTGCACTTCATCTCCCAGGCAATCTCGCGGTAGCTGAAGTGGCCCTTCACGCCGCTTCGCAGCCGCGCGATGTACTCGGCCTCGGCGAAATCCATCTTGAACAGGAACCGCGACCGCGCCCCGAACGGCAGCAGGTACTGCGCCCCCGGCGCCGGCAGCCCCCCGCGCGCCGCGAAAGCCGCTTGCATGGCCGAGCGGTACAACTCCTCCGCGCCGGCCTCCGCCACCAGCGCCGGCGTGTCGTATCCCAGCGCGCCTGCGTAGCTCTGCCGAAACTTCTGGCAGCGCCGGTGCCGGTGCAGGTCGCGGTACGCTCCGATGTCGATGGTCAAATCGTACGCATACGGCCCGCCGCGAAAGCCGCCTAGGATTTCGTCTCGCGGCGTGCGCGACCCCAGCGCCACATCCAGCACCTCGCGCCGCAGCGCCTCGCTCCAGCCCCGCGCCAGCTCGTACAGTTCGCGAAACGGCCGGTCGGTCACCGGGTAGAGCAAAGTGGCCGCGATATCTGCCGCCGCCTGCTCCGGCTTCAGCAGATCTACGCGTCCCGGCTCGGTGCCCGCGCGCGCCGGCAAATTCTGCTCCGCCCACCGCGCCAGCTCTTCGCGCGCCCGCGCCGTGTGCCGGTCGGCGTCGGCGTGCCGCGCCAGCGTGGGCGCCAGCGGTTCGGCCGCCCCGGCGTCCCAGCGGCAATCCGGCTCCGCCGCGCAGGCCGCCGCCATCTCCTCGCCTAGCTCCCGCAGTTCGCCGTATTCCGACGCCCGCAGCCGCCGGATCTGCTTCTCCAGCGTGCGAATGCTAGTCACCTGCCCTACGTTGGTCGGCACGCCCCAGAACAGCAGGTAGCGCGCCACGTCGAAGGCCCGCGCCGCCAGGGCCCGCTGGTAGGCCCCGGGCTGCATCTCCGCGGGACGCGGCAGCCGCTCCGCCAGGCACGCCTGCGCCAGTTCCTTCACCTTCGCGTAGGCCGCCAGCAGCGCTTCGCCCGCCGCCTGGTACGCCGCGCGGTCCGCCTCCGAAAATTCCGGCGGCGTCACCAGCCCCGAGCGTGAAAAATCCTGGTACCGCGAACTTTTGGCCTGCCCGTCCCAGAGAGCCTCTTCCTCAATCTCCGTGGCCGCCAGCTCCGAAATTCCCTCGAAGCACATCACCGCGTGGCCCAGGTCGGCAATCGACGCGTGCCCGTACTGGAAATAAAAGCTCTCCAGAAATTTCTGCGAGTCGTGCGTGCGCACCCAGGCGATCGAGTCGCGGATGGAATCGGCCGAGCGGCTGTAGCGGGCCAGCGCATAGGCGCTTTTCTCGGGCGGCATGGGCGCCACGGTAATCACGCGTTTGATGGGGATCAAGACGTTATGATAGCGAGGTGCAAGTGCGAATCCAAAAAATCCATCCCGCCGCCAGCCTGCCCACCTACGCCCATGGACCTGCCGAAGACGCCGGCATGGACCTGCGCGCCGTGGAAGACGCCACGCTCGACCCGGGCGTCCCGCGCCTGGTGCCCACCGGCCTCACCATCGAATTGCCGCCCGGTTTCGAAGGCCAGGTGCGCCCGCGCAGCGGCCTGGCGCTGCACCACGCCATCGCCATGCCCAACGCTCCCGGCACCATCGACCCCGGCTATCGCGGCGAGCTGCGCGTGATCCTGCTGAACCTGGGCCGCGAGCCCTACACCGTGCACGCCGGCGACCGCATTGCGCAACTCATCGTAGCCCGCTACGAGCACGTCGAATGGCTGGAAGGCGACTTGGCCGAATCGCAACGCGGCCCCGGCGGCTTCGGCTCGTCGGGGCGGTGATTCGCTACGCTTCCAACGTTACCGGGTTCGCCAGTTCGCCGATGCCTTCAATCTGGATGCGCACTTCGTCGCCGGCTTTCAAATAAACCGGCGGCTTGCGCGCGAAGCCCACACCGGCGGGCGTTCCCGTGGCGATCAGATCGCCCGTCTCCAGTGTAAAGACGCTCGAAAGATACTCGATCAGTTGCGGAATTTTGAAGATCAGGTTGCTGGTGTTGGAATCCTGCATCACCTGGCCGTTCAGCTCCAGCGAGATGTGCAGATTGTGCGGATCGGGAATCTCGTCGGCGGTCACAATGGCCGGCCCCACCGGCGCGAAGGTGTCGAAGGTCTTGCCGATCATCCACTGGCTGGTGGCCATCTGGTAATCGCGCGCGCTCACGTCGTTCAGAATGGTGTAGCCGAAGACGTGCTCCTGCCAGCGCCCGGCCGGGATGTTCCGGCCGCCTTTGCCGATTACCACGCACAACTCGGCTTCGTAATCCGGCCGCGTGGAATGCTTGGGCAGCACGATGGCCTGGCCCGGGCCGATCACGGCGGTGGGAAACTTGGCGAAGATGGTGGGCACTTCCGGAAGCGCCAGTCCGGATTCCGCGGCATGGTCCCGATAATTCAACCCCACGCAGATGATTTTGGGCGGACGCGCAATGGGTGCCAGCAGCCTGGCGTCCGCGACCTCCACCTCCTCGCTAAACGGATGCGTTTCGATCCAGCGCGCTATGCCGTCGGCGGCGTCCGTCCCGCCGGTCATCACCGAAATCAGATTGTGGAATCCAGCGCCGCGCAGGCCCAGGATCGTGTCCTCCACCTGCACGCCCGGCTCGGCGTACGAATCTCGTTGTATGTTGACGAATCGCAAAGGATCTCTCCGTATCACCGAGTGTACCAGCAGGCGCCCGCACCGGTCTTCGGAACCTGCGTCCGGCCGGAAGCTGCCTCAACCGAATGGGTTAATCCGTTCGGCTCACGGTTGCCTCCACCTGGAAATGCCGCCCGTTGGCCGCATCGTCAATAGCGGCGACCACGGTAGGCTTGCCCGGCTCCACGGCGGTATCCAGTTCCAGCTTGGTCTGCCCCACCGTGGGATTGGCCTCGCTCGCGCGCGACGTAGTGTCGTGCTCCCTCACCGTGCTCATGTCGATACTGCCGTGCATCGCGATCCTGCCATCCATCTCGCTTACGGTGCATTGGATATCCACACCGACGTCGATATAGGTGTACTGCGTTGTAGGGATCGCGTTCCCGCCGGCGCCCGCCTCGAACGATCCCGTGACCACCGGGACGCGGCTTCCCATTTTCAAGACGGCCTTGCGGTTGGGCTCCATCAGCAGCGTGTAGCGCTGGCCGGCATTCGGCGCGGCGCCGCTGCTGTCTCGAATCGTGAATTCCACTTTGTAGATGCCGGGTTCTTTTTTCTCCTGGGCATGCACGGCCGCTTGCGGCATCAGCACCACGGCGGCAACCAGGGCCACGAATAGGCGCATCGTTAGCGATCCTCCTGGCGTTTAGACGTCCAGACTCCCGAAACCGTGGAGCAGCCCTGCGGGCACCTTACTGCGCGTGCCGTCCCAATGCCGCCGTGGCGTTATCCAGATTCAGCCGCGCGTTCGCTAACCCGGGGTTGATCCGCAGCGCCGCCTGGCAGTGCGGGATGGCCTCCTCCGCGTGGCCCAGGTGCGTCAGCACATAGCAGAGATTGCTTTGGTTCTCCGCGTCGTCGGGCGCCAGGCTCAACGACCGCTCAATCTCACCGCGCGCTTCCTCGTACCGGCCGCGCGCCGCCAGCAGCAGACCCAGGTCTCCGTGCGCCACCGCCAGCTTCGGATTGAGCTGCACGGCTTTCTGCAGGTTGGGCAGGGCCTCGTCCAGGTGGCCCGATTTCACCAGCTCGTGCCCCAGGTTGGCGCGCGCTTCGGCATAATCGGGCGCCGTCGCCAGCGCCGCGCGGTAGAGCGCCACGGCTCGCGCGGAGTCGCCATCGCGCGCTACAATCACTCCCAGGTTGTTCTGGATGAGGTGATTGTTCCGGGTAACGGCCAGGGTGTGCTCGAAGAGCGTGCGGCTGTCCTTCCAATAGGCCGTTTGCCGGTAAGCCGCTCCCGCCAGCGCCACCAGGGCTGCCACCGCCGTGGCCGCGGCCGCCGTACGCAGCGCCGGGTGCGGTTCCACCAGATCGGCCGCCAGCCACACCAGCGCGAGCGAAAGCCCCACCAGCGGAACGTAGGTGTAGCGGTCGGCCATGGCCTGCACCCCAACCTGCACCAGCCCGATCACCGGCACCAGCATCCCCAGGTACCACAGCCAGCCCACCGCCAGATACGGGCGCTGCTTCCGCCAGCGCCACGCCGCCGCGGTGAGGACCACCAGAATCGCCACCGCCCCCAGCGTCGCGCCGGCCTCGGGCGGAGTGGCGGGGTAGAGCACCGCCAGGCCCGCGGGCCAGAATGCCTTCCCCATATATGCCACATAAGCGATGGCCGCATTGGCCGCGCGCGCCGCCAGCGGCAGCCGCGTGAGCGACACCATCGCTCCATACCCGCGCTGCGCCAGAAACGTGAGCACCGCCGCGATGGCCGCCATACCCATCAGCGGCGCTTTCTCCAGCGCCAGGCGGCGCACCCGCGCGGCTTCGGGCGGCCATTCCATGCGGCCCAGCGGCCAGTAATCCAGCAGCAGCAGCACCAGCGGAAACGTCACCGCCATGGGCTTCGCCAGCAGGCTCAGTGCGTACGCCCCCGCCATGGCCGCGTAATTCCTTCCGCCGGGCCGGGCCGTGTAGCGGATGTACAGCAGCAGCGTGAGCATCTCGAAGAACGTCGAAAGCACGTCCTTGCGCTCTGAAATCCACGCCACCGATTCCACGTGCAGCGGATGCACGGCGAAAATTGCCGCCACCACCGCACAGCGCCAGGGCCGGAGCGTCATGCGGTAGAGCGCCCAAAACAGCAGCAGCGTGGAGGCCAGGTGCAAGCCCAGGTTCACCAGGTGCTCCGCGCCCGGATTCGCGCCGAACAGACTGAAATCCAGCATGTAAGAGATCCACGTGAGCGGATGCCAGTTGGCGTAGAAGAAAGTGCCGAATGCCCACGCCACATTGGAAGCCGTCAGCCCGGCTTTCACCCACGGGTTCTCGTAGACATACTGGTCGTCATCGTATGCCACGTAGCCGTGGGTCGCGGTCTGCGCATAAACCGCCAGCGCGGCCACCGCCAGCAACCCGCAGAGAACTGCCAGCAGCGCTTGGGAGGGAGCGGCGGGCGACGCTGGCGCCGTTTGGGCGTCCACCGGCTTCGCCCGCCCGCTGGCGCCCGCCGCCGCACCTTTCCGCTTTTTCATGCGAATTCACCATTATAAGTACGGATTGTTACACCATTCTGCGAACTACCGGCCGCCTCAAACGTATAACCAGGAGTGCAGAGATTCTTCCTGGACCTCCGGTTCGCCTTCCGCAACTTGGCCCGCAGCCCGCTATTTACCCTGGTTGCGGTGTCCTCTCTGGCCCTGGGCATCGGCGCCAATACCGCCATCTTCACCCTGGTGGACCAACTCCTGCTGCGCCTGTTGCCGGTGCGCGATCCCCAGCAGTTGGTGATGATCTGGACCACCGGTCCGCACCTGGGCAGCAACCGCGGAATGCGCATGGCCTCTTACCCCATGTACCAGGATTTCCAGCAGCGCGCGCCGGCCTTTTCCTCGGTCTTCTGCCGCTACCAGGCCGATACCTCGGTCGCTTTCGGTGGCCAGACGGAACGCGCCACCGCTGAGCTGGTCTCGGGCAATTACTTCCAAGCCCTCGGCGTGGGGCCGGCCCTGGGCCGCGTATTTACGCCCGCGCAGGACGACCGCGTTTATGAGGGCCATCCTTCGGTGGTGCTCAGTTACCCGTACTGGATCACGCGCTTCAACGGCGATCCTTCGGTGCTCGGCCAAAAGATCCTGGTCAACAACTATCCCATGACCATCGTGGGCGTCTCGGCGGCCAACTTTAACGGCCTCGATCCTTCGCGCGCCCCCCAACTTCGCATCCCCATCCTGATGAAGCCGCTGATGACGCCCGGCTGGGACGATCTGGCCGACCGCCGCAGCCAGTGGGTGCAGGTCTTCGCGCGCCTCAAACCGGGCTTCACGCTGGCCTCCGCCAAAGCCTCTTTGCAGCCCCTGCTGCAGCAGATCCTGCGCGACGAACTCACCCGCCCCGAGATGCGCGATACCACCGACTATAACCGCCAGCGATTCCTGGCGCGCCAGGTGCTCATGGAGAGCGCCGCCGCCGGATACTCCTACCTGCGGCAGTTTGCCGGAACCGCCCTGGTGGTGCTGATGTGCATGGTCGGGCTGGTCCTGCTGATCGCCTGCTTCAACGTGGCCAACCTGCTGATCGCGCGCGCCATGGCGCGGCAAAAGGAAGTGGCCGTGCGCCTGGCCATAGGAGCCTCCCGCCGCCAGCTTCTGTTCCAACTGCTGATCGAAAGCCTGGTGCTTTCGCTGGCCGGCGGCGCCGCCGGGCTGGTGCTTTCGGTAATCATCACCCGCGGCCTGTTCCAATTCGTGCCCACCGGCAGCATGCCCCTCATGCTGCACGCCGAGCCGGACCTGCGCATCCTGGCCTTCGATGCCGCGCTGGCCATCCTCACCGGTCTGCTGTTCGGCCTGGCGCCCGCCTGGCAGGCCATGGGCCTGGATCTCTGGACCACCCTCAAAGACGCCGGCGGCGCCGTGACCGGCAGCGGCGGCTCGGTCCAATTGCGCAAAGGCCTGGTGGTGGCGCAGGTGGCTTTCTCATTTCTGCTGCTGGCGGGCGCCGGCCTGTTCGTCAAAACCCTGGTCAACCTGAAGGACACCCGGATGGGCTTCGCGGATATCGACAACCTCATCAGCTTCCAGTTGGATCCGGCGCTGAACGGTTACTCCACCCCGCGCATCCTGCAATTCTACCGGCGCGTGCTGGAGGAAACCCGCGCCCTGCCCGGCGTGAAAGATGCCTCTTACGCCGCGGAGGCCGTCCTGGCGGGCGATGAATGGGACTCCACCATGGGCGTCGAGGGCCACCAGGCCAAAGACGGCGAGGACATGCAGGCCTTCATGAACGCCGTCTCGCCCGGCTACTTCGCCACCATGGGAGTGCCGCTCATCGAAGGCCGCGATTTCGATGCCCGCGACACCGGAACGGGCACCGGCAATGGCGACGGCAGTTTCAAGGTTGCCGTGGTCAACCGCGCCTTCGCCACCCACTTCTTCGGCAACCGCAGCCCCATTGGCCGCCACGTCGGATTCGGCAGCGGCCCCAACAGCAAGCTCAATATCGAGATCGTGGGCATGGTCGACAACTCGCTCTACGAAGGCCCGCGCGAGGGCGTGCATCGCCAGGTGTTCGTGCCCCTCAACCAGTCGAACTTCCCGATGTCGGCGGTTTTCTACGTACACACCCATATGGAATCCAGCCAGATGTTCGCTGCCGTGCGGCGGCGCATCGCCGCGTTGAATGCCGCCATGCCGGTCTACGAAATGAAGACCCTGGGGCAGCAGCTCGATGAAACTCTCAATACCGAACGCCTGGTGGCCACGCTCTCGGCCGCCTTCGGCGTGCTGGCCACTTTGCTGGCCGCCCTGGGGTTGTACGGCGTGATGGCGTTTGTAGTGGTGCGGCGCACCAAAGAGATCGGCCTGCGGATGGCTCTGGGCGCATCCCGCAACCTGGTGGTGTGGATGGTCCTGCGCGAAGCCCTGCTCATGCTCGGCATCGGCCTGGCCGCCGGCCTGCCGGTAGCCTTCGCGCTCAGCCGCCTGGTCGCCTCGCAACTCTACGGCGTGAAGCCGGATGACCTCTCGACCGGTCTCGCCGCGCTCCTGATTCTTTCCGCAGTGGCCGTCGGCGCGGGTTTCCTCCCCGCCCGCCGCGCCAGCGCTATCGACCCCATCCGCGCCCTGCGCTACGAATAGCCGCGTGCTAGGTGCTGGGCTACTTCCAATCTTTCTTTGGGTACTCGAATGCGGTACGATCCGATTGTGCACGGGCATCTTGGGATACCGCAGACTCTATGCGCGTTAGGTCTCGCATTGTTGATATTCAAGCCCGAATTCCAAGCCCGGACGAAGTTCCGCTCTCCGACGATTTACGTCCTTGGGAGCCTGGTGCTGATCGTTGGGCTGCTGGGCTGGTTGGTAATCCCCCGCCTCTAGCGTTTTTCAAAATAGCCCACTACCAATAGCCGCCCCTTGCGGAACCTTCCGCTCACTGCCGGTGTCGAAGGGGTATGGCGCCGGGCACCATCTTTCGCGAACTCGTGCGGCACTTCTTCGGGCGATTCTTCGACACCGAATCGCTCTCGCCGCAGGGCCAGCCCGAAGCGGGCATCATCCAGACCGTGGGAATGCTCGCCGCCCCCAGCGGTTTTGTCTCCATCCTGGCTCTGCCCCTGCGTTTCGAGCGCTGGGACCTGGTGGGCTTCCGCTTCCTCTTCATCTGCTACTCCATGATCGCCCTGGGCGTGGTGATGGTCTTCGAATGGGATGCGCTCTTTCCCGACCGCCGCGATTACCAACTTCTCACCCCGCTGCCCCTCCGCGTCTTCAGCCTGTTTGTCGCCAAAATGGCGGCGCTCGGCATCTTTCTCGGCATATTCCTGGCCGCCGCCAACTTTTTCGGCGTGCTCTTCTGGCCGGCCATCGAGAGCCGCGGCGCCTTTCTGGCGATTGCCGGCACGCAGCTTCTGGTGATGGCCGCGGCCGGCTTGTTCTCCGCCCTCGCCATCGGCGCGCTGCAGGGCATCCTGGTCACCGTCTTCCATGGCGCGCTTTACCGGAAGGTCTCGGTCTGCGCCCAAACCATGGTCATGGCGGTGCTGATCATGTTGCTCTTCCTCGCGCCGCTCATGGGGTCGTCGTTTGGCGAACTCTGCCGGACCAACAGTCCGTACCTGCGCTGGTTCCCGGGCTTCTGGTTCGCCGGCCTGTATGAGCAGCTTCGCCCCGCCGTATCGCATGCCGCGCCGGCGGGACTGGTGCTCCGCTCGCTGGGCGGCCTGGCGGTTCGCGCCCTCGTGGCCGCGCTGGCGCTGTTCCTCCTCACCTTCCTTCCCGGATATCGCCGCCACGCGCGCCGGGTTCTGGAGGCGCCCGATCCCAATCCCAGGGGCCCCGGCCGGTTGCGGCGCAGCCTTAGCGGCGCGATCGACCGCCTGCTCTTGCGCGATCCGGTCGAGTGCGGTGTGTTCCACTTCATCGGCGAAACCATCGGCCGCAGCGTCAAGCACCGGCTGTTCCTCGCCACCTATGGCGGATTCGGCGCCGCGCTGGTGGTCCTGATGCTGTCCTCCGGCGGCCCATCGCCGCGCATCCCGCTCACGCTCTCTTTCATTCTGATCTCCGGCCTGCGGGCGGCCTTCAACTTCCCCTCCGACCTGCGCGCCAACTGGGCCTTCCAGGTCAGCGAGACCAGTTCGCTCGCGGCCTACGTCCGTGCCACCCGCAAATGGGTCCTGCTGTATGCCATTCTGCCGCTGTTCCTGCTGCTGGCGGCTCTCGAACTGCCACGCGCGCCGTGGGGTGCGGTGGTCTTTCACGGCGCCTTCGGCGTGGCCCTTTCGATGGTGCTGATGGAGGCTCTGTTCCTGGATTTTCGCAAAGTCCCCTTCACCTGCTCGCATTTCCCGGGTAAGGTGAACCTGGTGTTGCTGAGCGTCCTCTACATCTTCGGCTTCACTTTCTACAGCAGCTACATGGCGGCCCTGGAACGCTGGCTGGAGGCAGTGCCGCTGGCGGCCGCCGTGTTTTTCCTGGCCGTCGCGGGGGGCCTGTGGGCGCTGGGACGCGCGCGCCGCCAACTGCTGACCGGGGAAGTGGGCCTGGAGTATCAGGACGAGGGCAATCCGGTAGTTCGCACCCTGGGCCTCACCGGACAATAAGGAGGAATGCCATGCTCGAAATTCGCGGCCTGACCAAGTATTACCGCCATGTTCCAGTGGTCGATAACGTCACTTTCGCCGTCCGTCCCGGCGAAGTGACCGGCTACCTGGGTCCCAATGGCTCGGGCAAATCCACCACCGTCAAAATCATCACCGCGCTCATCGAGCCGAGCCGCGGCAAAGTTTTCCTGGACGGCCAGGACATTCGCAGCGACCTCATCGCCTTCAAGCGCCGCCTGGGCTACGTGCCCGAAGAGGCCATCCTCTACTCCTACCTGACCGGCCTCGAATACTTGCAACTGATCGGCCGGCTGCGCGGCATGCCGCTCCCCACGGTGGACCGCCGCGCCAACGATCTGCTGGAACTTTTCTCGCTCCACCCGCACCGCCACTCGCCCATCTCTAATTACTCGAAGGGCATGAAGCAGCGCGTTCTGATCTCCGCCGCCCTCCTGCACGACCCGGACGTGCTGATTCTGGATGAGCCGCTCTCCGGCATCGACGTCAACTCGGCGCAGCTCTTCAAGCACCTGCTCGCCGAACTGGCGCGCCAGGGCAAAATCATCCTCTACATCTCGCATGTGCTGGAGGTAGTGGAGCGCGTCTGCGCCCGCGTAGTGATCATTTACCGCGGCAGGATCATGGCGGACGATTCCGTCGAGCACCTGCGCCAGCTCACCAACGTCCCGTCGCTCGAAGAAATCTTCGCCCAGCTAGTGGAGCAGCGCGACCTGGAATCCGTAGCCCGCGACATCGTCTGCACGATCCGCCGGTAGCAGACCGGCTGGCACTCCGGAAACCTGACGCGGAGTCGCGGAGGCGCGGAGAAAAGGAACCCAGAGACTCGCAACGTCTTCTCCGCCTCTTCCTTCGCGCCTCCGCGTCTCCGCGTCAGGTTTTGCCCTGGGAGGCCGCTCCGCCACTCAAGGCCGCAGGATCACCTTCATCAGCCCCGGTTCATGGTTCCGAAGCCGCGCGAACCACTGCGCGCCCTCCGCCAGCGGGGCCACCGCGCTAATCAGCGGGTCCACCTGGATCGCCCCGCTGGCCATCAGTTCCATGCAGGCCGGATACTCGCCGCACGACGCGCACGACCCTTGCAGCCGGATCTGCCGCGTCACCACCGCCTGCAGCGGCAGGTCCACCGACGGCGCCACGTTGCCCACCAGCGTCACCGCGCCGCCCTTGCGCACCGCGGCAATCGCCGTGCGAATCGGATCGGTAGCCCCCACGCACTCCACCGCCACCGCCGCCCCATGCCCGCCGGTAGCCTTGCGCACGGCCTCCGCCACATCGCCGTCCTTCGGATTCAACCCTTCGCTCGCCCCCATCTGCACCGCCAGTTGCAGCCGCGACTCCACCGGGTCCACCGCGAAAATCCGCGCGCAGCCCGCCGCTCGCAGCGCCTGCACCGCCAGCACGCCGATCATTCCGCTGCCCACCACCACCGCCGAATCGCCCAGCCGCAGCGGCGTCAGGTTCACCGCGTGCACCGCCACCGAGACCGCCTCAATCAGAGCCGCCTGCTCATAACTCAGATTCGCCGGCAGCCGATACATGATCCGCCGCGGCACCGCCACATACTCCGCGAACGCGCCGTGCCGCCGGTATTCGCCGGGCGAAACGCCCAGCACCTGCCGGTTGTCGCATAAGTTGATGTCGCCCCGCGTGCAGTAAAAGCAGCGCCCGCAATAAATGGTCGAATCGAAAGTAACTCGCTCGCCCGGTTCCAGGTCGCGTACGTTGGCGCCCGCGCGCACCACCTCGCCGGCGGCCTCGTGCCCCATCACCAGCGGCGGAATGCGCCGCCCCGTGGAGCCATCCAGTCCGTGCACGTCGCTGCCGCAGATCCCGCACGCTCGCACTCGCACCAGCACATCGTCCGGCCCGATCTCCGGCTCCTCCATGCGCACCATTTCCAGGCGCAGATAGTCTTTAAGTAAGAGAGCATCCATAGTTAGAATTT